>JBFWZL010000303.1:0-8238 GCA_050185455.1 Binatia bacterium | reverse complement strand
GCTTTCGAAGGTCGTCAGAATCTCTTTGGGAATCTTCGGGAGCATCTCTGCTTGGAACTCGCGAATCTGCTGTTGCAGTTCGCCGTTGAGCCAGTTGGTTTGCGTCGTCACTAGGTGATCCTCCTTCCACCAGGAAATTGATGATGCAGCCACCCCTACCTGCCTGACGCATGAGAAGCAATGAGGGGGGTGAGACAGAGACTGGAGACAGAGAGAGGAGACAGATGAAGAGGGATAGAGACAGGGAAGGAAAGTTGCGTCTTGTACGCTGTTCTTCGCTGTCTCTCTTTTTTCTCGGAACTCAGGACTCAGGATTGATTACTTGCCCGTAAACTTTGCCGCGCGTTTTTCCAGAAATGCGGCGATGCCCTCGCGACCGTCATTCGTATGCGCGCGGGCGGCGATAGCCTGCGCTTCCAACTCCATCTGGGTTTCGAGCGTATCGTTCCAGGCATTGTGGAGCAGCCGTTTGCTTCCGCCGAATGCTCCTGTGGCCGCTGACGCAAGCTGTGCGGCGAGGGCGTCCGCCTCGGCCTGCAAGTTTGCATCCGGTACGACCTTGGTCACGATGCCCCATTGTTCCGCTTCTTGCGCCGACAAGAGACGGTTGGTCATTGTCAGCTCTAAGGCGCGTTTGAGACCGACGATGCGCGGCAAGAAATAGGTCGAAGAACCGTCAGGCGTGAGACCGGCGCGAGTGTACGCCATGGTGAATTTCGCCGACTCCGCGGCCAGCACGAGATCGCAGGAACAGGCCAAACTCATGCCGGCGCCCGCGGCTGTGCCGTTCACGGCTCCAATGACTGGCGCATCCATGCGCGTGAAGCGTGACACCGCGGCGTGCAGATAGATTGTCACTTCCTTGAGATGATAAGGAAGTTTCTCCCCTTGAAGGGCGAAACTTTTGAGGTCGCCGCCGGCGCAGAACATGCGGCCGTTGCCGGTAATGATGACCGCGCGAATGTTGGGATCTTCACTGCATTGCAGCGACGCGTGCATGAGATCCTTACTCATCTCAATGTTGAGAGCGTTCGCCGCATCCGGTCGATTAAGGGTGATGCGAGCAACATTATCTTTGACGTCAAACTGAATAGTTGAGTATGACATGGCAGTCTCCTTTTTGTCGTTGGGTAAGTAATATTGCCACGGCCATGGATCACATCCCACGTAATACGCGATGCGTGGGACGTGTTGCGTGTTACGCTGTGAGAAACTTTACGATCGCTTCGCCAATTTCCCGAGGCGAATCTTCTTGAATGAAGTGCAGTCCTTTCACCGTCACTTCCAGTTGATTCGGCCAGGTGCGGCAAAACTCGCGCTGCTTGCCGATCAGGATCGTGCCGGGATCGGCATTGACGAACAGTTTGGGAATGGGGCTCGTGGAGAGCCATTTGCCGTAGCTCTCCACAATCGCCACGACATCGGCGGGTTCGCCATCCAGCGGAATCTGCCGCGGCCAGGTGAGGGTCGGGCGTCGTGATTCACCAGGCTCCTGGAACGGGCGGCGATAGACGGCCATCTCTTCTTCGGTAAGTCTGCGCATGACGCTGGCCGGCAACACCCGCTCCACGAAGATGTTTTTCTGTAGTACAACCTCCTCGCCGGCGGGTGAGCGGAACGTTTTGAAAATGTTAGCGGCTGCCTCAGGCCAGTCGGACCAACTCAACGGTTGGGTGATGGCTTCCATGTATACGAGCGCCTTGATGCGATCTTGATGGCGTTGCGCCCAGTAAAAGCCCAACGCCGATCCCCAGTCATGCACGACCAGGGTGATGTTCTTCGTCAGTCCAAGCGCCTCGAACCACGCGTCAAGATAACGGGAATGATCGACAAAACGATACGACCCGCTGGGGTTCTTTCCCGAATCGCCCATGCCGATCAAATCTGGCGCCAGACAGCGTCCGAGTTTCTCGACCTGCAGTATAATGTTCCGCCACAGATACGAAGACGTGGGATTGCCATGCAAAAACACGATGGGATCGCCCGCGCCGGTGTCAACATACGCTATCTCTGAATCGAGCACGGCGACGCGTTTGCGTGGATATGGATCAACGGCTGAGATTGATTGAGTCATACGCGACCTTTCGTTTCTAGGTTCCCTCTCCCCTTGCCGGAGAGGGACAGGGTGAGGGGAAAATTTGAAAATTACTGCTTCTTTGCTCCGGTAATCTCCACCATCAACTGCATCGCTTCGCGCTGCCCCGTTTGGATGAGCATGGTCGTCGCGCCGCACTCTTCCCAGGCTTTGTAGCGTTGACGGATGCGCGCTGCGGGACCGCACAGCGACATTTCATCACAGAGTTCATCGGGCACCAACTCCGTCGCTTCGGCTTTCCGACCGGAGAGATAAAGTTCTTGGATTTTGCTGGCGACGTCGCCGTAGCCGTACTTGGACACCATTTCGTTGTGAAAATTCTTGTTCTTCGCGCCCATGCCGCCGACGTAGAGCGCTAATGTCGGCTTGATCTGCGCTAGACAGGCTTTCACGTCATCGCCGAGGATGACCGTGCAGCCGGCGGCAATATCAAAATCTTTCCACGACTTGCCATTACCGGCGCGTTTGAACCCTTCCTCGATATCGGCGCGGAACATGTCCATGCGTTGTGGCGAGAACCAAATCGGCAGCCAGCCATCGGCGACTTCCGCCGTGAGGCGAATGCTGTTCGGTTGCATCGTGGCGAGATAGATCGGGAGATACTTGGTATGTAAGATCGACTTGAGCGGCTTGCCGAGGCCGGTCGCGCCCGGACCTTGGTATGGAAGCTGATACGCTTTACCATCCAGCGCCACGGGTTTTTCCCGCGCCCAAATCTGGCGGAGGATGGAAACATATTCGCGCAGCCGCGCTAACGGCTTGTCGTAGGGCATGCCGTGCCAGCCCTCAATGACTTGTGGGCCGGAAAGACCGAGGCCAACCAATACGCGTCCGCCGCCCGCGAGCGCATCGAGCGTGGCCATGGTCATGCCGCACATCGCCGGCGTGCGCGCCGCGATTTGCATGATGCCGGTGCCAAGCTTGATGCGAGAAGTTTTCGCTGCGATGTAGGCGAGCGGTGTCACTGCGTCCGAACCGTACGCTTCCGCCGTCCACACCGAATCGTAGCCGAGCTGTTCGGCTTCCTGAATGCGGTCGATGGGAATCGAGACATTCCCTCCTGAATAGCCAACGCTGAGACCGAGTTTCACGTGCGCCTCCTTGTCTTTTAACGTCAGTAGAGCCCTTGTTCGGGGCAGACGTACTCTGACCACGCGGGTGCGTCAATTGGGGTTCTTTTTCCAGCCGATGCTTTGCTCAAACGGTCATCATTGTGTATACCATGACCCCAGGAGAGCCATGATGGCGGAACGCAAACTTAAAGTATTTCTGTGCCACTCGTCCGGCGACAAGCCCACCGTGCGGGATCTCTACCAGCGGTTGCTCGCGGACGGATTTGAGCCGTGGTTGGATGAAGAAGATCTTTTGCCTGGGCAACACTGGGAGCTGGAGATTCCGAGAGCCGTGCGCGCCGCTGACGCTATCCTTGTGTGTCTTTCGCATGACTCCATTAACAAAGAGGGGTACGTCCAGAAAGAAATTAAAGAGGCTTTGGATGTGGCGGATGAGAAACCTGAGGGTGTAATCTTTTTCATACCAGCGAGGCTGGAGCCGTGTGACCTGCCAACCCGCCTCAAAAGATGGCAGGCCGTCAATCTGTATGAAGAAAGAGGATACGGAAGATTATTGCGCGCACTGCAGGCGCGCACTGGCAGTCTCGGTGTACTCGTTTCTCCTTCCCAAGAGCCGACCCTCCAAAAGAAAGCCGAACTTCAGAAGGTTTGGACCAACAGCATCGGCATGGAGTTTGTCCTGATTCCTGCCGGGGAATTTCAGATGGGGTCGGAGAGTGGGTTCGACAACGAGAAGCCGGTGCATCTGGTGCGGATCACCAAGCCCTTCTACCTGGGGAAATACCAGGTGACTCAAGGGCAATGGGAAACAGTAATGGGGAACAACCCGAGTCGCTTCAAGGGCGATCCCAATTGTCCGGTAGAGATGGTCTCTTGGGAGGACGCGCAACTATTTCTCCAACAATTGAACGAGCAAAAATCGGGGAAAGGGTATCGGTTACCCACCGAGGCGGAGTGGGAGTATGCCGCGCGAGCTGGTTCAACTGGTGCCTACTGCTTTGGTGATGACGTAAGTCAATTGCAAGAGTACGCCTGGTACGCTGCAAATGCGGAAGGAACTACGCATCCGGTAGGGCAACTCAAGCCCAATGCCTGGGGACTCTACGACATGCATGGTAATGTGTGGGAGTGGTGCCATGACGGCGTGCGATCCTACACAAGTGCGAGTGTAGCCGATCCGCGTGGTCCAACTACCAAAGGGGCCAATCGGGTCATTCGCGGCGGCCTCTGGCGCTGGGGTGCGCGGCGCGTCCGCTCTGCCTTTCGCGACGCGGACCACCCAGGCTACCGCGTCGTCTACCTCGGCTTCCGCTGTGCAAGTTCCGGGTGAGTGAGCAAGAGCGCCGAGAGGAGACAGACGGCGGCAGGGCGTGCGCTAGTCGGAGACCGCGCCGACCGCCGCAGGCTGGCGAGACGAGGCGCGGGATTTGGGGACCAGGGGTAGAAGCTTTGAAGGTAAGTTTTTCCCGACTGAAACGACGAGGCGTTATTCCCGCGAAAGCGGGAATCCAGAAAAAGGCGAACGGTTGTAGATAAAAAGTCTGGATGCCCGCCTGCGCGGGCATGACGAAAAGGATGTTGCGGAAAGGTCATTCCCGCGAAAGCGGGAATCCAGAGAATTAGACATGACCAAGCAACCATGTGTCTACATTCTAGCCAGTCAGCAGAACGGCACCCTATACATTGGAGTGACAAGCGACTTGGTGAAACGTGCGTGGGAGCATAAGAACAACGTAACCAAGGGCTTTACCAAAAAATATGGTGTGCACCGTTTGGTCTACTGTGAACTCCATGGTGACATGATTGCCGCCATTACCAGAGAAAAACAGCTGAAAAAATGGAATTGAGCGTGGAAACTGCGTCTGATAGAGGAGCTCAATCCTTTATGGAGGGATCTTTGGGGTGAAATTCTATGAGGACTGAATGCCCGCCGGAGCCTGTCCTCGTGTAGGCAGGGACGGGCATGACGGGGAAGACGCTACAGAGAGGTCATTCCCCCGAAAAAGGCGATGCACGGCTGGACAAGCCAGCCGTGGCACCCGACCGTCGTTTTCATGGTCAAGGGCGCCCGCAGGGACATGACCATTCCCGCGAAAGCGGGAATCCAGAATTAAGGGATTTGGTTTGGCATTGAATTTCAGGCTTGAAGATTCCTTCCTGGATGCCCGCCTGCGCGGGCATGACGAGGGAAGGGACGTTCTCAGTTACTTGCCAAATGTCTCCGCCACCTTCCTGTAATCCTCCAGCCTCGGCAACAGCATCGGCTCGTCCACCCCAGCCTGACGATATTCCTCAATCCGCGCCTTGCAACGATCCGCCGGACCGACAATGTAGAACGCGTCCACCATCTCGTCAGTAATGAAATGCACGGCGGCTTTTTCGCCGTCTTTCTTTACGGTTTCTCGCAGTGCGGGCAGAATCGACGGATCAAACCCGCCTTTGTCCAGCAGAATCTCTCCGACATGCGTTTCTTCGAGCAGACGCGCGATGCGCTGTTTCAAGGCGGGATACATGCTGGCTGGGTCATCTGTCAGCCGCACGACGAGCATACAGGTAATATCGATGGCCTGGGGATCGCGTCCTGCTGCTCGTGCGGCGTCGCGAATCTCTTTGGCAGCATAGCGAACGTATGCCGGTGGTACATAAGCGTTCAGCACCACCCCGTCGGCGATTTCCCCGACGAGCCGCAGACCTTTTGCGCCAATGCCGGAAAGATAGATAGGAAGCTGAGCTTGTACAGGTGTGGTCGCCAGCCGGACATTGCTGAGTTTGTAGCGCCCTTCCGAAGCAGTAACTCTCTCACCGGCAAGCAGCTTGCGCAGATGCATGACTGTTTCCACTAACACGGCGCGGGAATTGCCGTAGGGAATACCCATTTTATCTTGGATAACTGCTTTCTCACTTCTGCCGAGACCGAGGAGAAACCGACCGCCGGAGATACGGTCCAACGTGGCGCTGGCCATCGCCAGCAGGGCTGGATTGCGAGTGTAGGGGTTCACCACACCCACACCGAGCTTGATGCGTTGCGTCGCCGCCGCCAGGAATCCGAGCAGCGAGAAAGTCTCCTCGTGAAAATAACGCTCAGTGACCCAAAGCGAATCAAAGCCGTTGTTTTCGGCGAGACGAGCGTATTCTTTCAATTCAGGTCCGCTTTCGATGCCGTGATAGAGAACAATTCCGAGACGGGACATAGAAAACCTCGAAGGCTTTAAGCTGGAGGCTTCAGGCTAAAGGGCTCCCTAAAGCCTATGGCCTACAGCCTATTTTTCCGCCACAAACATCCAATACCTTGGCGTCAACTCTGCATTCTCCTGCGTGGCAGCGCTTCCTCATTTTTTTGCGAGTTGCGCCTGCAGAAACGAACGAATGGCCTTGCGCGATTGCTCCGGCTGTTCTCCCCAGAAGAGATGGCCCGCCGGTTCGAGCAACACAAATTTCGCCCCAGGAATGCGCTCGGCCAGTATCTGCGAGTTTTCCCAGGAAATCAGAACATCATCTTTGCCGGTGATCACCAACGTGGGGCAGGTGATTTGTGGGAGACGATCATAGGTGTTATGGGCATGGGCGGCTTTCATGCGATGGCCAAGCGCGGTAGGATCGATCGGTCGTTGCCGACGCGATTCAATCATCGCTGGAATAATCTCCGGATGTTTTTCAATGTAGCCTTTGGTAAAGCAGGCTTCAGCCAATAATCTTCCTCGTTCTTCCGCTGGCATTGGTTGGGTAGAGTAGGCTTGCGCTAACGCGCCGCCGCCTAACGCTATCGATTGTGGTCCTCCAGGCGTGGTGCACCCCAGCACCAGCGAGCGCGTCTTGCGCGGATGACGCAACGTAAACTCTTGCGCGATCATGCCTCCCATAGAAACGCCGAGAATATGCGCTGAGGCAAACCCTACATGCTCCATCAACGCCGCTGTATCATCGGCGAACATGGCCATGCTGTAGGCCATATCCGGCTTTTCGCTGAGACCTGAGCCACGTTGATCGAACGTGAGCACCTGAAACTGATCGGTGAACATCGGCGCCACTCCGGTGAACATACTCTGATCGCCCTGCGCGCCGTGAATCATAACGAGCGGCTCGCCCGCGCCGCGTAACTCGTAGGCTAACTCCACACCGTTGATGCGGGCTCGTTGCATGGCTGGTCCTCCTTTTGACGTAACGATTAATCGTGGAAACTCAAGCGACACATGCTGTATCGGCTTGATACACGAGCGCAGGACTCAGCGCAACGGAATCGAGTGAGGCAGTAGAGGGAACAACCCCCAAGAGAAAGGAGGGGAACTCTTGGGGGTGGAGGGTAACGTTCGAGGGAAACGCTACCGGGCCGAAAGCTGACTGTTGAAAGCTGAGGTCTGTTTACGCCGCTTTTGGTAAAGTAGGGAATCTGTCTTCTTGAGCATGCATGTGTTGTTTCTTCTCGCGGATGTCATGCGCTCCGATAACGAAAGCGATACCAAGCAGGGAAAGACCGAGTATGACGACGAGACCCGTGAAGAGTGGGGTAAAGTCCGCCGTCATGTTGAGAACGTAACTAGGAGCACCTGAGGATGACAATAAAGGAAACATAGACCCACCTCCTGAAAATTGCGCAGTGACTGCGCTTGCTCAATAACAAAAGCAAAAGATGGGCCAATGGCGAAATGCTATGGTTTTCCCTGGAAAATTCATCCTCCCGGACTTCTTTCCTCTTATCGTTGGCGTGGAACTGTCGTATTTTCAACTGACAGCTGTCTTATTTTGAGCGAGCGCGATGCTGGAGCAGCAGCAGATTGACCATGCGTTGTTGCGTGCGTGCAACTGTTTGATGGATAGGTGCAACAGAGAGGAAGGACATTGGAGAGATGGGAGAGAAGGGACCCTATCCAATAAGATAAATTGGTTAAGGCCCTCTTCCGTCAAGAATATTGAGTTGCGAACCGTAGTGGTTGATATCAATCAATAGTCGTCGTAACGTTCCCGACGGCGGCGTTCGAGTTCGCGTTGCTGGCGTTCGTATTCCTCTTGCTCGCGACGACGTTGGTCCTCGTAGTACTGGTCATTTTCTCGGCGTTGCATCTGATCGCCGAC
>JBFWZL010000302.1:0-8260 GCA_050185455.1 Binatia bacterium | reverse complement strand
AGATCTGCCGCTTTACCTTTGGCAATGACACCACGGTCGTTCAATCCAAAAATCTGCGCCGGTTCGGAAGTCAGCCGTCGCACTGCACGTTCCAAACTCATCACCTGTCGTTCGCGCACCCACATGCCTAACAAATACGTCGGATAACCTGTGTTGCACAGCATATCGACGTGCGCGCCGCCGTCGGAAAGACCGATGAGCACACGAGCGTCGGTAATGACCTCTTGCAACAGCGGTGGATCAAAGTTCAGCATCGCCAAAGTAAATTCCGTTCCTAATTCATCTGCTACGGCAAGGTCAAAGAATGTGTCCAACGGATCTTTGCCTTTACTCTGACTCAAGGCGGTAATCGTCTTCCCTATCCACGCTCGGTGGTCTTCTTTTTTAACTTTACACACTTCGATGCGGTCCCACTGTCCACTGAACGCTTTCGGCGAGCGTGTATAGGCGTCGCGGAAGGCTGTGCGAAAGGCTGGATCACTGTACACGCGCGCTTGTTCTTCCACAGAACGATTAAACAACTGATGACAGACTTCGTAGGGACCCAGGATAAACGGGTTGCGTAGATTGAACTGAATCTCCGTCGGCTGGCAACTCGCCTGCGGGATGCCGCCGCGTTGGATGAGCATGTCCATGCTAGCAAGCAGCTCACGATGCGCTGTGGGTTGATCATTTCGGGTTTGCACGGACAACCACGTCACCGGTCTGCGGCTTTCGGTCAAGAGAAATTCGATCAACTCGGTTGAACCTTGGGGCAGCACAGATGATCCTGCGCCGCCCATGTTCACCTCGATCGAGCCATAGCCGAGGTCGCGCAACACATGCGCGTAGGTGCGGAGTTCCTCTTGGCTGGCAAGCCGACAGGCAAGAGGGCGACCGCGATAGCCAACATGTTGCGTCGCTACGGTTGTGGAAAATCCCAAGGCTCCAGCCTGCATGCTCTCTCGCATGAGCGCGGCGATGCGCCGGGTTTCCTCCTCCGTCGCCGCGCGTTCTTGCGCGGCTTCTCCCATCACATACGAACGAAACGGCGAGAGCGGCATCAGAAAGCCAAGATTAATGCCCAGCCCTTTGCGTTTGGCGGTCATGAACTCGGAGAAACTCTCCCACTCCCACAACACGCCTTTAGAAAGCACGTTGAAAGACATGCCTTCTACATTCACTAAATCCCAGGCCAAGGCCTCGCGCTGCTCCGGGCGGCACGGAGCAATGCCCACGCCGCAATTCCCCATCACTACGCTCGTCACACCATGCCACGACGAGCAGGTCACCAACGGGTCCCAATCAATCTGCGCGTCATAATGGGTGTGCGGGTCAACAAATCCTGGAGCGACGACAAGGTCTGAAGCATCGATCACTTGCTTAGCGCCGTCACGAACCACGCCGATGTCGACAATTACCCCGTCTTGCACGGCGACATCCGCGCGAAAGCGCTGCGCGCCGGTTCCATCGATTACCGTTCCGTTCCGAATCAACAGATCGTACGTCATAAGGGCCCCCTCCTACGCTGATGACTATGTGGCACGGACAATGTGCATACGCGCCGAGTTGATCCATAGATCACCACATCCATGACTGTCAAGGAAAACAGTTCGTTCCTGGATCGTGCTCCGCCTCATCCAGGCTACATTCTTCGGTGAAAGCAAGACTTCGATATTATCCTTCGCCACTTTTTATGCGGTTGTGGATCAGTCCGCCGCTGTGCGCGTACATGCGGATAACCGCGCTGGCTTCAGCTCGTAACACCTCACGAGTGATCGTCATGCCCTGCGCTTCCAGATAGGCATACGATGCCGGGAACACCGGCCCTTCATCAAACCCGATACTCTGCGCATCGTCTCGCGTAGCCCCACAGGCGAGACGCGCTACAGCGCTCCAATGAATCGCGCCCAGACACATGGCGCAGGGATCACAAGAAGAGAATAGTTCGTAGGGATGCCCGTCCGCTCGTAGATTGTACGTTTGCAATCGCTGTTCAGCCATCATAAGCGCGACAACTTCCGCGTGGAGGACGGAATTCTTCTGGCGAACAACCTGACTCATACCCACCCCGACAAGTTGACCGCTATCGGCCCGAAACACCGCGGCTCCGAAAGGTTCCCCGGTCTGTTCCTGTACATTGCGTCGCGCGAGCTCAATGGCGAGCGCCATTTTCTCCTCGTCGGTCTTGTACAGAGATTCCCCGGTCACAAGGCTCTCGACCCACGGAGGGAAGGTCACTTGCAAACTGGTCTCTATCATAAGTCGTCTCCTCTCTTTTCTGTCTGTTGATCTGGCTCGTCTGCCCTGCCGCCTTCGTTCAAGTGTATGTCGTTCGCACGAGCGGAAGAATCCACTATCGTTGCGCATCTTCCCTTGACAGGTTCTCTTTCAGCGTCCACACAATACTAAAACTCAATAGGAGTGAGCAGCGTGGGATCAGGTTTTCTTGTTCGTCTCCTTTTCGCGGTCGTTTTAGTAGGAGTGACCTACAATCCAGAAGGATATTCTTATTATCATTGGGCGTTCGGAAAAGGGCTGGTATTCGGTCCTGAACAAGCGGTGGTCGGGGTCATCTTACTCATTGGCTGGGTCATTTACCTCCGCGCCACATTTCGCTCTCTTGGCGGTTTAGGTTTGACGTTGAGCCTTGCCCTGTGTGTCTCCTTGGCCTGGCTGTTTAGCGAGTGGGGCTTGATCTCTCCTAGGAGTCCTCGCGCGGTCGCCTACGTCAGTCTCGTTATCGTCGCCCTCATTCTGGCAATCGGCATGAGCTGGTCTCACATCCGGCGGCGCTTGAGCGGACAGGTTGATGTGGACGATGTGGATGAAAACGACTGAGCAAAGCCTGTTCCCAGAACGTGCTCCCCAGATACGTTGACAGGGTGAGCGGCCGGAAGTAGCCTGTCGCCAGTCATTACTCTCTCACAGAAAGGATGAGACGCATGAAACAATTGCGGATTATCCCCGACAAATGTACGAGCTGTCTCCAGTGTGAATTAGCCTGCTCCTTCGTGCAAACCGGAACGTTTCAGCCTGCACGCTCAGTGATTCGCGTGTACGTTTTTGATGAACAAGCGAGTTACGCGCCCTACACCTGTTTTCAGTGTAGTGAAGCGTGGTGCATGACGGCGTGTCCGGTGAACGCTATTGCACTTGACCCCGCCACCGGCGCGAAAGTGGTGATGGACAACGTCTGCGTGGGCTGCGCGGTCTGCACGATCGCCTGCCCCTACGGCACGATGTTCTACAACCCTGACACGCATAAAGCGTTCAAATGCGACCTGTGCGGCGGCGACCCCGCCTGTGTGAAAGCCTGCCCAACGGACGCCATTGAATACACTGAACTAGATCAACCAGACTGGTTGGCGTCCTGGGCGCAGCGCGTCAACGACAGGTTTCAAACTATGCAGGAAGGGGGCAGATCATGATGTACGGCTGGACTGGCGTAGTCTTACGAGTCAATTTGACTACCAGACAGGTCAGCAAAGAACCGTTGCGCGAAGACTGGGCGCACGACTACATTGGCGGTCGCGGTCTCGGCGCCAAGTATTTGTCGGCGGAAGTCGACCCTACGGTCGATCCTTTTAGTCCAGAGAACAAAATGATCGTCGCCACTGGGCCACTCACCGGCACCAACGCCTCCTGCGGCGCACGCTACATGGTCGTCACCAAAGGACCGCTCACTCATGCAATCACCACATCGAACTCGGGCGGAAGTTGGGGACCGGAGCTGAAGGCGGCCGGATATGACATGATTGTTGTGGAAGGTCGCGCCTCCGCTCCTTGTTATTTGTGGATCTATAACGACCAGGTAGAAATCCGCGACGCCGCGCATCTCTGGGGAAAAACCGTCTGGGAAACGGAAGAACATCTCAAGACGGAGCTGGGCGTCCCGGACACCATCATCGCCAGCATCGGTCCCGCGGGAGAGAAACTAGTCCGTTTCGCCTGCATTATGAACGATCTCCATAGAGCGGCGGGCCGTTCCGGCGTGGGAGCGGTGATGGGATCAAAAAATCTCAAGGCCATGGCCGTACGCGGCACGGGCGGCGTGCGTCTCGCCGATCCCAAGGCGTACATGGATGCGCAGTGGGCGTTGAAAACAAAACTGCGCGAATCTCCGGTCACCTCTCAAGGACTGCCTATTTACGGGACGGAAGTACTGGTCAACGTCATCAATGAACACGGCGCCCTGCCCACGCGCAACCACCAACAGACGGTTTTCGAGGACGCGGAAAACATCAGCGGTGAAACTCTGACGGAGACGCGCCTCGTCTCCAACAAAGCCTGTTTTGCGTGCACGATTGCCTGTGGTCGCGTGGCGACGCTGCCGGGTGATGCGGCTGGGAAATACATGGTGACGACGCACCCGCATAACTGGAAGATCGCGGGCGAAGGCCCTGAGTATGAAGCGGCGTGGGCCATGGGCGCGGAATGCGGCGTCGGCGATCTCGATGCGCTGATCAAAGCCAACTGGCTCTGCAACGAACTCGGGATGGACGCGATTAGCTTCGGCGCCACGGTGGCGGCGGCAATGGAGTTATACGAGAAGGGCGTCGTCCAACTGGCCGAGGCTGGCATTCCACTAAACTTTGGCAGCGGTGAAGCCTTGATCGTCATGGCGGAAAAGGTGGCCTATCGTGAAGGATTCGGCACGGAACTCGCCGAAGGCTCTAAACGCATGACCGAAAAGTTCGGCAAACCGGAACTCTTCATGGGCGTGCGCGGGCAAGAGTTCGCCGCCTATGAAGCCCGCGCCATTCAAGGCATGGGTCTCGGCTACGCCACCTCGAATCGTGGCGCGTGTCATCTCAAAGCGTATACCGTCGCCGCCGAGATTCTTGGCCTGCCGCGCCAGATGGACCCGCGCGCCACCGAAGGCAAAGCAGAACTGACCAAAATATTTCAAGACGCCACCGCAACGGTGGATGCGACGGGACTTTGCCAGTTTTTAACCTTCGGCATCGGTCTCGAAGAAATCTTGCCCCAACTCTCGGCAGCAACCGGCGTCACGTATACGATAGACAATCTCATGAAGATCGGCGAACGGATCTGGAACCTAGAACGATTGTGGAACGAACGCTCCGGCATGAGCGGTACAGACGACTCGTTGCCGAAGCGCATCCTGGAAGAACCGATTCCTTCGGGACCGGCAAAAGGACAGGTCAACCGCCTCGGCGAGATGCTGCCGGAATACTACCAACTCCGCGGCTGGACCAAGGATGGACGCATCACGCCGGAAAAGTTGAAGGAATTGGGATTGGCGTAGAACGTGGAGCATAAAACGTGGAACGTAGCACATGGAACGTATTAGGTAGGGCAAAGTAGTAAAGTCCTTGCCTCCTCCATCAGACAACGCGTTTCACGCATCACGTATCACGAGGTGGATCACAACCTACGGAGTAATAGATTATGCCACGACATGTTATCATCGGCGGCGGACCAGCTGGCGCGGCAGCTATTGAAGCGATCAGAGCGACGGATCAATCCTCACCGATCACGCTCATCTCGGATGAACCGGTCTACTCACGCATGGTCCTTCCCTACTATCTTGCGCAGGAGATTTCCGAATCTCACATCATGATCGGCGATCATGCGTACTTCAGCCGACAGAACGTCGAGCCGCTTCTTGACGTCAGGGTGCAGAAAGTTGATACGCAAGCTCGCACTCTCTCACTAAACAATGGCAAAGCCCTTCCCTTCGATACCTTGTTGATCGCCACCGGATCATCAGCTCAACAACCTCCTATTCCTGGAGTGGACCTGGATGGCGTCTACACGTTCTGGACGCTGGATGACGCGCGCAAGGCGATGGCAAAAGGACAAGGGAAACCGGAAGCTGTTTTAGTAGGCGCCGGGTTCATCGGGTTTATCGTTCTCAACGCCATGGCCAAGCTGGGATGGAAGTTGTCCGTCGTGGAAATGGCGGACCAAGTGCTCCCGCGCATGCTCGACAAGCCAGGCGCCAAAGCGGTTGAAGGTTGGTTGCGCGCGCGCGGCGTGACGCTGCACACTGGCGCCCAAGTCAAAGAGATTACGCGGGGAGCCAACGATAAGCTCTCTCTCTCACTGGGCGCAGGCGCCACACTTTCAGCGGACTTGGTTATCCTCGCAACTGGCATTCAGCCGAACATTGGCTTTCTGGCAGGCTCGGGCATCACCATGAACGGCGGTGTGGTTGTCGACGATCGCATGCAAACAAACATTCCCGGCATTTACGCCGCCGGCGACGTCGCCGCGGGGCCGGACCTCCTCTCCGGCGCACCGGCTATCCACGCCATCCAGCCGACTGCAGTTGATCACGGTCGCATTGCCGGCGCGAATATGGCGGGGAAGGAAACTCGCTATCCCGGCAGTCTGCTCATCAATGTATTGGATGTTATTAATCTCCATTGCGCCAGCTTCGGCGTATGGCAAGAAGACGGTCGCAACGTGACGACTCTCTTGAATCCCTCGCGGCCGATCTATCGCAAGTATGTATGGGAAGGCGACCGCATGGTGGGCGCGTTGTTTGTCGGACCGATAGAAGATGTCACTATGCTCAACGATGTTGGCATGGCGAAAGGCTTGATTCAGACGAAGACAGCGCTTGGGTCATGGGCCAAGTATGTGCGCTCCCATCCGACCGATCTGCGCCGCGCCTATATCGCCAGCGGCGCGGCGGATACGCTGATTAAACAGACATTACTGGGCGCTCCGGCGCGCGACCGTGACTATCGTGTGGACGGACTCAAACCCGCCGCTTGGAGCAACGCGTCGCATAACCTGCTCGTCCATTCGCGACCGCAGAAATATACGGAACTCAAGCCGACCCCGACACCGGGAATTGGAAAGAACTTATAACGAAGAAGGAATTTTCATACCCCTCATCCTGTCCCGCTCCCGTAAGGGGGGCGGGAACCCTCTCTTGATCGACAGGAGTAATGCTCTCCATGCACATCGAAGTCAAACTTTTCGCCAACCTGCGCAAAAACCTCCCTCCCGGCTCCACGGGCAGCAAAGCGCAGCTCACATTAGAAGACGGAGCTACTATCAAAACTCTTATTGATCAGCTCAAGATTCCTATCGAACTCGCCCAGATGGTGTTGGTCAATGGCGAACAAACTCGGGAATTCGAGCGACAGCTTGTCGAGGGAGACACCGTCAGCATCTTTCCGCCGGTGGCGGGAGGCGCATAGTAATTACGCCCTCTAGAAGCGTCAGTCTTCGTCTCCAATTTTGTACTTACGCATCAGACGGTACAGAGTGGTGCGATCAATCCCCAAACGGCGAGCGGCTTCGAGGCGTGCGCCGTGCACTTCTTTGAGTACGGAGCGAATGCGCTCCATCGCGGCTTGATCAAGGAAAGATTGGAGATTCTCCTTCCCACCACTTGGCGCATTTGCGGTGTGCTCGGATTCGGCGTCAATGAGCAAATCTTCCAAAGTGATGCTCTCGCCGCGCGCCAGCACCACGCCGCGTTCGATCGTATTCTCTAATTCACGCACGTTGCCCGGCCAAGAATGCTTGAGCAAATAGCCTTCAACTTCAGGCGTCCACCCGCTGATCTTGCGCGAGAGTTCAGTATTCCATTTCGCCAGAAAATGACGCGCTAACGGCAATACATCTTCCCGTCGTTCTCGCAACGGCGGGAGCTGGACCGGAATCACCGCCAGACGAAAATAGAGATCTTCGCGAAACCGACCGGCGATCACCTCAGCGCGGAGATCCCGATTCGTCGCCGCCACCACGCGGATATCCACCGTCCGCTCCTCTGCGCCCCCGACGCGCTGGAGTTTTTTCTCTTGTAGCACACGCAGCAGCTTGCCCTGAAAGTCGCCGCTGACTTCGCCAATTTCATCGAGAAAGACCGTCCCGCCGTCTGCTCGTTCAAACAAACCGGGCTTGGCGCGGTCGGCGCCGGTAAACGCGCCTTTCTCATGACCAAAGAGTTCAGACTCAAGCACCCCTTCGGCAAACGCCTTACAATTCACCGCGATAAACGGTTGCCCTACTCGGTCACTATGATAATGCACGGCGCGAGCAATCATTTCTTTGCCCGTACCGCTTTCACCCGTAATAAGCACCGTGCTGCGACTGCGCGCCGCCCGCCGCACGAGGTCCAGCACCTCGTGCATGATCTCGCTTTCCGCCACCAGACCGTCGAGCAGATACCGACTTTTCAATTCGGCTCTGAGATAACGATTTTCACGCGCGAGACGCGTAACATCCAAGGCGCGGCGCACCAATTCCTTCAGCTCGTCATTATCAAATGGTTTCTCCACGTAATCAAAGGCGC
>JBFWZL010000301.1:0-8266 GCA_050185455.1 Binatia bacterium | reverse complement strand
AGGTGCGAGAAAAGGCGCGGTCGTTAGGATTACGCCTCGCGGAAAAGCCGGAAAGCCAGGACATTTGCTTTATCCCCGATGGCGACTATGCACGGTTCATCGAGCAGCGTCTGTCAGCAGAGCAAATCAAAACTGGAGTCATTGTCGACCAGGAAGGCCATATTCTCGGCGCCCATGACGGCATTCACCGTTTCACCGTTGGCCAACGACGCGGCCTTGGACTAGGCGGACTAACGGAACCCAAGTATGTGACTCAGATCGACGCCCCAAAGGGTCGCGTCACCGTCGGCACGAAGAGTCAGCTCGGAGCACGCGGCTTCATCGCCACAGATGTGAGTTGGACGGACGGCGATCACGAAGAAGAACGCCACATGACGGTAAAGATTCGATATCGTCATCCAGCCATCGCCGCTCGTGTCGTCCCCCAAGCTGCGCGAAAAGCGGAGGTATGGTTCGAGAAGACTTCTCCAGCTGTGACGCCAGGACAGGCAGCCGTCTTTTATGACGGCGACCGCGTGCTGGGCGGCGGCTGGATCGCGGGAGCCTGGTAAACTCATGTTGCGCGTCGCCATCACCACCTTAGGGTGCAAAGTCAATCAGTACGATACCGCAACCATCGCGGATCGCCTGCAAGCGGACGGTCATCGACTCGTGCCTTTCAGCGATTCGGCCGATGTATACATCGTCAATAGCTGCACCGTCACCAATCAAGCTGACGCGGAAAGTCGCCAACTAGCGCGCCGCGCCAAACGTGCGAATCCCTCGGCCCGCATTATCATGACGGGTTGCTATGCGCAGGTGAATCCGCACGCAGTCGCCAAAATGCAAGAAGTTGACCATGTAGTGGGCTTGAATCGGCTTGATGATCTACTCCGAGCGGTCAGCGCCCAATTAGAGCAACGCATCGCGGTCAGCAACCTGCGCACAGTTGGGCGCGTGGGAGTCGAGACACTGGGAGCCGTGACGTTTAGCGGTCAAACTCGGGCTTTTCTGAAGATTCAAGAAGGGTGCGACCTTTTCTGTACGTTTTGTATCGTTCCCATGTCGCGTGGGAAGAGCCGTAGCGTCCCTCCTCGCGTTGTGCTTGAACAGCTTGATCGGCTTGCCGAGCAAGGATTTCAAGAAGTCGTCCTCACCGGCATTCACCTTGGCGGTTATGGGGAAGATCTTGATCCGCCGGTCAATCTCACCTGGCTGTTGGAAGCTATTGAAGAACGCCGGCCCGTTCCACGGGTGCGCATCAGCTCGATCGATCCTCATGAGTTTAATGAGGAACTACTGCGCTTACTGAGCAGGGCAGAGATTCTCTGCCCTCATCTGCATATTCCCATGCAATCAGGAAACGACACCGTGCTCACCCGCATGCGCCGGCGCTACGATACTGCCCTCGCCCGTGATGTGCTCGTTCGCCTGCGCGAGGCGCTGCCATACGCCGCGCTCGGCACGGATTTTATTGTCGGCTTTCCGGGAGAAGGAGAAGCGGAGTTTGTTCGGAGTCTGTCCTTCCTTGCGGAAAGTCCGTTCACGTATTTCCATGTCTTCCCCTACTCTGTCCGGAACGGGACGACTGCGGCAAAATATGATGACAAAGTACCGCAACCTGTCATTGAGGAACGCGCTCGGCTCGTCCGTAAGCTTGGCGCACAGAAGAAAGCCACATTCGCGCGGAACTTTATCGGCCAGAATCTCCCCGTCCTGTTTGAAAATACACGCGACAAAAGCACCAAGCAACTCAAGGGTTACAGCCGCAACTACCTCCGGGTGCTTGCCTCAGGCGAAGACGCTTTCATGAACCGAGAAGTCTCCGTCAAAATTATTCGTACGAATGGAGAAACTCTGTGGGGAGAAATTCACGCAGAGCACTGAGCACTCAGACGCTGAATCCATGCCTGACCTCTATGAATTTGAAGCAATTTTGCAGTACACCTTTCAGCGGCAGGAGTTATTACATCTCGCGCTGACGCACAGATCTTCCCAACTCCGTCCCGGTGAAGCCCACAACGAGAAACTTGAGTTTCTCGGCGATGCCGTGCTTGGTCTCGCGATGAGCGACCTCCTTATGCAACATTTTCCCGAGGCGAGTGAAGGCGGCCTCTCCAAAATGCGGGCTTCACTCGTAAATGCTCGTGTTCTGGCGACAAAGGCCGCAGCAATATCACTGGGACAATGGCTGCGCCTCGGCGGTGGAGAAGAGCGTAGCGGCGGCCGCGAGAAACTTTCGATCCTTGCCGCCGCGTATGAAGCGGTATTGGGCGCCGTCTATCTCGATGGCGGCTTTCCTCCCGCGCATGCCCTCGTAGCTCGCCATTTTGCTGAAGATCTCGAAGAGAAATCACAAGTAACGTCCTTCGACAACAAAACCCGGCTACAAGAGATTACGCAAAAAATCTTCAAAGAGATACCTATCTACACCGTCATTGAAACGCGCGGTCCAGATCATCAGCGGCAATTCATCAGTCAGGTTTCCGTCGCCGGGAAACTGTACGGGCAAGGCGCTGGGCCGAACAAGAAAAGCGCTGATCAAGCCGCGGCTCTTGAAACTTTAGAGATATTAAAAAACGAGAATGAAGGCCGCAGCGAAGAAACATGAAACGCGCCGCCTGATGCGTCGGATAGGATAGCTACACGAACGTCTGGCTCGGATCACACGTAAAGCGGATTACGCAGCACTGCCCCTCAATCTTGACCCCTCTCCTACCCAGCGGTAGAGTCGCGAATAGCTTACCAGAAGGAGGGAAGTATGGGTCTACAACGAGTCCTTTCGGCGGATTCTCATGTCGTTGAACCAGCGGATGTGTGGACCTCACGCATCGAAGCACGATATCGCGACCGCGCGCCACACGTAGTCAAAGAAGCCAATGGCCTCAAAGGAGACTTTTTCGTCTGTGAAGGGCTTCAGCCGTTCTCGGTCTCAGGTTTTGCCGTGGCTGGCGTTGACCCTAAAGATTACTCCCAAGAAATGAACAAAGGATATCCTGGCGTACGCCCTGGCTCATGGGACCCCGTGCAGCGCGTAAAAGATCAGGAAATCGATGGGGTACAGGGTGAGGTATTGTATACCAGTTTAGGAATGTTCTTATATGGCATCGAAGACGGCGGTCTGCGCGCAGCCAGTTTCCGCGCCTATAACGACTGGCTGGCGGACTTCTGTAGCCACGACCGTCGCCGCTTTGCCGGCATTGCATTGATTCCCATGGATGAGGTCCAGGGCGCCGTGAACGAAATTGAACGCTGCGCCAAAATGGGGCTCAAAGGCGGCCTGATCTGGGGCATCCCGCCGGAAGACCGCACTTACGACAATCCGGTATGGGATCCGATGTGGGCGGCTGCGCAGACTCAGAACATACCGCTTTCCTTGCACATCCTCACCGGCCGTAAAGGCAGCGGTATCGGCGCTAGCGTCATGAAGAGTTATCCGTCATTGCCACACGCGATTGAACGCTCACTAAGCGATATTTTGTTTGGCGGAGTTTTGCAGCGGTTCCCTACCCTCAGAATCGTCTCAGCGGAAAACGACATTGGCTGGATTGGACACTACCTCCAGCGCATGGATCACGCCTACGAGAAATACAAATATCTGGAAAAAAACGTGGTGATTCCTGAACCGCCAAGTTTCTACTTCAAGCGGCAAGTACACGCCACATTTCAAGACGACCGCATTGGCGTGCTGACGCGTGATTACGTGGGGGTAGATAACCTGATGTGGGCGTCCGACTTTCCGCACTCCGACTCCACCTGGCCGCGCTCACAGGAAGTCATCGTCCGCGATTTCGACGGCGTACCAGGAAATGAGGTCCAAAAGATCGTCGCGGATAACTGTGCGGCGTTGTATGGGATTGGATAGTTCTCCCGTGGGGCAGGAGACAATCTGCCCCACTTTGCTCAACTACCCAGGAATATCGTCCTGCAAACTAAAGAAGAAATCGTCGCCGCACTTCTTGAGCGCCAGGAGCAAATCCAAGCGCTCGGGGTCAAACGCCTAAACTTGTTCGGCTCGTTCGTGCGCGAACAGCAGACTTCACAAAGCGATGTCGACCTTCTTGTTGAGTTCGAACAGGGACAGAAGACATTTGATCACTTCATGCAACTCGCTTTCCTATTGGAAGAGATCCTCCAACAGGAAAGTCAGAGCTAACGCTTTCCTCCTTTTTGCTCCTTCTATGCTCTACCCTTTTCTTCGTCCCCTCTTCTTCTCACTCGACCCCGAGCAAGCGCATCAGGTTGCGCTGACAGCACTCACACTGCTGCAAAAGTCAGGCGCGAGCGCCGTGCCGCCATTGGGCGACTCGCGTTTGGGTCAAGAACTCTGGGGGCTACGCTTCCCTAATCCCGTCGGTCTCGCCGCAGGGTACGATAAGAACGCGCTCGCGCCGCTTGCCTGGTCAGCTCTGGGGTTTGGTTTCGCCGAGATGGGAACCATTACGGCCAAGGCTCAACCCGGTAATCCTAAACCTCGCGTTTTTCGCCTGGAGCAGGATCAAGCATTGATTAACAGATTAGGCTTCAATAATGAGGGAGCCGTCGCAATCGCCACTCGACTCACTCAAACGCTTCCTATAGGTCGCATCCATCCAATCCCTCTTGGTTTCAATATCGGCAAATCCAAAGTGACGCCCCTGGAAGAAGCGGTTGCTGATTATGTTGAAAGCTATGAGCGGCTGTTTCCTTTTGCTGACTATCTTGTCGTTAACGTCAGTTCACCAAACACGCCAGATCTCCGTAAACTTCAGGAAGCCGAACGGCTACAACAGTTGCTGGAAGCGCTTGTCATGACGAACCGTCGGCTTGCGGCGCAGCGACGCACGTCCATGAAACCTGTCTTAGTGAAGATTGCTCCGGACCTGAGCGACGAAGAAGTTGTCACGATTGCCCAGATTGCTCAGATAACTGGAGCTTCTGGCCTGATTGCTACGAACACTACGATCACTCGGCCCACCTCCCTGCGCACCCCTATCCAACAGGAAGGCGGGTTGAGCGGTAGACCAATCGCCCAGCGCGCACTCGCAGTGCTACGCCTCCTTTTTCGCACGGTCGATGGAAAGTTGCCGCTGATCGGCGTGGGGGGAATCTTTTCCGCCGAAGACGCGTATGCCCGTATCCGCGCCGGCGCTTCTCTAGTCCAAGTCTATACCGGTCTGATCTACGAAGGACCATTCCTACCGCGCCGCATTGTGCGCGGGCTTCGCACCTTGCTCGCCCGCGACGGATTCAGTCACCTCCGCGAAGCGGTCGGTAAGGATGCGTGAATCCATCTCGACTCAAACGACCAACCTGCGTACAATCTCCGCCTGATAATCCATCGCGGAGAAACTTCTCATGAAAGCAATGCGAGCAGCTCAATTTGGCGGTCCGGAACTGTTGCGTTTAGAAGACGCCCCGGAGCCGCAACTCAAAGACGGTCACGTATTGATTCGCGTGAAAGCAACAGGAATCAATCCAGCAGATTTGGTCCGCCTCTCAGGCCGCTACCCGCAGGCGCTGCCCCTGCCATATATTCCGGGGACCGATGTAGCGGGAGAGGTGGAAGCGGTGGGCTCTGGAGTTGCTCATGTCACAATTGGAGATCGCGTCTTTGGCCGCTCCCTCAATGGCGGCGGCTATGCGCAAAAAGCGCTCATGCCTGCGGCTGAAACGATTCCGCTCCCGACAAACCTTTCTTTCGCCGAAGGAGCAGCGATCCCCGTGCCTTTTTATACTGCTTATGTCGCGCTGCACTACAAAGCGCTACTCAAATCCGGAGAAACCGTGCTCGTCTCGGCTGGCGGTGGCGGCGTTGGCGTCGCCGCGATTCAGTTGGCCAAAGCTGCGGGAGCGCGAGTGCTCACCACCGTTGGCTCGGAAGAGAAAGCGGCGCGGACCCGGACGCTCGGCGCGGATGTCGCGGTGAATTACAAAACTCAAGATTTTGTCGCCGAAATTCACCGACTGACCGACGGCAAAGGTGTGGAGGTCATCATTGAAAACGTGGCGACGGATAATTTAGCCAAAGACTTTTCTGCTCTTGCCCGCTATGGACGTATCGTGTTGATCGGTACTGGCACGGGCAAAGCGCCAAACGTCACCTTCGCGGTTACTACAGCATTGATGAAAGATGCAACAATCTACTCCTTGGTGCTCGGCAACTCCGCGGAGCGGATTCCGGAAATGGCGCGGGCGCTGACGCCGTTGTTCGCTACTAACGCTATCAAAGCGGTCATTCACAAAACTTATCCGTTACCAGCAGCCCAGGAAGCGTTAGCGGATCTGCTAGCTGGGAGAGTATTCGGTAAGCTCATTCTGGAACCGGAGCGACTATAAGAAAAAGGAGGATCTGATGAAAACCTGGGAAATCAAAGAAACATTTGGCATCGACGCGCTCACCCTTTCCGAGCGACCAGATAGTCCACTGCAACCACATCAAGTACGCATCAGAGTAAAAGCCGTCTCGCTGAATTATCGAGACCTGATGACAGTCAAACATGGCGGAGCGCGCGGCGCCAGGCTGCCGCTGATCCCGTGCTCTGATGGCGCGGGGGAAATCGTCGAGGTGGGACCAAACGTCTCCCGCGTAAAGAAAGGCGACCGGGTGGCGGGCATCTTCTTTCAAAACTGGCTCACCGGAGACATCGTGGCCGGTCATTTCGCGTCGGCGCTCGGCGGCTCCATTGACGGGATGCTGGCGGATCATGTGGTTCTGCATGAGGATGGAGTCGTTCAGCTTCCGGACTACATGACCTACGAAGACGCCGCGACCCTGCCTTGCGCCGCCGTTACCGCCTGGCAAGGATTGGTCACCAAAGGTTTTGTGAAAGCCGGCGACACCGTGCTCGTACAAGGCACCGGCGGCGTGTCGATTTTCGCCTTGCAATTTAGCGTGATGTCCGGCGCGCGCGTGATTATCACGTCGAGTAGTGATGAGAAGTTGGCGCGCGCGAAACAACTCGGCGCGTGGGAAACGATCAACTACAAGAAAACGCCGGATTGGGCGCAGCGCACGTTGGAACTCACAAACAGAGAAGGAGTCGATCACGTCGTCGAAGTCGGCGGCGCGGGCACACTGGAGCAATCGTTCAAAGCCACGCGCGTCGGTGGAACGGTAAGTCTTATTGGGGTACTCACAGGATTCGCCAGTAAGATCGACCCGTATCCGGTGCTCATGAAAGGACTGCGACTGCAAGGCATCTACGTCGGTTCACGTGAGATGTTTGAAGCGATGAACAAAGCCATGGCCATCCAAAAGACCAAGCCGGTCATTGATAAAGCATTTCCCTTCACGGAAACGCGGGAAGCGCTCAAGCTCATGGAAAACGCTTCGCACTTCGGCAAGATTGTCATTACAGTGTAAAGCGTGAGGCGTGAAACGACAGTCCGTAGGGGCGAACGGTCGTCCGCCCCTACTTTTCGGGAGAATGTTCATGAGTCGCTCACGCACCCTCGCGGTTTACATTTAGATGAAGAGTCCATTTTTAGGTTCCCTCTCCCCTCGCGGGCAATGGTATGAAGTTCAGGAACTGTTGCGCGCTTCGACTTCAGCGCTCCGCGCCTACGCTCAGCAGAAGCAGGAATTTGTCTCGAGTTTTTCTCCCCGCTCGCCCTGAGCGTAGCGAAGCGAAGTCGAAGGGTGCGCTAACTGAACGCCCTTGTGGTGATCGCCCACCGGAAAGCTACTCTAGCAAGTCTTCTCCATAACCACGTTCTCCCTATCATCGATTCAGCCTATCCTTCCCTTCTTGGCGTTGCCAAGCTGTTTTTGCTCCCAAATTTTCCTTGACACCAACAAAACTCTGCGCTAGGACTCCTTTATCCGCTGGATCTATAGCGGTTTGCATTTGTTTGAAGAGGTTGTTTTTGGGTCCCCTCTCCCCTTGCGGGAAAGGGACAGGGTGAGGGGTCAAGAAGAAAAAGCCTACCTACTCACCCAACTGAAAATCGCTGTAAGAAAAGCTCGACGTGGAAGAGACAACGAACCTACCGGCCGATCTTGCAAGCCTCCGCTTCGCTCGCTTCCAGTTTCGCCTGCAGGCTCGGGAGAAACTCTTCCTCCCTCCATACAAAGGCTCGGCTCTGCGCGGCGGTTTTGGCGAGGCCTTCCGCCGTATCGCCTGCCCGAGCACGAATCGCGATTTTGACAACTGTCTGCTCGGTGCGCTGTGTCCCTATCACTATAGTTCTCCTAAATCATTTGTGGATCGGGCCAATACCAGCGACATTTGACCGAAGCGAAATTGAGAGAGTTGATGAAAGTCGAAAAGCAGAGTTTGACAGCAGCGAACGTTTTATTGACGGC
>JBFWZL010000300.1:0-8267 GCA_050185455.1 Binatia bacterium | reverse complement strand
CTTCGGAGCGGCGGCAAGCGGTTCAGCAGCCATAATCAATTCCTTTGACATCGAGTCGGCGCATGAGTCGCGCCGGATTTCCGCCGACAATCGTATAGGGCTCGACGTTTTCCAGCACGACTGAACGCGCTCCCACAATCGAGCCATCACCAATGGTGACCCCCGGCAAAACGCACACATCGAAACCGATCCACGCGGCGCGTCCGATGTGAATGGGCCGTCCCGGCGTCTCCACCGTGAGGCGACGCTCCTCGCAAAAAGGGAGACGTTCCACTATTCGTCTGCGAGCAATGGGATCAAACGGCGCGCGATACGTATCCATTAAGACAACATTCCAGGAAATAAAGGTGTAATCGCCGATCTCGATTGCCGCATCGCAAATGATCCTCGCTCCATGCACTAACACATAATCTCCCAAGCGGACTCGCCCCTGTTCCCCGACATCGAACATAGTTCCCGAATACGTCGATGAACCTTTGCCGATTTGGACTCCGATCGCGGCCTGGCTCCGATACTCAGTGAAGCTGAAAGAGGTCTCCACGTAGGCTGTCTCATCCATCAACACATTCTCGGGAATCACACCGGGATGCCAATCCCACGGCAAGGTCCGCCCTGTTCCCACGCTCTCAGACCTCTCCAACGATTTGCGCCGGATTGCCGAGCATGCGAGCGCGCGGCGGGACATCGCGCGTAATCAGCGCTCCAGCTTCAATCCAGGCTCCAGCGCCAACACGGACGCCTTTCAGAATAGTGGCGCTGGGTCCGATCCATACATCATCCTCAATAATCACGGGCTGCCGAGGAATCGGCGGCCGTGGGCGCCCTTTTCCCAAAGGCGAACACGCCAAAGCGTCGGCAATGCGCTCCGTGGGAGCCACTGGATGAAAGTCAGTATCAGCAATGGTGACATTCCACCCCATCACGACATAATTGCCAATGCGCAGCTCTAATTCGGCAAGCAGGACGGTATCCTTCAAGTAACAATAATCACCGACCTCGATACATCCTTCCTTACCGACGGCGAAGTGCACGCCTTGCAACGTACAGTGCGCGCCAATGATGAGAGCGCGATCTCGCTGACTATAGAATCGCTTGAATGCAAGGTCTCCCGTAATTACCGTATTCGGACCAAGATGCACGTTGGTTGGGAGTTCGCCTTCTGCCCAGTAACCAGGCTTCGATGCAGTCGAATCAGTCATTTTTTCACCGCTTTTGTCAAGGAACCCGTATTTATACAGCAGCTCGGCGCGGTTCTTCTTGCATGCTGAACTGTGTCTTATAAAGGGCGGCAAAATGCCCTCCTTGGCGTATGAGTTCAGCGAACGATCCTTGTTCCACCACATAGCCCCCACGCACGACAAGAATCACATCAGCTTTGCGCACGGTGGAAAGCCGATGGGCAATGATAAAAGTCGTGCGGCCCGTCATCAGTTGTTCGAGTCCTTCCATGATCAGTGCTTCGGTTTCAGCATCGACCGAAGAAGTCGGCTCGTCAAGGATCAATATTGGCGCATCCCGAAGAATGGCGCGCGCAATAGTCAAGCGTTGACGTTCGCCCTCCGATAACGTGGAGCCCTGTTCACTGACAATAGTATCGTACCCTTGTGGGAGACTCATAATTTTCTCATGAATGCGAGCTAACCGCGCAGCCCGTTCAATTTCTTCTTGAGATGCCTCCGGCCGTCCATACGCAATATTCTCGGCAATCGAGATCGGGAATACGAGCGGCGGCTGCAACACCATCGCCACCTGCTGTCGTAGAGACGCTAGGGTAAACTCACGGATATCGACGCCATCGAGTAATACTCGTCCCTGCTGGGGGTCGTAAAATCGCGGCACGAGACTCACCAAGGTAGATTTTCCGGCTCCCGTGGGGCCGACAATCGCCACGGTTTTTCCAGGAGTGATGCGCAGATCGACATGCCGGAGGACAGGCTGATCTTGCGTATAAGAAAACGCTATGTCTTCAAAAGTAATCTCTCCGCACACTTCAGAGCGCACTAACGTTTTCCGCCCATCGGTCAAGTCTCGCTCGATCGTGAGAATCTCTTGGACGCGCGCGAGCCCAGCCTTGCCTCCTTCAATCATCCCGAGCGTTTGGCTGATTGTGTTGATCGGGCCATACAACGAGGCTAAATACGCAGTAAACACCACCAAATCGCCAACGCTTAAGATACCTTCCATAACGTGACGAGCTCCGAGCCACACCACTAAAGCCGTGCCCACAGCAATGACGGCATTAACCACTCCGGAGTAAAACGTTTGCAAGGTATATAACTGCAGGCTCGCGGAAAGACTTTCCGCGCTCGCCGCCATGAACCGACGGTGTTCTTCCTCTTCCTTTGTAAAAGCCTGGATAACGCGGATCGCCGACATCGTGCGCTGCACGAGAGAATAAATCGTACTTTCCCGCTCGTGGGCCAGCATGGCTGCGGAATTGATTCGCTTACTCATCGCCGAAATTGTCAGAAACAACACCGGGCACACCCCAAGCGCGAGTAGGGTCAGCACCCAGTCAAGCTGTAACATCACGAACGTCATGCCAATCAGCAGCCCTAAGGACACTAGAATAGGAAACACGCCATTCATGGTTAGCGTCTGAATCGCATAGGTATCAGCCGTTACCCGATACAACAGATCTCCCACTTGCCGTCGATGATGGAATGCAAGTGAGAGACGCTGCAAATGGTTATAGACTGCTCCACGCAGGTCATTCACCATGCCTTGGCCGATGCGAATCGTCGTGTAATTGTTGATGACGTTGAGACCGCCGAGAAACAGATAGATCGCAACCATCGACAAACAGGAGGCGAGAAGAAGCGCGTCTCGCGACCAATCGGTAACGAAACTCCAGGCTAAAGGGTTCCCATTCAAAACATGGTCGATGATGATCTTGAGAGGCCAGGGCTTGAGAAGTTCCGCTCCTGTGATCAAAACAACTTGGCCAACTGCAATAGCAAATTGAGTGCGGTAAGGTCGCAACGAGGCGAATACCTGCCGCCGTAGTGCTGACGCCATCACCGTTATCCCCGACCGTTTTTATAAACCGGGGAGAGCCCGAGACGATTCGCCACGATTTCCAAGGCGTGATACATGACGCGGCCAAGACGGAAGTTTTGGTAGGCAATGGTTCCGTAGCTAATTAGCCCAATCAAGACGGCAGCAATGAGGAGTTCTTTGAGCCCCAACAGCGCTCCCAACACACCAGCGATCAGATACCCAAGCAGTGCAAGTTTAGCGGGTTGAGACATACGCACCGCACAATGTGCGCGTAGAAGTCGTTTCAACCCACTATGATTTTCCACACCGATTCTGAGCTGCGCTTTCGACCAGATACCGCGAGAGATCTCCAAATCCCAATCGCTCCATCCTTGATCGATGGTAATCAAATATTTCCGCGGCAGGAGGAAGTCCATTATTCCGGACAGCAAGTTCTCTTTTTCGAGGCCTTGCTCATTCCAATACGCAAGTCGGAGAGACCGCTCACGCCAGGACAACTCAGGCTCCTGACCCACTTCAGCAAATTGAAT
The DNA here is from genome assembly GCA_050185455.1 of Binatia bacterium. Lineage (GTDB taxonomy): Bacteria > Desulfobacterota > Binatia > Bin18 > Bin18 > SYOC01. The sequence goes on along the minus strand of JBFWZL010000300.1, from coordinate 4,737 downwards.
CGGCTCTACGTCCGTCAATCCACGGACGCGCCAACGATAACGTTCATAACTTCGCACCATCGGGCCAGTGTAGACGAGAAAGGCCACGAGGAATCGAGACTGCCACCCGTCAAAACGCGAATCAATTTTTGCGCGAGCCGCGCTAGCGATACACCACCACAGAGACATGAAGAGAGGAATAACACCAATCCAGAGCAGTCCGCCTTGAATCAATGCGGCAAGAAACAATACCACCGCCGCAACATTCCACTCCAAGGTAAGCGGTAAGAACGCCATTAAGGACGACGGCGGTTCATAGACGGTCTGAAACAATCCTCGACCAAAAGTACCCGAATAAATCACCGGGCGACTGGAGAGAAAGAATGACGACAAATCACCGTAGATACGGCCTAACCAACGGGACTGTCCTAGCAGGTTAAAGCGATACGGATGTTTGAAATACAGCTGTGCTTCAGCTTTGCCGTATCCTCGTTGTTGATTGAGATAGGCATTCACCGTATTACGGCGGAAATGCCATACGATCGCTGCAGGGCTGAAGCCAATTTGATACCCTGCGTTCTGCAGGCGCCAGCAGAGATCAACATCATCCCCCGCCGCGCGAAAGACGGGATCGAATCCCTCGATCTCCTCTAACGCCTTCTTCCTAAAGGCCATATTACAGCCGGGAATATGTTCAGCGACTTCGTCGTTCAGAAGCACGTGCGTTGGTCCACCGGGTGAGACAGCAACCGCGGACGGCACCAGAGAATCTTCAGGCGGCGGAAAATTCGGCCCCCCAACCGCGGATCTTCCAGAGCGTAGAATCGTGCCGACCAGATAAGTGAGCCAATCTTGGTCCGCCACACAGTCGGAATCAGTAAAAGCGACTATCTCCCCCACGGCTGCGGCGATACCGACATTACGTGCGGCGCTGAGCCCCTTGTTTTCTTGATTGATCAACCGAATGTAATCAAACTGTTCAGATATTTCCCGGGTGCGATCAGTTGATCCATCGTTCACGACGATAACTTCGCAATTTGGATAGCGCAGTTTCTCCAGTGAGGCGAGGCACGCTGCCATAGTCCGTTCAGCATTATAGGCACAGACTACCACTGATGCTTTTGGATATCCGGGAAGTGGCGGCGGCAACTGAGTTTGAAAACATTTTTGAACCGCAGAGAAGGAGGGTTTCTTATTACGGCTTCGGTCGACAAGTCCGAAGGCCCAATCTTCCACTTGGAATCCCCCCTCACCCGAGAGCGGTAAAGCATACCAATCATCAGTCCAAGCAAAGAGGACCTCACCAGCAAGCCCCATCTCAAAGCCAGCTTTAACCTGCCACGCCAGCGTTTCAGCCTGGTATTCTTGCCCTTCGCGAAGCGAATCGATGCCGAACTCCGTCAAAATTAATGGTTTATCCTCGGAAAGATTATGAAGGTGAGACAAATAACTCCGGAAAGACTCTTCACGATGGAGATAGACATTGAATGAGACAAAATCAGCAAAATCGACGTCTAGATATTCAGTGGAAGGAAAGTTTGCGTAGCTCACAAGGCGGTCAGGATCCGTTGTTTTGACAATCTCCACCAACTGACGCAAAAATTCACGTACCCGTTCAGGACCATGCCAACGCGCCATTTCTGGTGGAATCTCATTGCCAATCAGACACGCAAGAACAGCCGAATGGCCGCGACATGCTTTTACCCCGTTTTCAATGGTCTGGCGAACTTGATGAGCCACTTGCGGAGAATCAAGAAAAGCGACGTGTTCCGCCCATGGAATACCCACAATCACCCGCAAACCGTAGGCGTTGGCCATATCGAGCAGCCAACTTGGAGGCACGGTAAAGGTGCGCAAGGTATTCGCGCCTAATTCCCGCATCAAGGTAAAGTCGCGGACAATCTGTTCTCGTTCGGGGAACGGCGCGCCATGTGAAGCGGGTGCAAACGGACCGTAGGTCACACCTTTAATGAAAAACTTCTCACCATCTACGAAAAAAAACTTGCCCTTGGCCACTACAGGCGCAAGGGGCTTTGGCAACACCACTTGCGGAGCTTGTACTGTTTCCACCTCTGGAACGTGTATAATGTCTGTCATAGGAGAAACATGATCATTCGTGAGCAGGGTCGCTCGGGCAAAGGAACCTTGAGGAGGATCGTCAAGATTCACATTCATAAAAATAACTAACCTCCTGTGTATAGAGAAAAACACCTATTGAGGCAAGGAGTTGTGGCCTTCTAGCTCAGTGATTGGGAAATCTCCACTTTTCATCCTCGACCCCTTTGCTCCCGGAAATTTTTCGTGTATTCTGCTTTTATAACGGTTTACCATCTTGCGAGTAGGACGACGCCAAACGAAAAGGCTCATCCCTCCTTACAGTAATACAATCGAGCATTTCGCTTCCCCAATAGCAAACTAATGAGCATAGGAACCCCATAGGCGGAGAGGAATATGTCTATCCCGTTAGAGAAGATTCGTAATATCGGCATTGTCGCCCACGTGGATAGTGGAAAGACCACTGTCAGCGAGCGCGTTCTGTACTATACTGGCGTCTCGCACAAGATTGGTGAAGTGCATGAAGGCACTGCCGTTACAGACTGGATGCCACAGGAGCGAGAACGCGGCATCACCATCACTGCCGCCGCGATTACCTGTGAATGGCTCAACCACAAAATCAATATCATTGACACCCCGGGGCACGTTGATTTCACTACCGAGGTCGAACGCAGTCTTCGCGTTCTCGATGGCGCCGTCGTCGTATTTTGCGGTGTCGGTGGGGTTGAGCCGCAATCCGAGACGGTCTGGCGACAAGCCGATAAATATCGTGTGCCGCGTATTGTCTTCATTAACAAGCTTGACCGTGTGGGTGCGGATTTCCACGGCGTTGTGAAACAGATTACTACCCGCCTGGGGGCCAAGCCGTTGATCCTCCAGCTCCCCCTCGGTCAGGAAGAGAATTTCCGCGGCGTTATAGACCTCCTGAAACAAGAAGCTTTGGTATGGGAAGAAGATACATTGGGAGCAAAATTTCACAGGGAAGACATCCCAGCCGATATGCATGATGAGGTTGCACAGTACCGCGAACAATTGATCGAGACCGTAGCCGATGCGGACGATGCATTGCTCGAAAAATATTTGGCGGGCGAGGCGCTCAGCCAAGAAGAGATTGCCAGCGCCATTCGAAAAAAGACTCAAGAAATGGCGTTGTTCCCGGTCGTATGTGGTTCGGCGTTACGTAATAAAGGCGTGCAACCTCTACTTGACACGATCGTGTCGTACCTCCCCCCACCGATCAAACCTATCCACGGCATGAATCCAGACGGGGAAGAATGCACTTGGCGGGTCAATGACCCTATTCGCGCAGCACTCGCCTTCAAAACCATGCATGACCCTTATTCTGGGCAGTTGACTTTCGTACGTATCTACAGTGGCCGGTTGAAAACTGGCGATATGGTGTTCAATCCGCGCACAAGACAGACCGAGCGCGTGGGACGACTCTGTCGCATGCATGCGAATAAGAAAGAAGATATCGAGTCCGCAATGGCTGGCGATATCATTGCGGCAATGGGCCTGAGAAACTTCACGACTGGCGATACCATTACTGACAGAGACCAACCCGTTGTCCTAGAAGCGATTACATTTAAGGAGCCAGTGATCTCTCTGGCGATTGAGCCCAAAACCAAAACAGACTCCGAAAAACTGGGACTGGCGCTTCAACGTCTGGCCTCGGAAGATCCGACCTTGGTAATCAACACCAACGCGGAAACTGGGCAGACCTTGATCTCCGGTATGGGGGAATTGCACCTCGAAATTATCATTGATCGCCTCGTGCGAGAGTTCAAAGTGTCGGTCAACACCGGAGCGCCACAAGTAGCGTATCGAGAGACCATCACCAAGCCAGCCGAAGCCGAAGGGAAATACATTCGTCAGTCCGGCGGCCGTGGGCAGTATGGGCATGTCTATCTCAAGATTGAGCCGAATGAAAACAAAGGGCTCATTTTCGTGAATGGAATCAAAGGCGGCGCAATCCCTAGAGAGTATGTTCCTGCTGTCGAAAAGGGAGTCCGCGAAGCAGCGCAAAACGGTGTCGTGTATGGCTATCAACTACTCAATTCGACCGTTACGCTGTATGATGGTACGTATCACGAGGTTGACTCCTCAGAAATGTCCTTCCAATTAGCGGGCTCAATGGGTTTCAAAGAAGCCGTACGTAAAGCCAAACCAGTATTGTTGGAACCGATCATGAAAGTGGAAGTGGTGATGCCTGAGGAATATTTGGGCACGGTCATGGGAGACCTCCAGTCTCGGCGCGGCAAAGTCACTGAATTAGGGGAGCGCGGGACTGGCTTACGCACCATCACTTCACACGTGCCGCTCGCAACCATGTTCGGGTACGCAACTACCGTTCGCTCGCTCACTCAAGGCCGGGCGACGTATACAATGGAATTCGATCACTATGCCCGGGTGCCGGAACACATGGTTGACGAAGCCCTCGGGCGCAAGAAGGAAGAAACTCTCTAACCTTCCACCATCCTGCTTCTGCCAGCGACATGTATAAATCTGTCGCTGGCAACCTTTTCCATTTTTTTCTTTTATTCTAGTGGGTCTGCCGGAGACGGGAATCGAACCCGTACGGGGGAAACCCCCATGGGATTTTAAGTCCCATGCGTCTGCCAATTCCGCCACTCCGGCATAGCAAGCAAGTAAGCTTTTCGCAGAAACCAAGCAGGGCGCTTCGCAAGGTCTCTTCTCTATATA
>JBFWZL010000299.1:0-8283 GCA_050185455.1 Binatia bacterium | reverse complement strand
ACTCGCTTTATGGCAGAACGTCTTGCCATACGCCACCTGCTGATATGCCTACTGGCCACTGCTGAAAAAAGCAACAATCGCCTCAGCAAGCGCAGGCACGGTATAGGAAACCGGTTGCACGGCGACGTCGAGACCATACTCCCGAGCAGTAGCCGCGGTAATCGGTCCAATACAGCCAACAGGAGTGGAGCCAATTAGCGTTCGCAGGTCACCTTCTGGAAATAATGAAACGAAATTGCGCACGGTGCTGGAACTGGTAAATGTCACCAGATCAATTTTTCCTTGTTCGAGTAAACTCCGAAGTTCTACCGCCTTTGTCCCGAGCGGACGAATCGTGCGATACACGGCAATCTCATCCACTTGAGCGCCAAGCGCTTTGAGTTCTCGCGGTAAGACGGCGCGCGCTTCAGCCGCGCGCGGCAATAAGATCCGTTGCCCCTGGACCTCACCCAAAACTGGGATGACAGCCTCGGCGCGATACTCCTGGGGAACCGCATCAACTCGCAGATGAAAACTTTCCACCGCTCGCGCCGTCTCCGGACCGATGGCGGCGATTCGCATCGCGCCTAACGTCCGAATATCCTGTCGCCGGTCGCGTAGTCGGGCAAAGAAGTATTTTACGCCATTGACGCTGGTAAAAATGAGCCAGGCGTAAGTCGCTAGCTCGGCGAGTGCTGCATCCAGTCGTGCATAGGATTCTAGCGGAACGGTTTCTATCGTCGGACAGAGGAGAACATCCGCGCCGTGCTGTTCCAGTAGCTCAACAAAACTCTTTGCTTGCGCTCGCGGTCGCGTCACCACGATCCGCTTACCAAACAACGGCTTGGTGTCGAACCAACGTAGTCGTTCTCGCAGATGCACAACCTCGCCCACGACGGCAATCGCCGGCGGCTGAAATCGTCGTTCCTCCGCCATGACGGCAATCGTCTCGACTGTACCCGTTAATACTTCTTGATCAGGGCGAGTTCCCCAGCGGATCAAGGCGACCGGCGTTGTGGCTGGTAGTCCAAAATTAATCAATCGTTGCATGTTGCTACGCAGCTGGCGTGTCCCCATAAGAAACACCAGCGTGCCGCCAACCCCCGCTAGCGTCGCCCAGTTGAGATGCGGGGCGTTCTCCCACACCTCTTTATGTCCGCTAACGATCGCCACCGCCGAAGCATAGTCACGATGCGAGACCGGAATACCAGCGTAAGCTGGTACAGCAAGAGCGGATGTTACCCCAGGCACAATCTCAAACGGCACTCCAGCCGCGACCAGTTCTTCCGCCTCTTCCCCACCTCTGCCGAAGAGGAACGGATCACCGCCTTTGAGACGCGCAACAGTTTGCCCTTGCAGGGCGCGTTCAAGTATCAAGTGATTAATCTCCGGTTGCGGAATAGAGGCGCCTCCGCTTTTTTTCCCGGCATAACGCAGTTCAGCATTGAGGCGCGCATACGCCAGGATGCGCGTATCAACCAGGTAGTCGTAGATGATAATATCCGCCTCTTCGAGACATCGCTTGCCTTTGAGCGTCAGTAGACCAGGGTCTCCTGGTCCAGCGCCGATTAAATAGACTTTTCCTGTAGGCATACGATAGTTGTCAGTTCGCAGTAGTGAGTTCTCAGTTTAGAAGACTAAGGCTAGAGAAGCGGAAAATCTCACCTCGGTATTCTTTCCGCCGTCTCCCCTTTTCATTCTTATCGAGTTGAATGCTGATCACTGATAGTCAAAATAGCCTGGCCAAAATCTCTTTCCCACCCAGAGCGAGCAACGTTTCTGCCAGTGCACAGCCGAGCTGCTCAGTTTCGCCGCTTGGCCCGCTGCGTTCTCCACGGATCACTTGTTTTCCGTCAGGACTCGCAATCAGCGCCCGCAAATGCACCATAGCACCATTGACAGTCCCTTTTGCCGCTAGCGGCGTCCGACAGCTACCGCCTATCCGTCGTAAGAAAGCGCGTTCAGCAGCTACGGTAAGAGCAGTATCTTTATGATGGAGAGGATAGACAAGATCTATTACTGCTTCTTCCCGGCGAGTTTCGATCCCCAACGCGCCTTGGCCGATTGCCGGAAGAAATTCCTGATCATCCAGCACGCAGCTATGTTCCGGTACGATACCCAGGCGTTTCAGCCCAGCCGCAGCAAGCACAGTGGCGTCAACGACGCCTTCACGCTGCTTCCGCAACCGCGTATCCACATTGCCGCGCAGCATTTCCACCCGCAACCCAGGATTGAGCGCCAACAACAACGCTTGCCGTCGTAAGCTGCTGGTTCCCACTCGCGTCCCCGCCGGCAATTCCGCCAACGTCTCTCCGTGTTTAGTAATCAACACATCGCGCGGGTCTTCTCGTTCCGGCACGGCGCTAATAATGAGACCGTCAGGAAGTTCCGCAGGAACGTCTTTCATCGAATGTACGGCGAGGTCGATAGCGTCGGCGAGCAACGCCTCCTCTATTTCTTTGACGAAGAGTCCTTTCCCGCCGATGGTCGACAATGAGACATCCTGAATTTTATCGCCCGAGGTTTTGATGATAACGATCTCAATGGCCAAAGCAGGCCAGAAATGATGCAGTCGAGCTTTCACCCACTCAGCTTGCCATAAGGCGAGCGCGCTGCCTCGGGAGCCAATGCGAATCTCTTGTTTCATCTCGATGTTTTCAATGCCTCAACGAGTTAATGACTCAATCCTCATCTTCATCCAGGCCGAATATGAGCCGCACGGTTGTCACGCGACTGGCATCTGGTTCGTCGCCATTCTTTCCAGTGTTTTTGAGATAGGCGATCGGAGGGTGTAATAATTTATTCGTGAGCGCGGAACTCAAGGCTTCAATGGCCTTCTGCGCGTGCGGCGGAAGTTCCTTCAGAGCCGCCAGCGTCTTTTCCACTTCCCGTCTCCGCATCGCTTCCACTTTTTCTCGCAATGCGACGATTGTCGGCGTCGCCTCTACATTCGACAGCCAGGCCCAAAAAGATTCAACCTCTTCGGCAACAATCGACTCAGCCTTGATCGCCTCTCGCTCACGTTCGTCTTTGTTATCTTCAATAACTTTTTCTAGGTCATCAACATCATACAAAAAGACATTTTCGAGCTTGTTGAGACGTGGATCGAAATTGCGCGGCACGCCAAGATCGATGAAAAACATGGGCCGCCGTTTTCGTTCGCGCAGCACATCCTCCACGACAGCCGAGCCTAAGAGATAGTCGTTGACCCCAGCGGACCCTATAACAACATCGGCGAGATGGAGATGTTTATGTAGTTGCTCGAACGGAACCACCGTGCCATTGCACTGGCGCGCCAGCTCCACGGCGCGCTGAAACGTGCGGTTGGTAACCAACACAGTCCCGATCCCGTTTCCTTGCAGATGTTTAACCGTCTGCTCGCCCATCTCGCCAGCGCCGATCACCATAGCCGTTTTATCGTCGAGGTGATCAAAAATGCTGCGCGCCAGGTCGACCGCCGCTGAGCTAATGGATACAGTCTTTGCCGCCACACCGGTTTCGCTACGCACCCGTTTCGCAACGGAGAAGGATTTATGAAAGCAGCGGTGAAGAATCACGCCGAGCGTGCCGAGCGTGGAAGACGCAGCATAGGCGTCTTTCACCTGCCCCAGGATCTGCGGTTCTCCTACCACCATCGAGTCGAGACTCGACGCTACCCGGAAGAGATGACGGACGGCTTCCTTGCCAACGCGGGTATACAGGTGCGGCTCGAATAATGAACGTGCAATCTGGCGCGCCTCCGCCAGAGTCGCTTTGATTTTTTCATTGGCAGCTAAGATATCCGTTGTGTAGGTAATCACCTCCACGCGGTTACACGTCGACACAATCGCGCCCTCGCGCACGAGTTGACGATCGACCAGGCGACGAAGCGCAGGCTCCAAAGTTTCCGTGGTAAAAGCCAGCTGCTCCCGTAATTCGACCGGCGCGCTCCGATGACTGAGCCCGAGCAAGAAGAGGTTGGTGGATCGACTATCCAAACTCACCTCCATGTCGACCGGGGAACAAAAGTTTAACGCCCAGAAACGATCCCACTAACACGACAAAGCAGGCAATTGTCAACGCGGCGGCGCGGCGTCCGCGCCATCCAGCCGTGCGATAGTGCAACAATAGGGCGTACATCACCCACGTCACCAGCGAGAGCACGGGGCGCGGCTCCCACACCCAAAACGCACCCCACACATATTCCGCCCACACGGCGCCGGTCAAAATGCCCAGCGTGAGCAACGCGAACCCCCACGACAAGACTCGATAGTTGAGGTTATCGAGCGTCTCCAATGAGGGAAGGCGGCGAAACAGCAGATGTCCTTTCTTACCCTTTAGTTGTCTCTCTTGCAGCAAGTAAACCAGACTAGTGCTGAACGCCACACCGAACACCGCATTGCCAAGAAACGCAAGGGTGACATGAATCGGCAACCAGACGCTATGCAACGTAGGCGGCAGGTCGCGCGCTTGGGTATACACCACAAACGCTCCCATGGTCAGGATAAAACACAAAGGACTGATGACCGCTCCCAGGATCGCCACCGGCGCGCGGAGTTGCGCCAGCAGACAGACGCCCGCCATGAGACAAGAAAAAAACGATAAGGTCTCATGGAGATCAACCACCGCGACATATCCCGCCGCGATAGAACGCGCGACAATAGAGCCAAGGTGCGCGACAAAAGCGGCAGAAAGGAGCGCGGGCGCGAGCGAGCGCGGAATTACACGCGCGGTGACCAGCGGCCAGAGAAAGGCGACGGTACTCAACAAATAGAAGCCAATGGCGATTTTCAGCAACCAAATTTCCATGGCGCCTAGAACGTTACCCCCAAGGCTGCACAGGTACACTGCGGCCCCACCATACGTTGTAATAAAGCGTCTACCTGATCCATCCGTCGTTGCCGCACATATTCAAGCAACGGCGATTCGACTAGAGAGCTAAAGAGTTTCTGACGTTCCTCGGACGAGTGAGTGTTATTAGAAACCAGCTCCCGCACGCGCGCAAGCACTTGCAGGACTAGAGCATACTCTTCCCCAAACTGCTGTTCCAGGGTCTGCCGAATTTGGCGAGCGAGCGCGGGGCTGGCTCCACTGGTCGAGATAGCTACCGTCAAATCGCCTCGCGAGACGAGCGCCGGAACAATAAACGAGCACAACGCCGGACGATCGACGACATTCACCAAAACGCCGGCTTCCCGCGCCTCAACCGCAATCCGTCGCTGCAGCGCCTCATCATCCGTCGCCGCGAACACGAGCGCAAACCCATCGAGATCTCCCATCTCATACGGGCGCAAGCGGACAACAATACGGCGCTCCGCTTCCCAAACCTGTAATTGTGAGGTCAATACGGGGCTGATTACAGTCACCTGCCCTCCCGCTTGCAAAAGCAAATGCACTTTTCGTTCAGCAACTTTGCCTCCACCCACAACCAGACACGAACGCGCCTGCAGATCTAAAAAAATGGGATAGTACCGCATACAACTTTAACATAGCAGCATCAGAGAAAGGGACAAACTGCCGCATCCTTCATCAAATCCTCGTCTCTCGACACGCCGGAGCGAATCGGTTATGGAGAATAAAAAGCGAAAATAAAACTACTTGAACCTACGCACTGACAGGAGATTGGGGTCATTTCCGCACCTGCGGGAATCCAGGAAGAAAAGGCAGGTCTCCGAACTTCAGCGGAGACAGTCCACTAGATACCCGTCAATCAGGAGGTCCTATGCAAAACAAGCCAACAACAATCAAAGGTCGCGGCGCTGCGGATAACCCCCCGAACCGCTTCGAACGCCTATCCTACATTCCGGATCTTGACGCCTTAGACGAGGATCTGTCCTCTCCGCGCACTGCCCTATTCCGCGATCCGTCACGCACGATTCTCTCACGGAATGACAGCCCGGATGTGGGTTTCACTTTCAGCGTCAATCCATATCGGGGATGCGAACATGGTTGTATTTATTGCTACGCTCGCCCGACTCACGAATGGCTAGGCTTTTCGGCGGGACTCGACTTCGAAACGAAGATTCTCGTCAAAAAACAGGCCCTGCAACTCCTGCGCGCCGCCCTCGCCTCTCCGCGCTGGGAACCACAGGCAATCGCCATGAGCGGCGTGACTGATCTTTATCAGCCGATCGAGCGTCAGCTCAAACTCACGCGCGGTTGTCTTGAGGTGTTCGTTGCATTTCGCAATCCCGTCGCCATCGTCACAAAAAATGCTCTCATCACGCGGGATTGTGACCTCCTGACGCAACTGGCGCGGGACAACGCAGTCCTCGTCATCATTTCCGTCACTACCCTTGATCCACAGCTCGCGCGACGCCTAGAGCCCCGTGCCTCAGCGCCCAGCAAGCGACTGGCGGCAATCACCGCTTTAGTCCAAGCAGGCGTCCCGGTCGGCGTCAATGTGGCGCCGATTATTCCAGGACTGACGGATACGGAAACATCTGTCATTCTCAAAGCCGCGGCAGAAGTGGGAGCACAGTTCGCCAGTTATACCATCGTACGGCTGCCCTATGGCGTCAGTGACTTGTTTATCCACTGGCTCGACACGCACTACCCGGAACGTAAAAATAAAGTGCTGAACAAAATTCGCACAATCCGACACGGCAAGTTAAACGATGCCCTTTGGCATCACCGTATGAAAGGCGAAGGACTCTTCGCCGAAACGATACACGCCATGTTTACCCTTGCCTGTCGCAAAGTCGGTCTCGCGAAGAGAGGACCCACACTTTCGACGGCGTCATTCCGCCGACCAGGGGAAGCGGCGCAGCTGAATTTGTTTTCCACACACGTGTCAGATTTCCTTTGACATGCATATTATTTTCGTCTTATATTCGCTCAAGAAGAAGAAACCCTATGTGCGACAAACAGAGGATAACAAGTTTGACAGGTCTCATCAGCATGTACGACTGGTCTCGTCACAGGCGCGGCGAGAAGAAAAGCGTTTCGCTTCTACCCCTTGTTGCCCCAAAACCCATGGAAAACGGAGATTCACCGGGCCAACACCTTTTACCCTTGCTGGATCAGGTCCGCGCGGCGCTGCGCCTACAACACTACAGCCTCCGCGTGAAAACGTTACTGGACACACTGGAGAGAACTCCCTGGATTACGGGCCATCTCCTGTATGGCGCCGGTCTGCGGCTGAGGGAATGTCTCCGACTGAGGGTGAAAGATATCGATTTCAGCGCCAATGGTAAAAAAGAAAGGCTCCCCCGCAAACGAACGAAGAAAGCCGCCTAGCTCCCCTGTTGTGACTATTCGCGGGACTCGGTAGGGATAGGCCTGAGGAACAGTGAGCACTGGCGAGTAGGGAAAACTGCCACGCCAACGTAAGCAAGACAGGGCTCTCCGTGTTCCGTTACGGAGTTAGAAAAGCCCCGCGGAGTTTCTGACGCAGAAACTCCGCCAAGAGGGAAGAGGGGCCTTTCCCTTGACTCTTTAAACCTAACTGATTAAGGTGGCGGCGGTTTTCACGAAGGAGGGAACACACTCATGGCGGGACGAGAGAGTCTCGAAAAGATCATCGCCAAAATCCTTCACCGCCATTGCGAATTTGGCTGGGCGCACTACTACATTCCAAGCGAGAAATTCCCCAGCCTCGTCGATGAGTTGTTGAAGGTACTGCAACCAGCAGAAGAGGCAGGAGAGGATGAGCTCGTTAGATTGTTTTTGAATCTGCGACGTTACACCTCAGAACAAGAGCGAGTGAGTCGTTTGTTTTCTGAGTATCGCGTCTTACGTCGAGAAGAATCACGATAACACTTTTTTCTTACCACACTTCTCCCTTTGCTTTTTTTCATCCAACTTATAGAAGAGAAAAATCTCCCTTGAGCTTTCTTATCTCTATTGATTGCTCACTGAGGGGGGCTTTCCTCTTCGGGGGCTGAAGAGTTCCGTGGTGCGGCGATTTCTTCCAGTCTCTTGAGCCGCTCCGATAAATTCAGTTGTAACTGTTGCACTTCCTGCGCCAAGGCCGCACGTGCAGCAAGGGCCTCTTCCAACTGTCCACGCAACTCACGCTCACGGAGCAAACTGAGGTCCCGCTCTTGTGTGAGTCGGGCGGATTCTTTGTTGCACCGGCGGGCGGCCCAATAGTCGCCGCCGAGACCTCCAGCCACCCCGGCAATTATCACACAAAGCAACACTCCCCACATACGCATAGATGCTCACCCTACAAAAGCAACCGCAACGCTGTCAACGCATAGGGGTTTGACAGGCGCGAAATGAGCAGATAGTGCCGGAAGTCCGAGGTGCAGCAAGCATGAATGAACCGCAGCGAACTCAGCAAACGGTTGCTGGCCTCCTCCTTCTGTGCTTTCTGCTCTA
>JBFWZL010000298.1:0-8295 GCA_050185455.1 Binatia bacterium | reverse complement strand
TTTTCTAGATATAGACTAAATGTCTGGGGGAGGAACAAAGGGGTAATATTGAGTTCTCCCCCTGCCTGAAAGAATATCTCGTCCGTCTTTTAATCCTTTGAGGTTTTTTTCAAAAGGCGGGAGACATTAAGACGGATGGTATCCTCTGGATGTCGAGGGTCGAACCAATGAGGAATAAAGAGCAGTAGAAGTTGAGCAATAAGCATGTAGGCTTGTCTGTCTGTTATCCCTCGTTCTTTGAGAATTTGGAAGAGTCTTAACTGACAATTTTGCCAAAGTGGCTGCTTGGACGGGGCTTTCTCTAGATTGAAACCGAACTCTTTTCCTATGCCCTTGCCGCGCAGTGCGAAGCCAAAACTTCCTTTCATTTTGTAAAATGTTAGGCATCCAGGTTCGCTGAATTGTTGTTTTACCTGTAATGCCCCGAGCTGTGCCTGCCTTTGCTTGATGTCAGCTTTTAATGGTCCGGAATAGGGAGCCGCTTGTTCGGTAAGAAGCCGGGCAGCCCGATCGTATCGTTTCCTGTTTTTTTGATAGGCTCGGTCAATTTCCTTTGCCGTCCGACTCATAGCCCAGACTAAGACAAAATGATAAAAATGAGCCCACAGATGAGGAAAAATTTCCCTATCGTAGTCGATACCGCGATCTGTAAAATTTTGCTTGAGAATACTATGGGCTTCTGAGCGTCGAGCCGCTTCGAACTTTTGACACTCCTGCCCAAGATAGAAAAATATACCGTATATCCAATATCCTTGGACGCGCAGGGTATCATGCGCTCGGTGGTTATCAGAAGAAGTGGCCGCCAAAGCTCTCATAGTTCCTTGACTCCACTTTTCAAATTCAGCAAGCCATGAGCGCAACCGATCCTTCAGTTCTCTTGGAATAAGAGACTCTTCAGAGACCAAATCCCGCATTTTTTCCAACGCACGCTGATGACCAATGCGCGAGTCGGCAAATTCAAACTCGAATTTCTCTAGAGAAGAAGCTTTCTCCATGCCTGCTGTCCTCCAGGCTGCTCCTGCTTTAAAGAGAGGGAGCCAGGGCGGGCAGGACAGAACCGCCTTTTCGCTGGCCAAAGCTAGGCCCCTCGTTTACACGAGTCTATCAAACTTCTACATCAGAGACACGATAGACACGTGAAATTTCAATCATGAGTATCCGAGATGACATCATTCCTCCGAAAAGAATCTTTCACCGAAATAGCTTTTCGTGTAAACGTGCCTTGATCATCAGGGGTCAGTGTTGAAACCACCTGCCACGTGTTGTTGTATTTGCTAACATTTGCGAGGCGAGAAATACTCCGTCAAAAATCCTAAGCCTCCATAATGATCTAGTTGTGGATGGCTCATGACCAGGATGTCGACTCGGCCAATTTTGCGACTCCAGAGAAACGGAGCAAGAATAGCTTCCCCAGCATCGAACTCTTCGCTTGCAAAACCTCCGCCGTCAATAACCATGACTTGTGATCCAGGAAGTTCAATCACCGCGGCATCACCTTGTCCAACATCGAGGAAGGTGACGCGCAAGTCTTGGTGAAAGTAGCGAGCATGCAGCCAGAAAAGACCATCGAGCAACAGGGCAAAAACAAAAACGGAGAAAGCATACCTGCAAGCCGCGGCGACCTGGACATGAGTTGAAAAACAGGCGCAAAAAATACACCCGAGACATCCATAGAAGAGAAAGAGTTCAAGCAGAGTAGGCGTCACCACGGAGAATGCGGCCCAAGGCCATGAGCCAATTGTCTGCGTCAGCCAGACACCTATTTGTGTGACGAACCCGGTGCAGAACAGGATAAGCGTGGCGAGGCCCGAGTGCAGAAAGAATGTTGTGGCGGCGAGTAAGCCCAGGAGCACCGCCCCACTGCCGAGCAAAGGAATGACCAGGAGATTGGTCACAAAGCCCACGACGGCCACCTGGTTGAAATGGAACGCAGTGAGTGGAGCTGTTCCCAATAACGCACAAAGAGAGACAACAAACGAAACGGCAAGCCAGTAAAGAAGGCGTTCTTTCCACGACTGACGGATCGCTGGGTGGAGAATGCTTCTGCGCTCTCTCCAGACAGTGAATTGCCTCATGCCCAGGACAATGCTGAGAACAGAGAGAAAAGAGAGTTGAAAAGAAATGTCGAGTACCGCGCCTGGCCACAACACGGAAATGAGCAGAGCGGCAAGCGCCAGACTTCGATACACTTCTTCTTGACGACCCAAAAGGACGGCAAGAAGGTAGACTACAATCATCAGGACCGAACGCCACGTGGCGATGCTGCCGCCAGCCAAGCCTGCGTAGAACAGCACCGGGGGTATGGTCAGCAACGCCGCTAATTTGGGCATCACAAAACGGAGGAGCACATAGCGGCTACGCCCAAGCACCCACCACCAGACGCCATACGAGGTCACCGCCACAAAACTGATGTGTAGGCCGGAGATGGAGAGGACATGGGCGACGCCAGCCCGTGAAAAAACTGTACGGGTGTCTTTTGTTAATCCTCCTTCGTCTCCAATGATCAGTGCACGGAGCACGGCGGCGGTTTGCTTCTGCAAGTGATCGGAGAAAAATAGCCCGATCTCTCTCCGGAGGTGTTCAATGTAACCGCGCAGAGTGTTTCCTTGCCAACCGACCCGCTCTAGGCGTGTGTCATCCCATAAGAACGCGGTCAAATAGACCCCTTGTCGAGCCAGATATCCTTCATAATCGAAACTGCCAGGCGTGGAAAAATTGCGTGGCGGACGGGGCCGGATAGTCATGCGGAGAACGTCGCCATACCGCCAAGGGCCGGTAAGGGAGCGAACATTCAGTAAGATTTTACCCATTGCTGGCTGGAAAGCTCCATCACGCCACAACGACAGCGCCTCTACATATAATCGTCCACGGTAAATAAATCGTTCTGGTTCGCGGAGTAGCCTTCCCTCAATCGTTACCTCTTGAGGAAGAGTAAGGCGGCGGAGATGGTTGGCCGGCAAATGGGGGTCAAGAACTTGCCGAAGAGTAACATTTGCCACGAAAAAAGTCAGCAGCAAACAGGCAACGGAAATTGCCAAACCACGTGAGACGAAGCGCCAGGCTCCACCGGTTGCGATGATGCCTATCCCTATCCCCACGGGAGCGGAGACAAACCATCCTTGAGCAGCGCAGGCTTGACCCAGCAGGTAGGTGAGGGTGAGCAGGATGAGAAAGGAAGAACGTATACGCTGAGAAAAAGCGAGAAGGGAAAAATTCGGTTGACGCATGGACGAGCGGCCTCTTTCGTGCTTCGCCCGGATGGGAGGAAGTCTTACGCTTCTGCCGTTTCAGTATCTTCGCCGCCGCAGTGTCGGCGGATCGCTTCCGCCACAGTAGACGTGATTCCTGAGATTTGCGTCAACTCTTCGATCGTCGCCATGCGCACGCGTTTCAAGCTGCCAAAATGACGCAGGAGCGCCTTACGCCGTGACGGGCCAACGCCCGGAATGCTGTCGAGAGGAGAACTCAGCCGTTCTTTGGCGCGCAACTGACGATGGTAAGTAATCGCAAAGCGATGAGCTTCATCACGCACTCGTTGGAGAAGAAACAGCGCGGTGGAGTTGGGCTTGAGCACGACAGGATTTTTGCGGCCAGGCAGAAATACACGTTCGGCGGAGTGTTCGACCTCCTCGCCAAAGGGGTCTCTTTCAGTCCGCATTTTCGCCAGACCGATGACGTCGACTTCGGTGATCCCCAGCTCACGAAATACCTCAACAGCGACGCCAAGTTGACCTTTACCTCCATCAACCATGAGTAAATCGGGAAGATTCTTTTCTTCCAAGGCGCGACGATAACGGCGAGTAAGCACCTCATACATCATGGCGAAGTCATCAGCTCCCTCAACGGTCTTGATGCGGAAACGACGATAGCGGTTCTTGTCCGGCTCTCCTTCGTCAAACACCACCATCGAACCGACCGCGAGATTTCCCTGAATGTTGGAAATGTCAAAACACTCGATGCGTTTCGGAGCGCTACGAAGAGATAACGCACGGCGGAGATGGTCAAGGGTTTTTTCCTTTTGTTCCGCACCACGCCGCCTCTCAATAAAACTCTGCCGCGCATTTTCTTGCGCCATGTCCACGAGGCGGACTTTATCGCCCCGCTGTGGACAGGCGATGATGACTTTTTTACTTTTGCGTTCACCGAGTAATTCTTCACGTGCGAGAGCATCTTCGATCGTCGTTGGCAAAAGAATCTCGTCGGGAACAAATCTATCCCCCTGATAAAATTGCGTGAGTAGTTCTGACAACACTTCTTCATCAGGAAACTCATTGTCATCGAAACTATAACCAATATTTCCGACCAGCTTCCCTCCTCGCACAAAGAGCACTTCGATCTCGACAAACCCGCCTTCGCGATAGAGTCCAAAAATGTCCTGATCGTTTCCCAACGGCATCGCGACTTGCTGTTTCTCGCCCGTTTGTTCGATCGCGCGGAGCTGATCGCGTAACCGTGCAGCTTCCTCGAAACGCAACGCTTCGGCGGCTTCGTGCATGCGCGTCGTGAGTTGGGAAACGAGTTCGTTGTTCTTTCCCTCAAGCAGTAAAAGCGCACCCTTCAGTTGGCGTTGATAATCGACTGGGTCAACCGGCAACGTGCAAGGACCGAGGCAGCGCTTAATTTGGTACTCAAGACAAGGGCGGGTGCGGTTACGAAACACCGTGTCCGAGCAGGTGCGTAAGGGAAAAACCTTGCGAATGATTTCCAGCGTTTCCTGAACAGCCGCACTGGAATGAAAAGGACCAAGGTATTTACTGCCGTCTTTCGCGACTTGGCGGGTAAGAAACAAACGGGGCCACGGTTCTTGCGCCGTGACTTTCACATGCCAGTAGGACTTGTCGTCTTTCAGGCGGATATTGTAGCGTGGCCAATACTGCTTAATGAGGGTGTTTTCCAGTAGCAGGGCTTCTTTTTCGCTATTCGTGAGGAGCACCTCAACATCAGCAAGCTGAGACAGAAGAAAAGTGATTTGCACTCGGCCATCTCCGCCACGTGCATACTGTCGTACGCGGGCGCGGAGGTTCTTCGCTTTGCCAACGTAGATAACCTCGCCCGTCTTACCCTTGAACAGGTACACTCCCGGACTTGTCGGCAGAAGCGCAAGCTTCGAGTCGAGAATAGATTCCACGGTCAGCAAGGTTTCTTGAGCGCTATTTCTCACAGTGATCGCCATGATACCAAGCAATCCGCTGACGGCAATCCGTGCGCGGCTTTCCTTTGATCGTCCAGCAGAGCAGGGTCCTTCCTAGACCTGCGCTCTTCCAGGGCACGGCTGATAATGCTATTGAGAGCACGCAAAAGCGGAGCGTGTTTTTTGCGCCTTACACCCCTTGGTGAAGGTAGCTCTAAGAAACGGAGGAAGATGATGAAGAGATGGACAAGTCTTGCCGGGATAGTGCTCGTGGGGGGACTCTTCTGGGTCGCCGGTTGCAAGAAAGAACAAGAGCCGCCAAAGCCGCCGCCGCCGGACCCACTGACTGCCTGCCGCAACGAATGTAAAAATACATCTGAGAAAATGAATAAAGACTGCATCGATGAATTGACCCAACAAGGGGCGTTCGACCGCTTGCAAGAGTGCGCGACAAAGGCGGACGACTACTCACGGGATTGTCGTATAGGATGTGATAAGAAGTTTCCGAAAGGATAATCGACCACGCTACAGTTCTAGGACACATACACACTATGAAGATCCTCGGGCGCGAAGAACAATGGATTCATACTCATTTCTTGACGGATTGCACACGTCTGTCCGAGAGGCGAATGCGAGAGATTATAAGAGACATGGAGCCTTATCTTCGCGAGCAGGGAATCGTTTACGGTATGCACTTTACGCAACTGCGAGACGAACGCACCTGTCGCATCGTGCTGGAGTGCATTCCTTTTCCCCTGACGCTCGATCGTATCCAACAGAAACTCCAAGATGTCGTGCATCCTATTCCTGCTCGCCCCGTTGTCACCAAAACCGTGCGGGACGAGCAGTCGCAAGTCCCTCTTGTTGCTTCGCGCTAGCTGTAAAGGCAACGCCCGCTCCTATGTTTCCTAATTTTCAACCTTATGCCTGCGCGTTTATTCCACGGTTAACAGATCTCGGAGCTGGGTGAGTGTTTTGTCTCCAATCCCTTTCACTTTCGTGAGGTCGTCCACAGACTTAAACGGACCGTTCTTCTGGCGATATTCAATAATGGTTTTTGCCTTCCCTTTCCCAATTCCTTTCAATGTCATCAATGCGGCTTCATCGGCGGTGTTGATATTGACCTTCCCCATCGGGTTGACAGCCATAACGGTCTTGGTTGTCGGCGCTATCGTCGGTGCAGGGGCCACAGGTTTTTGTACTTGGCTCCAGACGGATGCTCCACCAAGAAGTCCGGCGGTGACGGTAACAACAAGAAAACGGTTCCCCCACTTTTTCATGGGATCCTCCTTTTCCCCTTCACGGGGAGATATAGTTTTCTTTGTTGTGCAAAATTTTACTCGTTGTTGTCAAGAGAAAAGTGGGCAAGACGAAAAAATAAGAATGATGACTGAAGTCCTTTTTCGCCCGCGTTCAGCGCGAGCTGGACAATGTATGCAGGAAGAAACGTAAGCATGACTGATATTTTTCTGCGCGCCTTGGTGGAAAAAGATCTTCCCACCGTGCTTGCCATTGAAGAAGCCTCGTTTCTCTCGCCATGGACGCGGGCGTCTTTTCTGCACGAACTCCACAGTTCACACAGTCAACTCACCGTGGCGGAGCAACAAGGGGAGATTATTGGCTATATCTGTTGCTGGTACGTGGTGGACGAAGTGCATATTCTCGATATTGCCGTCCGTCCCGAGTCGCGCAGGCAGGGCGTGGGCGAACGCCTTTTGCGCCATGCACTTGCCATTGGACGGCAAAAAGGCGCGCAATCCGCCAACCTTGAGGTGCGACGGAGTAACCTGCCGGCGATAGCACTGTATGGCAAGTTTGGATTCCGACAAGTCGCGGTCAGACAACGATACTACACGAATGGCGAAGATGCGCTTCTCCTGGTGCGCCATTTCTCTTCGGAAGAAAAAAGTGAGACAGACCAATAGGTTACCGCATAAGAAGCAAATGGATCCGCTGCTGCTTCATTGCGAATCCCTGGAGGATCAGGTAGGGTAAAGCGGTTATGTGACCCGGGAGGAGGAAAATCTATGTTTCGGATCGGGGCAAAGCTTGTCTATCCTGGTCATGGCGTTGGCGTCATTGAAGGCATTCAGGAGAAGAACATCCAGGGCATGGTCCACAAATTCTTTATCCTACGTATCCTGGAAAACGGCATGATCATTATGATCCCGACTGATAACGTCACCTCCATTGGGCTCCGCCCTATAATGAGTAAAGAAATGGTAAGTCAGGTCTACCGCATTCTCCGCAGGCGGAAACCCATCGGAGACCTGGCGCATTGGAACCGGCGCTACAGAGCATATCATGAAAAAATTCGAACCGGCTCGATTGTTGAGATTGCCAGAATTCTCCGCGACCTGCTCGTATTGAAGGCCGAAAAAGAATTATCCTTTGGCGAGCGCACCATGCTCGATACCGCTCGTAATCTGCTCGTTAAAGAACTAGCTATCGCAAGTGAACACTCAGAAGAGAAGATCTTGGCCGAGCTGCACACCATGTTCGCATCGGGCTCAATGCGAATTACGGCTACGGCGCGACCCTAAATCTCTGCGTAAGGTTACACACCCCTCATGGTGGTCAACGCGGTTGTTGTCGCCGCAGGCAAGGGAGAGCGGATGGGAACGCTGCTTCCGAAGCCGTTTCTATCCGTGGCGGGAGCCCCTCTCGTCGTTCATACGCTACGGAACCTGACCCGTTCTGCCCTTATAGAAAAAATCATCCTTGTAGTTGCCGCGGAGAGAGAGGCCCTCTGTCGGGAACTGCTAGAAGAATCCGGTCCATTTGCTATTCCCTTAGTGATTACTCATGGAGGGGAGGAACGGCAAGATTCGGTTCGTCTTGGTCTCACCGCGCTTGAATCTGACTGCGATATTGTGATTATTCATGATGCGGCTCGTCCATTTATCACCGCAGAGGTCGTGGACCGAAGCGTCGCGGTTGCGGTTGAGTACGGGGGTGCACTCGTCGCGATTCCAGCGCGAGATACGATCAAAAAGGTGAACAAAGAGCAGATGGTCGTCGCCACCATGCCACGTCAAGAGTTGTGGTTGGCGCAGACCCCACAGACCTTTCGCGTAGAAGTCATTCGGGAAGCCCATCTGCGCGCGCACCTGCTTGGAGTAATCGTGACGGACGACGCCGCGTTACTTGAATGGGCGGGCGGA
>JBFWZL010000297.1:0-8301 GCA_050185455.1 Binatia bacterium | reverse complement strand
TCAGGCAACCATGACCTTACGGGTTTTTAAGCATCTGAAAGACATCAAAATCCCTACCCAGGTTGTCACTGGCCGCGACGACCTGCTGATTCCCGCAGCTAATTCCGAGATCATTGCCCGAGAAATCCCCGGAGCCGAGCTGAAAATTTTTGACAATGTCGGCCATGGATTTTTCATTTCCGCGCGGGAACCGTTTATCGCCACGATGAAAGATTTTCTTTCTCGCCAACATATCTAAGTCCTACCGGTAATTGCCGAAGGGGCGAGAATACGACTCCGTCAGTGTTCTCGCTCAAGACGACGAATGGAACAAACCAGAATGACAACCTCACAACGATTCGCGTTCTTTAAGGCGCCGTCGATTCTCTCGACGTTCGTATGCATAGCCCTGCTCCAGGTCCCCCTTCCTCTTTGGGCGCAACACAGCTCTGACCCAGAGCAACGGCTGCAAGAACTCAGGCTGACGTTACCAGCACCACCTCGGCCAGTGGCGAATTTTGTCACCGCAGTACAAACGAACAACCTCGTGTTTCTGGCCGGACATGGGCCCTGCGGCGAAGTAACAGAAAAGGTCAAAGGAAAAGTCGGGAAAGAGCGGACAATCGAGGAAGGCTATGAAGCGGCGCGGCAAACCGCGCTCTGTCTCCTCGCAACCTTAAAAGCCAAGATTGGCGATCTCAACAAGGTGAAACGAATCGTGCGCGTGTTTGGCATGGTGAACGCCACGGAGGCTTTTGACCAACACCCAAAAGTTATTAACGGCTGCTCGGATCTGTTAGTGGAAATCTTCGGAGAGCGCGGCAAACACGTCCGCGCGGCGGTTGGGATGGCCTCATTACCGTTCAATTGGACAGTGGAGATTGAGATGGTGGTGGAAGTAGCGGAGCCGTAACTTACAAACGGCCAATGTAAGACACGAGACGGGAGGCATAAGGCGTAAAGCTTTCTCTTCCCCCTTTCTTAGCTTTCAGCTTTCGTTTCTCATGCTTTTATTCTTTTATTTTTGCCTTTTGACCTTCGCCCTTTGACTTTTGCTTTTTAGTCCTCCCTCTCCCGCTTTCCACCTTCCATCTTTCGACCCTAGACGTCAAACCCTGGACCTAATATCACTTCTTGAAAGATCGCATCGTTTATCCGTCCGGCCACCAGTGCATATCCGAATCTAATGAGGTTGAGCCAGAAGCTGGCGACAGCGGGCGCTGCCCACGCCGCTCAACGGACTCCCGTCCTCGGGAAGAATCTTTACGCTTCTTCCTTTTCCTAACAGACAAAGGCGCAGGGTGGACACGTTCAAGAGGCCGTGGTGTAGTGTGTCAACGCATTCATCAGGAGAATCCACATGCACGGACTTGAGGGAGTGAACGTACTGGAGTTGGGGACCATGGTGTCTGCTGCTCAGGCCACAAAATTGATGGCCGACCTTGGCGCCGATGTCATCAAAGTCGAAGAACCTCAGGGAGATCCAGCGCGCCACCGCGGCCCGTTCCCTGGCGGTGTGGCTGACCCAGAGAAAAGCGGGCTGTTCCTATATCTCAATACCAACAAACGAGGCGTGACTCTCGACCTGAGCTGTCAACAAAGCGATCTGCATCGCCTCGTGCGCTGGGCGGATGTGCTGGTACATAACTATCCTCCACGTGCGATGGCCGCGCGCGGGATCGCGTACGACATCTTTCGTGAGCTGAATCCACGATTGGTGATGTGCTCCATCACACCTTTTGGCTTGACCGGGTCACACAAGGACTATCATGCCTATGAGTTAACCTTGGCGCATGCCAGCGGCTGGGCGTGGTTAAGTCCCGGCGCGTCCGATCACCCAGATCTCCCGCCACTCAAAGCCTTCGGGCAGCAATGTGATTTTCAAGGTGGAATTGCCGCGGCTACGGCTACGCTTGCGGCTTACACGCATGCGCTTTCGACGGGAAGAGGCGAGCATATCGATCTCTCCGTGCAAGCGTTCATTGCTTCGTTTCTTGAACAGGCGATTGTGTACTACAGCTACCTGGGCCGCATCGCCTCGCGCTTGGGGCAGCGCTACATGTATCCCTGGGGCATGTATGAGTGCCAAGACGGGCTCATTTTCTTGGTCTGCCCAGAAGAGGATCAATGGGAACGGCTGGTCGAACTCATGGGCAATCCCGAGTGGACCCGGTGGGAGATCTTTTCTGGACGTACGAATCGCATTAAGAATCAAGATGCGCTCAAGGGCTACGTCGAAGAATGGACACG
This sequence comes from Binatia bacterium, assembly GCA_050185455.1. Classification (GTDB taxonomy): domain Bacteria; phylum Desulfobacterota; class Binatia; order Bin18; family Bin18; genus SYOC01. Next base: position 6,072 of record JBFWZL010000297.1, on the reverse strand, counting down.
GCAGTGGAAGGTAGAAGACTTGTTCCATGCCGGGCAAGCGCGGCGGCTGTGCTTCGCGCCGGTGTTGACGATGGCCGGGTTAGCGCGACAAGAGCAACTACATGCTCGTCACTTTTTTGTCGACGTCACACACCCTCGCGCTGGAACGCTCACGCATTTCGGTGCGCCGTACCAGTTGCACGAACCCTGGTGGCGGATACGCCGACCCGCACCATTGCTGGGTGAACATAACGCTAAAGCTGCACGCTTAACAGTCCAGGCGTCAGATTCCCCCTCTTCTCTCCCTCCCCCTCACTCCCCGGCCCCCAGTTCCAGTTTACCGCTGACCGGTCTTCGTGTCGCGGACTTTTCCTGGGTGTGGGCAGGACCGTACTGTACCATGCACCTGGCCTATCTCGGTGCGGAGGTGATCAAGATTGAATCGCAAGCGCATCTTGATCTAATGCGGCGATTACCAATTGCGCCTAAAGGAGTGAAGCCTGGGTATGATGCGTCTGGTCCGTTCAATCAATGGAACCAAGGAAAAAAGAGTATCCGGCTCAACTTGGGAAAGGCAGAAGGTATTACACTGGCAAAAGAACTCATTCAGCAGAGTGATGTAGTCATTGATAACTTCGCCACAGGCGTGATGGACGACATGGGCCTAGGCTATGAGGAGTTGAAGAAGCTGAAGCCTGATCTAATCGTGGTCTCGATCTCCGGTTATGGTCACACTGGCCCGCTCAAAGAGTATATGGGGTATGGTCCAGCCATACCGCCACTGACCGGATTGTCAGCCTTGACAGGATATCAAGACGGTCCACCGCAAGAGCTTGGCGTGTCTATTGGTGATCCCAATGCTGGCATCACGGCGGCAGCCGCAATCTGCGCAGCCCTCGCCGCACGCACCCGCACAGGACGCGGGCAATATATCGACGTCCCCTTGTGGAGCGCTGCGACGGTGTTAGCCGCTGAGGGATGGATGGAATATGCCATGAACGGCGCGGAACCACCGAGACAAGGAAATCGCGATGTCTGGATGGCGCCGCATAACTGTTTTCGTTGTCGTGGAGAAGATGCCTGGGTAGCGATCGCCTGTGGCACGGAAGAAGAGTGGCGGGCGCTCTGTCAGGTGATGGACCAACCGCAGTTAATAGACCATCCACGTTTCCGCACCGCTAGTGATCGCAAGGCGCATGAAGATGAGCTAGAGCAGTGCATAACAGCCTGGACGACCCAACATGACCGCTGGGAGATCACCCAAAGTTTGCAAACAGTAGGCGTTGCCGCCTTCCCCTCAATGAACAGCAAAGATTTAGTCGAAGATAGACATCTCAACGGGCGTGGATTTTTTGCTCGTCTACCGCATCCGGAGGTCGGTACGCAGACGCATACCGGAATTCCATGGATTTTGACCAATGCCCCGAATGGCGTCCGTGCTCCAGCACCGCTGCTCGGACAACACACGGCTGAAGTCTTACACAACGTCTTAGGGTATACAGACGAGGACATCGTGCAACTAAGAGAACAGCAGGTGTTGTACTAAAGGCAAGGTGTCGTTGCAGTCTTACGTCATAAAGTGATTGAGACGCGGAGCCACTCCCACATATTTTTCTTCTTCTCACGGAGCCGATCGTAAACCATACGCGGCTCCTGAGCGTTAGTGACACAGACGATCCAGAACAGAACGAAGGGAAGTAGGGGCGATTGTAAATGTGGTCACAACCTCGCTGAGCGAGATGAGAGGAGTCACAGTTTGCATGGCTGATAATTTTCTCTACAAAAAGGACGGTGCGGTAACAACCATCACCTTCAATTGCCCAGAGCGGCGTAACTGCCTGAACCAGGAGGTGATGAACGAGCTCGAAGGTCTCGTGCGCGACGTGCGTAACGATCCCGAGGCGCGCATCCTGATCGTCACCGGCGCTGGCGCAGCGTTTTCGGCGGGTGCGGACATGTCGGCGGTGAAAGGTATCAGTGATCGGGAAGAACGACTACGAGTGTTCTCGGCCAGTCGCGGCGAGGCGCGCGCGGTCGGGCGCGCGGTCGGGCGTATCTTTGATCAGATCACGCGCCTGGACTGTATGACGATTGCCGCCGTGAATGGCTATGCGGTGGGAGGCGGATGGGCGCTCGCTACTGCCTTTGATTTTATCGTAGCGGTGGAGCACACCGAGTTCTGGGTTCCAGAGGTCGAATTGGGCGCTGCATTCACAGGGGGACCGGCGCTGGTCATGGCCGCGCGGCTGGGGCCATGGCGTGCGAAAGAGGCGATGATCCTGTGCCGCCATTTCTCGGCGCGCGAACTGCATGAACTGGGGATGGTCCATCGGGTGGTGAAGGACGGAGACCTGCAGCCCGCGGTTCGCGAGCTGGCCGAGGAATTGATGAGGTTGCCGCAAAAGGCGGCAACCAAAACCAAGCATTTCGTGGACGGCGTCTTTATTGGGCCGCGCTTGTACTAAGTCTGAGCATCGTCGGGGAAGAACCAGTACTCCACTGACGCCGACCATCCGTCCAACAGGACCATACTCGTGTAGCTCTGCTTCTGATCTACAGCAGTGGGAACCATCTTCAAAAAATGATCGTGCTTGGTTTTGCCATTTCTGACTAGCGCCTTCCTCTTTTTTCCTTTCCCGGCTCTGAGTCTTGTCGCAATCCGCAATCAGCGCGCCCGTCAATTGAGCCCCATATTGTACAACCGATTCGCATTTTCGAAGACCATATTCCGTGTAATTCTAGCGGGAATTCCAGCGAAATTCTCATCGATTACTTTCAACGAATGCGGAAAAGTTGAGTCCGCATGTGGAAAGTCTGAGGCCCACATGTAGTTATGCTCCCCAAAAAACTGCCAGGTCGCAGGACCAAGTGGGTCATCTTGGAACGTCGCCCACACATTGCGTCGCACATACTCGTTTGGCTTCAGTGGCAACGGTTTCGCATTCGCGACTTTGCTGTGGACATGATCAAGCCGATGCATCCAGTTGGCAATCCAACCGATATCATTTTCCGCTGAGACGACTTTGAGTGATGGAAACTTCTCAAAAACACCGCCGTAGACCATGCGGGTGAGGCATTGCTCGACGATATGAATCACGTAGATCTGTAAATCCGCCATAGTGGGCATCGCTGGCGTGAGCGGCATGCCAGACACCAACGGCTTATGGAGAGAAACGGTGAGCCCAGTGTCGGCACACACTCGCCAGAGTGGTTCAAATCGTTCGTCACTGTACGCCATATCAATCGTATCAGAAGCAAGGATGAGAATGCCCTTGAGTCCGAGCTTTGCGCAACGCTCAACTTCGGAGATATCGGGCAGCGCCTTGAGCGTATACAAACCGATGCCTACCAATCGCTTCGGATCATGCGCGCAAAACTCCGCGACCCAATCGTTGTAGACACGTAAGCAGGCTTGCTGCAACTCTACATCTGGCAGATTAAACAAGACAATCCCGAGGCTCGAATACAGAACCTCAGCAACGACGCCATCGAGGTCCTGATCTTTGAGGCGTTCGACTGGATCCCAGCCGCTTGGGCGCGCTGCTTCATAGCCGCGTTTCATATGCTCACGCAGCTCGCTACCACTCCGCCCTGCTGCAAACACGCCGGCCACTGTTAATGGATGAATACCGGGGCCGACAAAGAGATAGGCAGGGCCAGTAGGCTTGTCATTCTTAATCACCCGTGGGGCGTTGTCGCGATATTTGCGGTCGAGCCGCTCAACCCACAGATCTCCAGGTTCGGTCAAATGCGAATCCGCTGAAATCACTCGTTGTGTTAGCATGTTCTGTTCTCCTTAGAAGCGTACGGATTGGAATAGCAAGACATTGGCGTATTCAGGACAGCCTGCGCTGTACGCACGATTTGCCGCCGCGTTAGGGTTTCCATGCGCGCAGCGTACGCTACGGACTCTAGCTTTGCAACCAAAATGCACTAGAGTCGCGCGGTGCGCTTGAGGCATGAGATCTCACCGTTCAACGAAAGTTACTGCCCGTTTTTCCTCCCAAGGTCACATCTGAAGCGACACACGAATGGCCTGCCTCTCGTTCGCAAAGAAGAAAGCGGTGTCGATCTCAGCAAACGGGAAAGTTATGCAAAATGAATCAAAAGTGAAGGAATCGTCGCCGTATCCCTTTTTCGCCTCGCTCTCAGCTCCGGATCTTTTCCGAAAAAAACCCCAGGTGTACGGAATCGCCTTTAAGGTTCCAGCGAGATTGAAAATCCACCCGTGGAAGGGACACCTGAACGCCACATCCTTCCCCCACCCCTGTACAAGTTTCGTCCCGCGATGGCGACAGGCATTGCGCCCGTCTCGTCACGCACAGCCACGAGACCGTGGTTGGCGATCGAAAATTCGATCCAAGCGCCCACTGTGACTGCTTTCGCCTGGTCAATACCTTTGACTCCTTCCTGGTGACGTCTCTAGAAAAGTGCGGAGGGACGCCATACGATGCGATCGGTTAGATGCGAAGATAAAGGAGGACACATGGAACAGCCAATGCGCATGCCGCTCGAAGGGATTCGCGTGCTGGATGTCACGATTTGGATCCAAGGTCCCCTCGCGTCGATGATGCTGGCGGATCTGGGCGCAGAGGTCATCAAAGTAGAAAAACCTGGCCAAGGAGATTTCGCACGGGGGGTGCGGGCGATGTTTGGCCAACCACAGGTACTTGCCGACGGGCGGAGTCTAATGTTCGAGATCGCCAATCGCAACAAGAAAGCCGTAGGGATCGATTTGCGCACGTCGGAAGGGCAAGAGGTGTTCTATCGGCTCGTGCAACAGTCGGATGTGGTGGTGACGAATTTGCACCCCGCCACCCTGCGCGAATTTCGCATCGATCGCGAAACGCTACTCGCGCTTAAGCCAGATCTCATTTATGCCCATGCGACCGGATTTGGACCACACGGACCCCACGCGGAAGACCCTTGCCAGGACACGGTAGGCATGGCGCGCTCAGGCTTTATGTTCAATACACCGACTGCGGACGGCTCCCCGACCTACCCTATGGGGGCGCTGAGCGACATCTTGTCGGGCACCATGCTGGGATTTGGCGTGCTCGCTGCCTTGCTCGGACGTGAACGCACCGGCGTTTCACAGGCAGTGTGGTCTTCGCAGCTGAGCGCCATGATGTGGCTGCAATATTATAATGTTGCGCAGGTCGCCAATATGGGCGCGGACTTCGCCTCGTTTGATCGGACCACCGTCGCCAATCCGCTCATGAATCTCTATCGCTGTGCGGATGGGCAGTGGATCGCGTGTGGCATGGCGGTCGCGCAACGGTTCTGGCCCGACTTCTGTGCGGTCATGGGGCTCTCCGCGTTGGAGCATGAGGCGCGCTTCGCCACCGATAAGCAGCGAGCGGCTCACCGCACAGAGCTGGTCGCCATCCTCGACACGGCCTTTGCCATGCAGCCCCGCGCCCACTGGGAGCAACTTTTCCGTGAGAAGAAGTTTTGGTTCTCTGTGGTGAATCGGATCAGCGATCTTCCTGCCGATCCGCAAGTCATGGCGAATCACTACCTGACCGAGTTGGATTCCGGGATCAAAACGGTGGGGTTTCCGTTTGCCCTCGAGAAAACTTCCGTGCCAAAGACACACGGCGCCCCGAACTTCAGTCAGCATACCGACGAGATCCTCCAATACGTGGGCGGCTACACACCGGAGGAGATCCTGGCGTTGAAAGAAAAAACGATTGCGTGGTAGGAACCGTGGTTCTGTCGTGCCGTTCATGGGCCCCAGAAGGAGGGGAGAATGGCGGATATGCAGTCTCATGCCGGAATGTTGTCAGGTTGCCGGGTACTCGACTTTACCCAATATCTCGCGGGACCGACGGTCACTCGCCTGATGGCCAAGATGGGAGCGGACATCGTCAAAGTCGAGATCGCTCCGATGGGGGATCCCGCGCGCTTATTGCCAACGATTAAGGCAGGACGTAGCGGATACTTTGTCCAACAGAATCGCGGCAAAAAAAGTCTATGCCTTGATTGGCGACAACCGGAGGCGATCGAAATCTTACGCGCGCTGCTGGGGACGATTTTATCGCTCAGGCCTTTTCTAGGCTCATGCATATGACCGGAGAGCCGGACGGTCCA
>JBFWZL010000296.1:0-8331 GCA_050185455.1 Binatia bacterium | reverse complement strand
CAGCGTGACTCGTCCGTTCTCCGTTTTGACACTGACGCGAATGTGTTTGTCATTTTCAGAAAACTTAAAGGCATTGTCAAGAAGAACACCGACGACTCGCGCTAGGGGTTCGCTCTCGCCACGGACGAAGCATGGCTCCTGGGACATGTCTCTCTCGAGTGTGACCTCTGGGTTACGAAGCTCCTCCCTGGAGTCGATCATTGTTTGGGCGATCGTCACCAGATTGCTAACCGCTGCCCGGTCAGCGCACGGTTCAGCCGCCAACCACTTAAAGTACTCCAGCCCCCGTTCAATAAACTTTTCTAAGCGCTCGTAGCCGTTACGGAGGATGTCGATCATCTCCGCAAGGGATTGTGGATCACCATGGGGATCCAGAAGATCAAGGACGAGCATCCCGCTCAACGGCGTGCGCAGTTCGTGAGCAATAAATGCTAAAAAGTCGGTCTTCAAACGATCCAAAATGGCAAGGCGAGCATTCGCCTCCGCCAACGCCTGCGCTTTTTGCCGTTCGGCGTCGACCATGCGTTTCAGGTCCCGCGCGTAGAGCGCCATCTGTAAATGGACGCGATCTATTTGCGCCTGAACGGCATCTCCCGGTTTGGCGATGGCGTCTTGAGAGAATCGTTCCGCTCCGTTTTCCATGTCTTCTCTTCCTTTTTACTACTGGCGTTTCCGGGACAGAGAGACTAGCTAAGGACTTCCTGGACTTTTTCCAGTAGTTCGAGCGGGCTGAAGGGTTTCACGAGATAGGCGTACGTTCCGAGCGCGCGCCCTTGCTCTTTGTCTTTTTCTTGACCCTTAGCGGTGAGCATGATGATGGGAATGTGGGCAGTGGAGGCATTGCCCCGTAAAGCTCGGGCGACTTCAATTCCCGTCATCCCAGGCATCATCCAGTCGAGCACGAGCAAATCCGGCTGCTCTTGTTTGGCAAGCTCAAAAGCTGAGGTTCCATCCGCAGCTTCAAGAATACGATATTGGGGATCATCTAGAGTCGTGTGAACAAGCATGCGCAAGTTCGCTTCATCATCCGCTAACAAAATGGTCTTCATATCTTCTCCTTACCCTCCTACGAGGACGAACGGTTTCTCACAGGGACTTATCGGCGCGAGGGAAGGAGGGTTTAGGAGTTTAGTAGATTTATTGGGTTTGGTGGGTTGGTGAGTTTATGGGGTTTGGTGGATCTATTGAATTTATGGGGTTTGTTGAGCCGGTCAGGCCCTAGGGATCTTGTAGGCTCTAGAAGCTCGACAAACTCTATGAACTTTATAGGCCAAGGTGTTCAGACCGCAGCAGATCATACACAGTCTTCACTGGGTTAAAGGTACTGAGCGGAACTTCGACAAAGACTGTGTTCCACTCTGCCATGGCTCCGTTCCACAGGCCTGGTCGCTCAAGCGCCCGCAGTTCTTTTCCATCTTTGGATTTGCTTGAAATAAAGCCGGTGCTAGGGTCGATGAAGCGATGTAAATCGAACACTTGTCCTTGAAAATCTCGCACCCCGCATACTATATCGACCGGGTTGAAATGAGTGGCGGACCGCCATATGGTTCGTTGCTCCGGGGCCTCCATATTCACCTGGGAAGATTCGATGATTTGGAGCGAGAGCGACCCGTTTTGCTCTCGGACCCAGAACGGCCCGCCTCCCGGCTCGCCGGTGTTTCTGACCATCCCACAGACGCGAATCGGCCGGTTCAGTTTTTGTAAAAGGAAGGCTCGCTGAACGGGCAGATTCGCTTGCCAAATATCTTTTGTCGGTTGCAGAAACAGTTTTTCCTGGGCAAAAGTAAATGCTTCTGTGAGCGCCGACGGATCAAGTGGCTCTTGCTGCAAGCGTTTCAAGTGGGCGAACAGCTCGTTTTGCAGAGTGACTAGATAACCGCCCAACGCTTTTTTGTAGCGATATGTGTCCGTTTTTAAATGGTCAGGAACAACATTATCGATGTTCTTAATAAAAATAATGTCGCCTTTGAGGTCGTTCAGGTTCTCCAACAGCGCGCCATGGCCACCTGGCCGAAAAACCAAAGCACCGTTCACGTCGCGAAAAGGTTTAGTGTCGTGGTCCACTGCAATCGTATCGGTCGAGGGTTTCTGCACGGAATACGTGATGTGGTAGCGACATCCGGTCTGTTCGTAGCGAGAGAGCACTGTATGCAGGTACGCGGCGATTGTCTCTTGATGTTCAACTGGAACGGTAAAATGGATGCGTGCGGTGTGAGTGTCGGCTTGGGTATAGGCCGCGGCTTCCACAAGGTGCTCTTCAAACGGAGTGCGGGTGTGATCGGCATAGCGATGAAATTGAATCAAACCCTTCGGCAGGTTGGCGTAGTCTAGTCCTTTCGAGGTTAAGAGATAGGCCAGGAGTTCATGGTACTGGCCGATAGAAAGGATAGTGTCGAGGTCCAAATGGTCTCGGGCCATGACTCGCCGCAGATCGTCGGTAAAAGCGACCTGCGGCAGTTTTGTGAGCAATTGCCTGAACTGCTGGCAGTCTTGATCTCCGGAGGCGACGGCGTTCGCGACGGATAGAGGCGTCAATGGCTCCGGACGATGGGCAAGCGTCAGCAGTGACTGGAACATGCGGCTTGCCGCTCCCGAAGCAGGGACAAATTTCATCACTCTCCCCAAATGTGCGGCGTGATCGTGCACGGTAATGAATCGATCCAGTTCCGCAGGGGCGAGGGCAATGATCCCATCTCCCGTTGTGCAGGGGCGTTGCAGGTGGATAAACGGAAATCCCTGTTGAAACCAACCAATCTGCTGCAGTACGGCTTCTACTGTCATCCCATGTGCCTCAAGTTGTTGCAGATCGGTCAATGAGAATATGTCAGATAACGTCATGCATCCTTCCCCATCATCTTTTTCATTATCGGAACATATCCTAAAAGGAAGAGGCAAGAGCAGTCCTGCTTCCTCACTCCCCTTTCATTTATCTCGTTCCCCCTTTATCCATTGATCCTCATGAGTCCGTTCTCTTCCTCGAAAAATCCCTTGCCTTTAGCGTCGGAGAAAGCCGCTGTCGTTCGTGCAATGTTCGACCGCATCGCGCCTCGTTACGATACGCTTAATCGGCTATTGTCTTTTCGTTTAGATCAAGGCTGGCGCAGGGAGGCTATCGCCGCGTTGTCGCTTGCTCCTACTGATGTGGTAATTGATCTGGCGTGCGGTACGGGGGATCTTAGTGAGCTTGCGGTACATACGGGAGCTCGTGTAGTGGGCGTAGATTTTTCCGCCAATATGCTGGCCGGGGCGCAGGGTCGCCGGATTCAGGCTGAGTTCGTGCAGGCTGATGCGAGTTGTCTGCCTTTCAAGACGGGGTGGGCTACCGCAGTGGTTTCCGGCTTTGCCCTCAGAAATTTTGTCTCGATTCCTGAGGTGCTGAAAGAAGTGGCGAGGGTTGTCGCCTTGGGGGGCCGTGTGGCGTTTCTTGAGGTGGATACACCGCGCAATAGGTTACTCAAATGGGGGCATCAGCTGTATTTCAACCATGTGGTGCCTGTCGTTGGGGCTGTTTTGTCCGACTCGTGGGCGTATGCGTATCTGCCGCGATCCACGGCTTATTTACCGGAACCGGCTGTCTTACGGCACATGTTTGAAGCCGCCGGTTTTCACGGGGTTTCCAGGCGTCAGCTCTTCGGCGGTATTGCCCAATTACTTACCGCGACGAAGTAAGGGGAAGCGTCACGCGAAACGTGGAGCCCTGTCCCGCAACGCTTTCGACAGAGATGTGTCCTCCCAACAAATCGAGGAGACGGCGGACAATATAGAGTCCAAGACCGACACCGCCGTACCGACGTGTTATAGAACTGTCGCCTTGGCGGAACGGCTCAAAGATAACCGGCAAGATATCCTCAGAAATGCCGATCCCGGTATCAGCCACGCTAATTTCCGCACTTGCACCTTTGGCCTGTGCTCTGACAAAGACGCTTCCGTTGTCGGTGAATTTTACGCCGTTGCTTACGAGATTCTTGACGATAATTTTCAGCTTTATAGGATCGGTGTGAAAAGGAGGGAAGTCTGGCGCAATCGTCCAGGAGACCTGAACCTTTGGTCTATCGGGGAAACCTCCTAGCTCCCGTTCGAGTTCCTGAAAGAGGGAATTGAGGTTGACTTCTTGGATATCGACCGGAAGTTGGCCGGTTTCGAGACGACTGATGTCAAGGGTATCGGTAATGAGAGTTAAAAGGTTTCTAGCGCTGTCGTCGACTCGTTGTAGCGGACCTTTTTGTTCATCCTTAAGGGGACCAAACATCTCATCCAGCAGTAACTCCGAGTACCCCATGATAATATTGAGCGGCGTGCGGAGTTCGTGAGACATCGTGGCGAGAAAATCGGCTTTGAGACGATTGGCCTGCTGGAGTTCCTCAAACAAATAAGCGTTCGCCAAGGCAAAGGAAGCAAGTTGGGAGATGCCCCTGGCAATGCGTAAATGACGTGGGGTTATAGCTGTCGAATGAAGATAGACACAGGCATGTCTCCCGATGGTTTCTTTTCCCCGTCGAAGCGCAATCTGGATTTGAGTCTGCTGTTTTTGCTCAGACTCTGACGGTTCTTGCCGAGCTGCCACAGGATCGACAGCCTGGACAACAATGGCTTCTTCGCCCGCGTTGAGTCGCATTTCAACTTCGTCTGTGTCGCGGCGTGGAATCTCAAGGGTTGTCACAGCCTGCTGCTGTTCGGGAGAGTACCCCCAATTCGCGATAAGTCGATACGCCTTCTCCTGTGGCCGCCATAAGAGCGTGTGGCTGCATTCACAGTGCAGCACCTCAGCCGATAAATGGCAGAGCCGTTCCAAAATTGACGGTGTTCCCAGGAGGGAAATGAGTTCTCTCCCGACTCTGGCTAATGCTGCTGTTATGGTCGCTTCTTCGCGAAGAGCCTCCTGGGCTCGTTCTCGCTCTTGTTGTAGTCGTCTCTTGTCCAGAATGGTATGGATCGTCAAGGGAAGACGGCGAATATGCTTCACGGTTTTAATGACGTAATCGTCAGCGCCGCGTTTCATCGCTTCGACGGCGACTTCCTCGGAACCGGTGCCGGTTACAATGATAACGGGGAGCTGAGGGGCCCGGGCGCGTACGGCATCGAGCACCTGTAATCCTTCGAATCCTAAAATATTAAAATCGCTCAAAATGACATCGTAACCGCTGTGCTCAAGCTGGGTCTCGAATTCCTGCCGAGAGGCGGCTTCGATGACGGAAAAGTTTCCGTATTCCTTTTCCAAGGCGTCGCGCACGAGCGTACGATCAAACGAAGAATCGTCGATATAAAGAACACGAAGAGGGGTCGTCATCCGTGATCACTCTCAATGCTGTTCTGAAGGAAAAGTTGTGTAGTACGTGGGCCGAGCCCTGCTTTCTGCCTGGTTTTCTCCAGGTTGTCGTTCCGCGAGTGTCGCCGTGTTTCTACGGTGGCTCGACATTTAAGACCAACCAATATGCGCCGACTTGACGAACCACGTCGAGAAATCCCTCGAAAGAAAGCGGTTTTACAAGGTAACTATTCGTGCCAAGATCGTAGCTCAGCGCGCGGTCGCCTTCTTCTCGGGAAGACGTGAGCACAACGACCGGTAGGCGCTTGAGTTGCGGCGCGACTTTGAGTTGTCGGAGCACTTCAAAACCGTCAACGCCAGGCATTTTGAGATCTAACAGGATAAGGTCAGGGAGCGGGTGGGTGTAACGGTCCGCGAACGAGCCCCGGCCAAAAAGATAATCAAGGGCCTCTTGTCCGTTAGAGGCGACATGGATTGTACTAGTGAGCGCCGCCTCGCGAAATGCGTCCAAGGTCAATTCGACATCCATACGGTTGTCTTCGACGAGTAAGATGTGTGCCGGCTGCTGCATACGCAAACTGGCCTTTATGACGCCGCCGCTCGCATTTCCACGTAGAAAGCACTGCCCCGATCAACCGCGGATTGCACCCACACGCGACCCCCGAGCAATTCCGTTGATTTCTTGACTATCGCCAGTCCGATCCCTGTGCCCGGGTAAGTATCGTTACTATGTAGGCGTTGAAACATATTAAAAATCTTTTCCTGGTATTCAACCGGAATACCAATTCCTTCATCCATTATACATACCACTATACGACCATTGTGAGGTTGACAACTAACGGTAATGCGAGGCGGCTCCGTCGGTTTATGATACAAAAGGGCGTTGCCGACCAAATTTGTAAAGATCTGACTTAACAGCGTGAGATCACCGAGCACATGCGGCAGTGTATGGGGAATGGTAAGTTGGGCTCCGGTGGCGGCAATTCGTTGCGCCAAGTCCTTTGTCACCTGGAGAAATACTTCTTGCAGAGGAATTGGTTTGAGAGAAATCGCCCTTCGTCCAACTCGCGAGTAGACTAGAAGGTCATCAATCAGCCGACTCATACGGGCGCTTGCTTCGACAATGTTGTCGATATAGTGCTGCCCCTCTTCATTGAGGGCGGCGCGATGTCGGCGCGCAATAATTTCGGCGAACCCACTGACAGCGCGGAGCGGCGCGCGGAGGTCGTGCGAAACGGAGTAAGAAAACGCTTCCAGATCTTTGTTGGCGGCCTCCAATTGAGCCGTGCGCTCGATCACTCGTTGTTCAAGCTCGGCATTGAGTTGATGAATGACTTCTTCTTGACGCTTGCGTTCTGTAATGTCGCGGGCAATACCCTGGATGCGTCCATTAGGAAGCAATTTTGCGCTGATTTCCACGGGGAACAAGGAGCCATCCCGACGCTTGAGCCGCCGCTCCGTCAAGGTGTTTTGTCCGGCGCGCAACTCTTGCAGCTTGAGTGGCGCGGTTGAGAGATCTTCAGGCTCGAAGGGGTCGGTAATACGCATGCGGAGTATTTCGTCTCTCTCGTAGCCGATTATTTCGCACCCGCGCGTATTGACGTCAAGGAAGTTGCCGTTGGGGTCGACAGTAAAAATGCCGTCCGAAGCCTGCTCGACCAGGGTGCGATATCGCTCCTCGCTTTCGCGCAAGGCGGCTTCCATCTGCATGCGCTCGACGAGTTCTTGTTGGAGTTCTGTGTTCAGTTTAGCCAACGTCGCCGTGCGCTCAAGCACCCGAAACTCCAATTTCTCCTTGGCGAGTTGCAGTTCGTTCATGGATTCTTCCAGCGCGGATTGTTGTCGAACATCCTGTTGCCGCAATTTTTCAAGTTGCGTCAACGTCTGCACTCGCACCTGATGAATCAAGACTGAAAGGAGGCAGGCCATGAACAAAGCGAATCCATAATGACCCCAGGCGATGGACAACGTCGTTGTCCAGGCGACCAGACCCCACCCGACCAATGCCGCGGTGAGAAGGACTGTGACCCAGGTGGTGGAGAGGAAAATATACCCGACGCCGATGACCAGGAGGATCAGGTTTGTTGTTTGTTCCGGAGCGGACAGAAGATAGAGGTGCAGAAGGCTATTGGTGAGCACCACGACGGCGATGGCGCCGCCAAGGACGTGCGCCCAACGGTCAGGAATCGGCCAGCGTGTGAGGGTGTAGTAGAGAGATAACAGTACAGCCGCCGATATTGTTGCCGCAGCGATCATGATAGGCGCAAAGGCAGAAGGGAGAATCAGCAGATGGCCCAACGCTAAGACAGCGTACAATCCCCCCAGCCAGAGCGCCGCCGGGCGTAAGCTTTGCTTCATCAGACGGGCGAAGGCCTGCCGGAGGTCAGGTCCGGAGACCTCTTGTGCCGGTTGTTGCGGGGGGCGTTGTTGCGTCCGTGTGTCCACAGCGATCGAGGGCTTCATGTCTTTTTACTGAACCATGATTCTTTCTCAGGTGTCAAAACCCCCTTTGCTTAAAGGACGGGTCACGAGAAAGGGGGCAACGATACCGGAGAATTGTTTAGGCGCTCGCGGTTTTGAGAAAATGCGATGGAGCTACAAAAAGGCGGCGTAAGGAAGGGCCTTAGTTACTGTGGAGAGAATACGTGAGAGGCAAGAGAGCGGAGCCAAATGAGGTCCACTCTCGTTATCTGTCTCATCAAGAATAGCGTTTACGCTTTTGGAGAAGCGGAAGGGATTTTTTGCCAGATATCCTTGCTGCCGCTGCCGTGGCAGTGGGGACATGTTTGTTCAGCGTCGTGCAGATAACCGCGACCGTCGCAATTGCGGCATAAGCCGTTCAACAAGTAAAGTTTGTAGTAAAAGTCCGTCAGATCGTGGACGTCGCTAAAAAAAGTCTTGATCTGAGAAACGATGCCGTCGGGGTGAAATGCATGGGCTGGCATAAAAGATCCTTTCTTGCTTTTGCACTTGTATCGGTAGCGCTAGCGAATCCTATATCAATACACATCGCGGAGATAACGTTTTTCCGTCGAGAGTCGTTGCCAATAGGCGCGTGTGATCGG
>JBFWZL010000295.1:0-8336 GCA_050185455.1 Binatia bacterium | reverse complement strand
GTCCTCCCCAATAAAAACTATCCGGCATTATGGCGCTTCTCGTTGCTGGCGGCAACCTCTAAAGAAATCAAGCTATTGACTACCGCACCACCCTTGAGCCGCAGCTTCGGTGCGCGGCAAAAAGAATTTCCTGGGGTGTTTGATTTAGGAGCTGGCGCACCGTGTTGGACTGGCGCTCCAAACCATGGGCTAGGAACAGACTCACGGCGCACGACCGTGCTAAGATCATTCCCACACTTCACAACGCCACCACCGTCGCTTGAGGTTTACTCAACTGGGACAGGTAAGTGGTGACTACCTCGGTCCACTGATAGACTGCGCGCCGGCAAGACATCGGCTCCCTCCGGCTTTCTGAAAATGTGTCATGACATCTTAGTATGCCTGCCGATTGGTCTTGCCACGCCCGGCCTATGTATTTGCTCGTTGCAATTTACTCAAAATCCTACCCCTGAAAGGACAGCCACGTCCCCTGTGACTATCGGGTCTTTGACAAAGCGAAAGATGGCTTGACCAAGAATGATCACTTTCAGCGGTTGTTCAAAGGGGCTCAGGACCGTGGGAAGGTCGCAACGTAAAACCCTCCACTTCTAATCGCATCGTCTTGAGTCGGTCCTCAAAGACTTGTGGAGACGGACCGTAACCGTCTTTGAACTCGAACAGTCGTCGCTCTTCAAGCGCCTGTTCGAAGGCTACTTGTTCGGCATGGTGGGGAAAGTCTTCGGTAATGAACCGAGACTTCTGGTACAAATAGGGTGGCTCATATCCCTTCCCGTAGGCAAAACGCTCGCTATCCTGATCGCGGAAGCGGATTTTGATGCGCTCCAGCAAGCGCGGCAACGGTTTACCTTCGAAGTCGTCGAAGGACAGCAAGGTGATCTTTGCCGAGTCAATATGAATTTTGACGAGATCCGCGCTTGTCACATCGCCGTACAGATAACTGGCGCACCCTACATAAACGCGCAATACGGCGGAGAGCCGCTCAACCAGGCTGGTGTGCAAGTGGAGAGCCCTGTCCTTTTCCAGCCAACCAATGCCGTTATGCGCGGCCTCTCGGCATGCCTGCCGCACCAGCTCGTGGTTGCCCGTGGAAAAGAGCAACTGTCGCGCTTCCGCTTGCGCGTTCTTATAGCTGCCAAAAAAGGTGCGGACGTCTCGCCGCAGGTCCTCTGGCAGAGTAGTAAAAGACCGCCGTTGCTCAAACTGCTGGAGGGCAAAATACACCGCCAGATCCGTTTTGCGCGACCGAAACGCCGCCGTCGTCGCTTCCGTACCCTGAAAGCGTTCAAGAAACCTCAGCGCCTTGGCAAGCGACCCGAAGACATTCTCTATCTCTGTGCGTTGTGCGATCTCACCTAGCTCTGGTTTGCGCCCAAGTGCAAGCCAGGTTTCCCACAACTGTTCGAGTAGGGCGCGATGGGCGTCATAAAAGGCTTGTTCTCGCTCTGCTCTGGTTGGTTTTGGCAAGCGGCTGATGAGTCGACCGAGTCCCACGCGATTGCGTGCGCGCTGCGCAAAAAACCGTTGCTCCTCGCTTTCATCCTTGAAGACGAAAAAAACTCCCGGCCCGACCGCGACTGGTTCTTTGTCGAGCACTGAAGAAAGGTAATCTCGCAGCTCGCGTTGGGTGTAGTATTTTTGAAACGTATTACGGCTTGTACGCACCCCGTCACTGAACGCTTCCCCATTGGTTGCCACTCTTCCTGTCAACATGGCGGCAACCACAAGCAGCTTGTCCGTGAGAGTATACGCTCCACGCAACGCTTGAGCGCGTTCCAAGGGATCCTCAATAACGTTGAGTACAAAGCCGATATTAACGATATCCGCCTGCGTCCGGGACGCATCCGGCGTAAAATGCGGGTCCCATCCGGCGGCCTCGATGCCGTTATGGCGGAGAATGCGCACGTCATCTCCCTTGCCGCAGCCGTAGTCGAAAATCGTGCGTGCGCCATCGAGGTAGCCGTGACGGTGGAGAGCTTGCATGGGGGTAGAAAGCGCATAGCGCTGTAGGGCGGTGCGGTGTCGTGCTAGCGTTTCCGTCGAAGATTGTTGTTGTGGGGCCGAACCGTTCAGGGGCGTCAGGTGATGCTCTCGGACTTCATATCCAGCTGATTGGAGACGCTCTTGCCACTGGCGTGCAAAACCAATGCGACGCGAGTCGCGAAGGAGCCCTGCCACTTCCAGTTGCTGCGTTAAAGCGGCAAAGAGCCGCGTTTGCGGATAGTCAGTTGGCAGTAAGAGTTCTTTACGATGCAAAATGGGAGGATTGTCAGACAGATCGTAACGAAGATACTTGCTGCGACCAGAGGCCAAATCGATCACACATGAGCGTTGCAACGCCGGAAACGGGTTGTCGAAGAAATGCTCATAGTAAAGCAGGGAAATCCGGTTTCCTTCCCCAGCAATTTTGATGACATTAAAATCAGCCTCTGGAGTGAGGCTGGCTTGTGCGGCGGCGAAGCGTATGCGTTCACGCAGGTGAGAGTCCAGCTCCTCAAGCGCTGCAATGTGGAAATACCGCTTGCCTTTGACCTGCTTTCCTAACGGCTGACGTGCTGATGTGTCCATTGCATTCGTTTTGAGAGCTTGAGGAATGGTTCCCTCAAAATCAATAGAGGCGGTGGATGGGCGGTCTTCCACCTGAGCGGTGTAACAGTTTGAGAAAGCAGAACGAAATAATGACGGAAAGATTCCGTCACGTTCTGACGATCTTTCTCCGAAAAACTCCCGCTACGCCGGATAATGAGCCGGTTATCCAGCGTAAAAACTTTTAAGCGTACAATGCAAGGAACATGAAGTCCTGCTACAGAGAGATCCTCTATACTGGTGTCTCCTGGCCAAGATGAGTGGGACTTGGTTGTGATCATGGCAAGGACCGTGTGGCCGTTTGCATTGAAAGCCTTTGTGCTGAGCACTAAAGCTGGACAACGTTTCACCCCTAATTTCTCTGTAAACGGGAAAGGTACGATTACTACGTCCGCAGGATCACAGATCACGGAATGCCTCGTCGTCTTCTGGTGTATCCCATTCATCTAACGTAGTAGAGAGCGCCTGATGGAAGGCGGCGTCAAAGGGCTCGGCGCGTCTAAGAATGACTTCTCCACTTTGTATTTCGTAGGCAACGAAGTCCCCAGGTTCGAGCTTTAAGACCTCACGAATCTCTTCAGGGACAGTGATCTGACCTTCTGCAGAGAGCCTGCTGACCTGCATGGTCAAAACCTCCTCGCTTCCTTCTTCTTTATTCTTTGTCAAAAAGGGTACGAGAGCTGTACAGTATCGTCAACCAGAGACGATCTCCAGGCGGTTTCGTTTATCCTTGATTCATTAGAGAGTCTTAGCTTCCGTACCTTTGGGCCTCAAAAGAATCCAATTGTCCGGCTGAGTCTCCATCCGCACCAACACGAAGGCTCCTTTCAGCTTTGCCCCGTGGAGGACGAACTTCAACTCGTCCGGTTCCGCCTTCTCCAAAGTGTAAGTTCCACTATCCCAGATACGCACCGTGCCAGCGCCATACTGCCCTTGAGGAATTGTGCCTTCAAAGTTGATATAGGCGAGCGGATGATCTTCCACCTGAATAGCCAACCGACGCACACCGGACCGCTGCGGCATGCCTTTCGGCACGGCCCAACTCCGGAGCACGCCGTTCATTTCCAGGCGAAAGTCGTAGTGCAAGTGCCGAGCTTTATGTTGATGGACGACGAAGCGTGGGAGAGTCATAGGACAAGTTTCTTAGAACAGCGAGCTGTTAATGCAAGACTACCAAAGGAACAGAAATTGTAACTACTCGGCCGCGAGCGCAGCCATTGAAAATGAGATGGCTCTCTATATTCTCCCACGAGTGTGGTCGGAAAGTTCCTAATGGCTGAAGCGCCAACAATAATGGACATGGACCATGATCTATTTGGATAACAACTGCACGCCCCGTGTGCTTCCGGAAATGCTAGAGGCCATGATGCCGTATTGAACGGCAAATCCAAAGCTTGTGGGAGCTTTAAACATGGCAACGCTTGTCGCCGTTTTGTTAGTTGCTGTCTCCTGATATTGCTCACGGTCGCGATCGACGCGACGCGCTACCCGAAGGGAAAGCATTGAAAGTTGCATAACGCACGGTGGGAAGGATGATGCGGGTTTTCCGCTCACTCAATGCACCGTCAGTGCCGAGATCGATGGGCTTACCAAAGACCCTTGGAATAATTTCCTTTGCCTCTATGGGAACAACCAGGGGAATTATAGTATGCTCCTGAGTCGAGCTTACGAAGAAATCATTGACTTTATTGCCGCGGCGACGACTCCAAGCGGCACAGTCGCCTTTTAGCCTTCGGAAGAGGCAAAGGCCCGAGTAGCGGATTTGATCCACCACGAGAAAACAACCAGCCTATCACCAGAAGAAACCGCCGAGTTAAACCACTACCTTCAGTTAGCGCACATGATGCGTTTAGCCAAGGCTTATGCCCCCACCTATCTGGCCCATGAGCAACTACATTAACGTGACCTTGCGTCGATTTGTGACGAAGGGCATCATCAAACTCTTGCCGATAACGACGGTTAGTTCTACCATCAGCGCATGAATTACCAAGACGTCATCACTATTGAGCCTGGCAAGCGCGGCGGCAAGCCTTGTATCCGAGGGATGCGAATTACAGTCTATGAGGTGCTGGAGTATTTGGCTTCCGGCATGTCGCAACAGGAAGTTCTTGATGACTTCCCCTATCTCACCGAAGAAGATATCCGGGCCTGTCTGGCGTATGCCGCCGATCGTGAGAAGCGCCTGCTCATTATGGCGGCATGAAACTACTCTTTGACCAAAACGTATTGCCGCGGCTTGTTGCCCGGCTAGCGGACCTGTATCCGGACTCGAACATGTCTATCCGCTCGGGCTTGATCGTGTACCGGATCAGGAAGTGTACGAGTATGCGCGGCGCGGAGGGTTTTTGCTCGTGACGAAGGACGCCGATTTCAGTGACTTGTGTGTGTTGCGAGGCTTTCCGCCGAAGGTGATTTGGATTCGTCGCGGCAACTGTACGACCGTGACGATTGAGCAAATTCTCCGCCGACGCTACGATGACATCAAGGCGCTCGACGCAGATCCGCTCATGGGCGTCTTGACGTTACTGCGAGGGGATTCGACCAATGAAGTTGCAACCAAAACGAGTCGTTGGAGTAAAAAGGAGTATGGGGATTTCATCGTATGCGCCCACGATGATGATGACGTTGCGTCAGATTCTCTGGTGCTTGCCTAGCTTCGCTATCACGATTGATCTTTGCACCTGTCCAACTGAGAACCGAACTTCTCCATGATTTACCTGGATAATAACGGCACGACCCGTGTGCTCCCGGAGGTACTGGAGGCGATGATGCCGTATTTCACTACTGACTGGGGTAATCCTTCCAGCAGCTACAAGTTCGGCTCAAAGCTCAAGACAGTCATCGAGACAGCGCGGGAGCAGGTAGCGGATTTAATCGGAGCGCATCCCAGGGAAGTGGTTTTTACCTCCTGCGCCACGGAGAGCAACAACGCGGCTATTCATGCTGCCCTGAAGGCACATCCCGACAAGCACCATATCGTTATATCGGCAGTCGAACATTCCTCTGTGCTTAACTACTGCATGGCGTTGGAGAAGGAGAGCTATCGCGTTACCTACTTACCGGTTGATCGCGACGGCTTGCTTGAACTGGCTGATCTCGAAAACGCGATCACAGACGAGACTGCCATCGTCTCGCTGATGTGGGCGAATAACGAAACAGGAGTGCTCTTTCCAGTCAAAGAGATTGCCGACATCTGCCGTTCACGTAGTGTGCTCTATCACTGCGACGCCGTGCAAGCGGCAGGAAAAACCGTGATCGATGTCCAGAAGATTCCGATCGACTATCTTTCTCTGACGGGCCATAAGTTCCATGCGCCCAAAGGCATCGGCGCACTCTACGTACGACGTAAGACACCCATGTCGCCGTATCTACATGGCGGTCATCAAGAACGCGGCCTGCGCGGCGGCACTGAGAGCGTGCCGCTGATCGTTGGCATGGGTAAAGCTGCTCAACTGGCGCGCAAGCACCTCCCTGAATACGAAAAGAAAGTTTGTCCGCTCCGCGACAAGCTGGAAGACGGAATCCTCAATTCCATTCCCAACACAGAACTAAACGGTCACAAAACGCAACGACTCGCCAACACGAGCAATATCACCTTCCACGGTGTTGAGTCCGAAGCGCTGCTCATCCTCCTCGACAAGGAAGGTGTCTGCGCCTCATCAGGTTCAGCGTGCCTGGCTGATTCGGATGAACCGTCTCATGTTATTAAAGCGATGAAACCCGACTCCGCCGCCTCACGACAGAGTATTCGCTTATCGCTCGATGTCAGTACCAGTCCAAAAGAAATCGAACAGACCGTAGTTGCCGTTCAAGGCTGCGTTCGCGCATTAGCTGCTTAAGACTGCATTGGTTGTGATAAGTTTTTGTTGTGGAAACCGCCCGTTTCAACGCCGCCCTGATAATGCTTGACGATGCCCGACATCTTTTGAGTGTGGATCGTTGGGCAAGCGCCATCTCTCGTGCATACTACTGTAGCTACCAAGCCATGTGGGCAGCTTTAGGCGCACCTCCTCAAGCGCAGCAATGGCGTCACGCCGCAGTTATTGCCCATTTTGTCCGGGGATATTGGTTTGCCCCTGCCCATCCACGAACAGGGCCAGGTTTACTGGAACCCCTACGACGGCCCCTTCAGTGGCTCTATCAAAAGCGGATTGATGTCGACTATGATGTCAAGCCCGTAACACAGACAATGGCTGCCCGGGCAATCGAGATTGCCGAGCAGGTCTGTAGAGAAATCCAGCAACGGAGCGGAGGACCTCCCCCATGAGTGGAACACCTTATCGAGATGACCAACGGCTCGCTTTGGCGGTGACGCGGTTCATTGAAGATGTACATCAGCGTTGTCCTCACGCCCGTTTAGAGCCTCTTACCCCGTATGAAGACGAGGACTTCACATTGGCCGTGATCGTTCCTATAGGAACGGATGAGGAAGCAGTATTAGATCAATGCTTGGCCGCGAGCGCCGTCATTGAAGATGAGATGGATCTCTATATTCTCCCACGAGTGCGATTGGAAAATTCCTAGCCGTCTTGAGCGGCAAATCCAAAGCTTACAGGAGCTTTAGGTATGGAAACGCTTGTTGCTATTTTGCTGGTTGTTGTCTCTTTAGTATTTCTCTGGATCGCGATCGACGCGACTCGCTACCCGAAGGGAAAGCCCTGAGATTTGCATAACGCACGGACGGGAGAAGGATGTGAGCTTTCCGCGCGAATATTTTACCGGTGCGAGATCGTGGCGTGTATTGACGTGCGTTGTTCTTATTTTGTCTTTAGTGCTCTTCCAGACCTCTAACGTGCTTTTGGCACAGACCGAATCTTCTCAGCCACCTCAAACAGTGACCACGCCCCCACCAGCGGGAAATGACAAGGTCGCCGAGGATTTACAGCGCTTAACGAACCGAGTCTTACAACTTGAAATAGACTTAGCAAAAGCGTCAAAAGGGCTTGGAGAAACCAATTGGGTCACTGCCATCGTAGTTGGCTCTCCGACATTGGTTGCGGCACTAATTGCAGGCCTGCTCACCTTGCTTAGCGCGTATTTCACTGCTAAGCGCGAGGAGCGGCGGGCGGAGCTGACAGCACAGCGATCTCTCGAATTAGCTCGGCAGGAGGCGGTGTTCAGCCATACAGAAAAGATTCTCGAATTCCGCCTGAAGCAAATGGAACTGTTTTATGCCCCCATGTTCGCTCTGTTAGAGCAAAGCAGGGCCCTGTATGACAAGATGCTTTATCAATTGGTGGAAGATGAACCTGAGCGGTACAAACTTCTTACCGGTCCTGACCCTGAAGGCTATCGTATGCATGTCCGCGCCCAAGACGGCGACTGGAAAGGATTTCGTCTACTTGATCAATTCCCCGCGGTGAAAACTAATCAGAAAGCCTTGACGCTTGCAGAACAGATCCTTCATATAGGAGACCAAATAACCAAGATTATCTCCGATCGCGCTGGCTTGGCGTCTAACGATTTGATCGACCTGCTTGGAGAGTACCTTGCTCATCACGCTGTGCTTTCAGCGGTTCATAAACTGAGAGATACAGCGCCTGCCAAACCCGGTGGACATAAAATACTCTACTACCCACGGGAGTTGAACAAAAAGATTGAAGAAGGTTATCGTGAACTCAACCAGTTTATTGGTGAGTACGCCACAGCGAGCAGAAACATGCTGAAAGCCCTTCCCAACGTCAAGCGCGATTAACGATCGACTCCAGAAACATTCCCCATGTCTAATCCCTCCTCTTGCGATCTACATACCA
>JBFWZL010000294.1:0-8391 GCA_050185455.1 Binatia bacterium | reverse complement strand
TACTAGCTCAAGGACATGAATCTTCCGATGCGGAGCATGAAGAAGATACGCGATGTATCGTAGGCCCAAAGCATCTTTGACGCGGGAGACCGTCCCCTGGTAGGCGATGGTCCAGTATTCACCATCCAGACGGAAGGTTTTGTCCGGCACCATCTCTCCCTTTAACTGATCTATGGCGTGTTTCATCTCCACCGCGTTCTGAATCCGGGCGAACAATACCTGTCGATCCGGCGGCTTGGTGAAGAAATCATAGCCTCCGACCTCGATCCCTTTGAGGCGGTCTTTCCTCTCTCCCAGGGCGGTCATAAACACAATCGGGATCAATTGAGTCTCTTTTCGCTCCTTCAAGAGACGGCAGACGGTAAACCCGTCCATACCGGGCATCATGACATCCAACAGGATCAAGTCAGGATTCTCAGCCGCAACTTTCGCCAATGCTTCTTGTCCACTAGCTGCGCTCAGAGTCGAGTAGCCCATGTCGGCAAGCTCTTGCTCTAAAATGTCTACATTGAATGGCTCATCATCCACGATCAGAATTTTCGGAGGATGGTCAATCTCCTTCCATAGAGGCCGGTGACCACGAGCCGCCCTTCTTTCTTCCAATGCTGCTACCATACGCTGTTCCCCGATCGTTCTCGTCAGAGATCTGACGAGTCCCCGCTTCAATTACACTTACGCCCATGCTGCTGATGAGCGACAAGTTTTGCATGGGAACTTTGCTATCGCGTTCTCGCGATGGCATACGAAACCTTTTTGAGAAAGTCAATCTTGCTTCAAGAGGAAGTACGTAGGCGCGAAGCTTGTCTTTGCCCTGCTGAAAGCGGTGTGCCGGTGGGCGATCATAAGGATCGCCTCTCCTTGATGTCCCACTCATTTGTGGTGCGATTTAATCAACGGAAGCAAGGCCTTCACCTCGCATTTTCCGCTAACTGCCTTTTGAAAAGGTATGCACGCGGCTTTTACCTCTAGCTCGTCGCCCTACCCCCGCACCACTTCGAGGATGCTGGCCTCAGAGTTCAGAGAAAACACCCGTTGTAATCGCAACCTCGCTTGCCGACAAAGCGTGCGAAATTCGTGTTCAGTCCGCTCGCGACCTTCGGAGGTAATCATGAGCTTAAGGTCCTGCAATTTCGCAACGGAGGAAGCATTCCCAGATGGGATGACAGCTTCCACAAGCAACAGTTTGCTTTGCGGCAGCATAGCGCGGTGACAATTTTTCAGAATCGCCACTGCGTGCTCATCACTATAGGTTTGGAGAATTTTTTTCAGGATATATAGGTCATGTCCACTGGGAACTGTTTTCAAAAAATCTCCGGGCAGCACCTTACAGCGTTTTGTTACTCCCTCTTCGGTCAAACAGAATTGCGTGGTTTCTAGCGCCCAGGGGAAGTCGAACACGATTCCGCGAAGCAGATCATGAGCTTGCAGAAGAAACGCCAAAAATGTCCCATTCCCTCCGCCGATATCGACAATCGCTTTGATCTGGGAAAAATCGTAATCGCGCAAAATCGCCGCACGGAGTCGAGCGGAGGCTCCGTCCAATCCGTTTTGGCTTGCATCATATTTTTCGTCGCCACGTCGACCAGTGAAACGAGACGCCGCGCCGCAGTTCGTACTTCTCGCTGGTCTTCCGACTTTCACACTGTAGAATAGATCCTTCCACGCTTGCGGCGGGGTGTCGCCAAGTTCGTCCATGACGAAAGAGTGAAAGGAATCGGGTTTGTCTGCTCGCAACAGCTTCCCCATTTTTGTCAGGCTGAAATACCCACTTTCATCTTCCGCCAGCACCCCGACACTGGCGAGCGCTCGCAATAGGCGATATAGTGATGGCGCATGCGTACCCGTCATACAGGCAAGCGCTTCACTACAGAGCGGAGCCTCAACCAAATAGTCCGCCACCCGGAGCTTCGCCGCGGCATGCAGCGCGCCAGAGGCCCAAAATCCTCTAATAAGTCGTAATAATAAATCCGAAGGATCTTCCCCCGACTCTGGCTCCCGTCCTTCTTGGAAGACTGGCGATGACGTCAACAACGCTCCTAGCGAAGACAATGATCCCAGCCTCATACAGATGGTCCTCCCTTTTCTTCTCACCCATCCGGCTTCTCACTTACAGATAGACGAGGAGAAAAATCAAGAAGAAAGTGGTAAATTTTACAGCGCGCAAGGTTAAATTTTTTCTTAACCCCACTATCTTATCGTTACGGATTTTCACCCTTTTTTCGTTAATTATTATGTTTTTAATTTCGACATTCGTGCAATTGGTCTTTTTCTTAGCGGGATTTCCTTCCCCGCGGCTTTTTGTCAGAATACTTCCGTTTTTGGAGAGAGGCGCGCGTCATGCCGCATATCATTGGCACTGCTGGCCATATTGATCACGGGAAAACCTCACTTATTAAAGCCCTCACCGGCCAGGAAACCGACCGGTTAAAGGAGGAGCAAGAGCGCGGGATCTCAATTGACCTCGGCTTCGCCTACATAGATTTGCCCGACGGTGAGCGTGCGGGGATTGTCGACGTGCCCGGCCATGAGCGGTTTATCCGCAATATGTTGGCTGGCGCGCATGGCATTGACCTTGTCCTATTCACGGTCGCCGCCGATGATGGCGTAATGCCGCAAAGCGAGGAGCACCTCGATTTTCTCCATCTCTTGGGCGTCAAGAAGGGCATTTTCGTCATCACAAAGGCAGATCTCGTTGATCCGGCTCGTGTCGCTGATGTACAAGAGGAAATTGAAATTCTGACGCTTGACACCACGCTGGAGGGAGCGCCGATCATTCCCGTGTCCTCCGTGACTGGAATGGGAATTGACCAGCTGCGCCAGGAAATTGTCGCACAACTCACGTTATATGAGCGTCCCCCACAGCCGGGCTACTTTCGCCTCCCGATCGATCGGGCTTTTGTCATGAAGGGGCATGGAGTGGTGGTGACCGGAACGGCTATCGCGGGGACCCTGCATGAAGGCGATACCGTCCGCATCCTTCCTGGCGGAGAAGAAACACGGGTGCGCGGCATCCAAGTCCATGGTCAGGCGGTTTCTTCAGTGAAATGGGGGCAACGAGTCGCCATGAATCTTGCTGGACTGGAGAAGCGCAACCTCACACGCGGGCATGTGGTATGCCACCCAAAATTGACGCTCACCACGCAGCGCTTTGACGCTTTCGTCGAAATTCGACCGGGAGCCAAGCGAGATGTCGACAATCATGAGCGCGTGCGGGTGCACCTCGGTACGACGGAAGCCATTGGCAAAATCATTATTCTTGACGGACGCGAAGTCCTCCCTCCACGTTCCACCGCCTTTTGCCAAATCGTGCTGGAAGAGCCCGCCATCGCGCTACGAGGAGACCGCTTTATCCTCCGTAATCAAACGGCGCAGGGTACGCTTGGCGGCGGTGAGGTGTTACACCCTTTTGCGCAACGTCATCGGCGCTCGGAACACGGCGTTCTCAAACGTCTTACGATGCTACGCACGCCGGACCTGCTGCAAGCATGCCGGGCCTATTTAGAAGCGCAAAGCGAATTCGCCGCCCCGCTCGAAGAAATCTACCAAGGCGTCAATGCGCACGAGGAAGAGGTGGCGGCGCTGCTCGCGAAAGACCAGGAAGTCCTTCCCTTACCAGACGCCACGCATCCCGAGGCGTATTCGGTCGCGAGTAAATGGAAACGGTTCACGGCAGAGGCACAAACGATTCTCACCGCCTTTCACAAAGACACGCCATTAGCGCGCGGTATGGAAATGGAGTCGTTGCGTAGTCAGCTCTCTTTTTCCTTTTCTCCTAAAATTTTTCGCGTCGTCATTGACAAACTGGTCGCCGAAGGTGTAGCCGTCCGCGAAGAGAGTACCCTCCGTCTCCCGACGCATACCGTGCGGTTGAATGAAAATGAGCAAGGCACGGCGGCGCTGGTAGAGCGCCTTCTCCAGGAGGGTGGTTTCACGCCGCCGGAACTCAAAGAACTCGAAGGAAAGTCGAGCGTTCCGCGCAAAGCGCTAGTGGACTTGTTGAACGTCCTCGAATCGCGCGGCAAAGTCACCAAAGTTGCGACTGAGCTGTATTTCAGCAGCGCGGCGCTGGAGAAAGCGAAAACTTCGTTAACGTCGCATTTCAGCAGTCACGACGAGATCACGGCAGGTGGGTTCCGCGATTTGTTGGGCATCAGCCGGAAAACGGCGATCCCGTTACTGGAATATTTTGATCGCACAGGTTTGACCTTGCGGGTCGGCGATGTGCGCAAATTACGGAAGAAATAGGGACCAGGGGTCAGAGACCAGGGATCGGTTTTCGTCATTGAACTTTGCACCTGGAACTTGGATTCCATTTTGAGAGGAACATGATGAGTTTGCCAGATCAATCGCCGCGCGACCAACGACCTCACATCCGGCTGACGGAAAAAGTCAAAGCCGCTGGGTGAGCGGGGAAACTAGGTCCGGCGGACCTTGCACTCGTTCTCAGCACACTGCCCCGCTCCCAGCATCCGGACTTACTCGTGGGCTTTGAAACGTCGGATGACGCCGGAGTTTTTCGGCTGCGGGAAGATTTAGCGATTATCAATACCGTCGACTTCTTTACCCCGGTGGTTGACGATCCCTACACGTATGGGCAGATCTCCGCGACGAACTCCTTGAGCGACGTATACGCCATGGGCGGTGAGCCGAAAACCGCCATGAATATCGTGTGCTTTCCTCAGAGCGGCATCGAAAAAGAGATTCTGCGCGACATCTTACAAGGAGGCGCGGACAAAGCCGCGGAAGCGGGCGTGGTCGTTGTCGGCGGCCATTCCGTTGCCGATGACGAAATCAAGTACGGCATGGCGATCACGGGCGTCATCGATCCACGCCATATTCGCCGGAATGTCGGCGCCCAGGTTGGAGATCTGCTGATTCTCACCAAACCTCTTGGGACAGGCATTTTGACCACGGCGCTCAAAAAAGGGCATCTCACGGAAGAAGAATATGGCGCTGCGGTCGCGTCGATGTCCATGCTGAACGCAAAAGCCGCCGAGGTCATGCAACGCTACACCGTGCATGCCTGTACTGATGTGACCGGATTCAGCCTCATGGGACACAGTTGTGAGATGGCGACCGGCAGCAACGTCACCCTCCGACTTCGCGCCTCCGCGTTGCCGGTGCTGCCTGGAGCCTTACGCCTGGCCTTGGAAGGTTACATCACTGGCGGTTGTAAACGGAATCGCAACTATCTGGCCGATAAAGTGCAGGTGCAGTCCCAGGTAACGCAAGACTTGAACGAGATCGCCTTTGATCCGCAAACGTCGGGAGGGCTACTCATCGCCCTGCCGGCCCAAGAAGCGAACACGTTGGCGCAAACCCTTCTTGATGAGGGCGTTCTTGTGGCCGCTGTGATCGGCGAAGCCGTTCCTTATGCAGGGACGTGGGTGGAGTTGTATTAATACACACGGGCATACAGTGCCCGCGCTACATAACCGCGCCGGATAAAATCCGGCTTCAAAGCCCCGTTTACGGGGCGCTGTCACTGTCGCACGACGAGTGAGGTAGCCTGGATGAAGCGAAGCGTAATCCAGGGACGAACGGGAAGAAAGAATCCCGGATTCCACTCCGTTCCATCCGGGCTACAGCACTAAGCGCCGCGACCAGGGGCTTACGCCCCTGGACCCCAGAATCCAGAAATCCAGAACTCAGAATCCAGAACTGTTTTCTACTCGGCAGAACGAAAACCGATGAGGACGTTGCGGTAGCCTGGGTCGAGCCTGAAGCGGAGGGAAACGCGCAGGTACCTGGCACCATTGAGCCACGAACCGCCGCGCACAACTCGGGACGTTCCGTTGTCCGGTCCTCGCGGATTTCGCTCAACGCCTTGTCTGTAATAATTCCCGTCATACCAATCTTGCACCCACTCTCATACGTTGCCTGCCATGTCATGGGCTCCGTACGGACTCACCCCAGCAGCGTATGACCCTACGACAACGGTTCCACTACTCCCAGCATTCGCCCTCTTCGCATCCCATTCATTTCCCCAAGGATACACACGTTTATCAGTTCCTCGCGCCGCCTTCTCCCACTCGGCCTCGGTTGGTAGCCGTTTCTCTGCCCACGTGCAATACGCCACCGCCTGCTGCCAATCCACACAATTGATAGGATGGTCTGTCCGATTCGGTTTATTCCAATTACAGGGCTCCCACTGAGTAAGACCATCGCTGGAACACTTTCCTGCCTCTACACAGCGCCGGTAATCCGCCACGGTCACTTCGTATGTATCTATAGAATAGACATCAAGGTACACTGAGTGTCCGGGCTTCTCATTGCCATAACATTGAGTACCAACTTTCTCATTACACCCCATCCAAAATTCTCCAGCGGAGATAGAAATCATGTTTTTTCTGTCAGATCGTTTTACTTCGGTCTTAGACGATAATGCTTCAGAAATGGAGATCGTTGTCTTGCCATTTGGTTGTCGCTCTTCAACTTTCGGCGGCGGAGTTGGCGATTGATCATCCACTTGAGACGGCGTCGCTACTGGCGGGGCTGTCGAAGAAAGATCTAATGTTTCCTGCCGAGGGAGCAGATACGCCATAACAAAGAACACAGCAACAAAACTGACGGACAACGACAACGCAATGCACATGCGCGGCAGAGAAAGCCAGGACAACCAACCGCCTTTTTCTCGTTTGGGTGGAGGAGAACTATCAGGAGAGCTCGGCTTAGGCGGTGGCAACGCCTGTACTCCACCAAGCACGCGAACGACTTGGTCCAGAGCAGCGACATCTTCAGCCCCTCTAGCAGTAAAATCGACGTACTGGACGGTCCGTAATTGGCGAGGGAAGGGAAAGAGGGAAACATCTCCACAACGTGGGCGCCCTGATCTAGGCCTAGCGTCACCTTGCACTTCCATGTAGGAACACACAAAACGTTTGTCAAACATTGACGAGGAACATTATGCCGCACGAATGGAACGCCAAGGAATATGAACGATTGGGCGACCCGATGACCCGCTGGGGCGGGCAGGTCTTGGAACGTCTGCAACTAAACGGCGATGAAACCGTGCTCGATGGCGGCTGCGGCACGGGGCGCGTAACGGAACAGCTGCTGGCGAAACTGCCGCACGGCAGAGTCATCGGCGCGGACGCCTCGGCAAAAATGATCGAGCAAGCCAGGGAACGTTTCGCCGGAAATCCACGCGTGACACTCCTTGTCGCGGACTTGACGGCAATCGAACTATCCGAACAAGTAGACGCTATTCTGTCAACGGCGACGTTTCACTGGATCAAAGACCACGACAAGCTTTTTGCGCAGCTCGCCAAGATTCTCAAACCAGGCGGCCAACTCGTCGCGCAGTGCGGCGGCGCAACCAATATCGCTGGCGTAATGACGGCAATCGAAGAGGTGATGCGTTCATCAATGTACGAGGAGGCGTTTAAGGGTTGGTATAGCCCATGGCTATACGCCACACCCGAGGAAACTCAAGCACGGCTTACACAAGCGGGATTCGCGGCTATTCATACCTGGCTCAACCCAGAACCAACAACGCTGTCCTCTCGGGAGCATCTCATCGATTATCTGGTCACCATTATTCTTGGGCAACACGTGCTGCGGCTTCCACCAGAACAACATCACCCTTTTGCCGAGGCGGTGGCGGATGCGCTGCTCCGCCGCGCCGGACAGCCGCTGATCGATTATGTACGGTTAAACATTGTAGCGCGACGAACTGGCTTATAGCTCGCTCTCTACATTCGCTTGATGGCAGATGGCCCGCTCGCGTTGCTCGCTCTACGGCAAGACAGATATTGCCATAAGCCATAAAGCAAGTGCAACGAGCGGGCTCTAGAGCGACCGAGAGGGAGCGAGCCATTCGCTATAGAGTGAGCGCAGCGAACGCGCCATCACTCCGACAAAACCTGCCGTCCAGCGTCAAAAATTTGCCTCGTGTTTTCCGTTCGTCAACGACCCCGCCAGGAAACGCTGGCCTGACCACTCTATTTTCTCAATCCAAACAATGAGATAGCGCGAAGTCAGCTCCTCTACGGCAACGGCATGAAAGTTGTAACGATCTCGCTCAGGAGGTCAGTTATGAGCATTTGGAATTACGAATCTATTCAAGATCTATTGGTGTCGATCGGGTTCACTATTGATCAGGAGCAAGGACAATTTTCCAAGTGGCACACCGGCTGGCAGTTCATCGCCATTCCCTTTGCGGAACTTGCCGGGCATACGGTAACGTCCTTCGTGCAAAAAGCACGGCGGCGCGGCTGGTTTCCCGAGGAAGGCATCCAACAAGAGGATGCGTATATGTCTTGTATCTGACCCGCAGTTGCCTGAACTTCCGCTTTCTCCTTTTCAACCTCTCCTTCTTGGCTCTTTGCGCTTCCGCAAGTCCTCGCTCAGCGCCTTGCAGCGTGCTAAGTATGCGCTACACGTTCCACG
>JBFWZL010000293.1:0-8449 GCA_050185455.1 Binatia bacterium | reverse complement strand
CCCCTGGACAACACGTACGATACTCTGACGCTCACGGGAGCCTGGACAGATTGTGGATTTAACGCAGGGTGCGTCGAAACTGCAGTCCTGTCCGGACGTTTGGCCGCTCACGCCATCTCCCATTCTCCGGCGCTCAAGGACATTATTGGGTATGATCACCCGTGAAGAACTCTGAGGAGTACGAAGTCATGGCTGAACACCGCCGCTTACGCCGAGAAGACCCCGAAAGAACTAGTCCTATTCGCAATTGGTCGACACTGTACCGTTCAGCGGACTCGTGGGGCAAAAACGACCCAGCGACGAAACCAGCGGCGGAAGAGGGAACGAATCATCACAGCGCTCCAACCGATGCGGTGTCTCACGGGGTAACACTCGGCTATCAGGTCATCGAGGAACATTTGCAACAAGGTCGGCGCATCGCAGAGCAAATCAATAGCCGTTCTTATAATGTAAAGGGAGTAGGCACTGACGTTCGCGGGCTCATCGAACAGCTTATGCGCGATTCCGCCAATATCTTGTCCCTTTGGTTCAATTTGCTGAGTTCCTTCACGAGCAATTCAGATCTCGCCCGGCAGTTCTCTCGTCCAGACCACAAAGACCCATCTTCACCGGAGCGCGAGGCGTTTCACCAATCCACACCACCGGTTGAGGAACCGACTCCTCGCGACACAACGGTTTCCGTGGAGATCCGTGCTCACGGCCCGACCCACGTGACGGTCAACCTCTCTCCGCGAGCAGAACAGTTATTTCTAGCTACTCCAGGGTTACATGCGATGAGTGCAGAGAAGCCGCCTCTGACGGACATCACCTTTATTCCTGGTCTCGACGGCAATCCGGCGCAGTTACGCATTCATGTACCGCAGGGACATCCGCCGGACTTGTACACCGGCGTCCTGATCGATCGCACCACCGGTCTTCCGCAAGGAACGCTTAGCGTCCGTATTGCTGACTAACCGCGCAGGGACTCACTCCCATGCAAGCACCCCGCACGCCTCGACTCGTCTCCACCATGTTGCAAGAGTATGGCGCGCTCACTCGCGCCTCGCTCAAAGAGTATTTACCTTCATGGGAGCCTCGACGGCATTTATATGATCTGGTCGCCGATTATCCGCTGCGCGGCGGCAAGATGATGCGCCCCAGTCTGTGCATCGCCACGGCGCGGGCGTTCGGCGCTCAACTCGAGGAAGCATTGCTTACCGCGGTGTCCATCGAGTTGCTTCACAATGCCTTGCTTATTCATGATGACATTGAAGACGGCAGCGAAGAACGGCGTGGACAGCCGACATTACATGCTCAGTATGGCATTCCGCTTGCCCTCAATGTCGGTGATGCGCTCACTTTGCTGAGTTTCCGCCCCTTAATCGATAACATGGGGAGGATCGGCTCCCGTCTCACCTTACGTATTCTGGAGGAAGCTGAGCGCATGGCGCGTGAATCAGCCGAAGGACAAGCCCTGGATCTTGGCTGGCGCTACGACAATACAACCGATCTGGACGAGCGTGATTATCTTGAGATGGTTCTCAAAAAAACCTGCTGGCTCGCCACGATTTATCCAAGTCGGGTTGGCGCGTTAATTGGCACGCGGGACGGCGTTGACCTCGATGCATTTCTGCGGTTCGGTTTCTTTCTGGGCGCGGCATTCCAAATTCAGGACGACTT
Organism: Binatia bacterium; assembly: GCA_050185455.1. GTDB lineage: Bacteria > Desulfobacterota > Binatia > Bin18 > Bin18 > SYOC01. The sequence continues at coordinate 6,790 of JBFWZL010000293.1, read as the reverse complement.
GCTCAATCTTGAGGCCGATGAACGTTACGGCAAAGAAGCGAACGGCGACCTCTGGGAAGGAAAGCGCACGCTAATGCTGATCCGACTCTTCCGCCAAGCCGCCCCGGACGAATATCGCCGACTTGTCCAACTACTTCAACTTTCACGTGAACAACGAACGATCACCGAGGTGAACTGGATTCGCTCTCTGATGGACGTATACGACTGTTTGCCGTATGCGCGCCAAATCGCGCACGGCCTTGCGGGAGCCGCACTCCATGAATATTCCCTGCTCTATGTCAACGTACCTGACTCCCGGGATAAACACTTTATCGAAGGACTGGTGACCTGGGTCTTTGAACGTTCGTAGAAAGAACCATTCGTAGCGAGGCAAGGAAGCAAGGACCACTCACTCCCATGGGAAGGAGAAACACGAATGCCCTCCGGGAATAACAGACCTAAATATAATACCGCGCTCCAGGCAGCCGCTCTCACCCAAACGCTCAGACCTCCGGCTAGCTTTGACGGCGTCACTGCCCGAGTGTTTCCACTGAAAGCGAATATGGCTCGTCTGCAAAAATTTTGCGACGACTATCTGAACAAGGATGTTCCACCGACAGTCTCCTTTTTTCAGCCGGCGATTCCGTACGTATTTCTCGGGGCAATAAACTACGGGCGCATGTCGGCGGAATTCGCTAACCTTGGGTGGATGTCGCAACGTGAGGTAGGTTTCATCATTCCTTTGGAGTGGCGACAAGAACAAGACGGGCGGCTCGCTTTTCGTGATTGGGCGCTGGTCGCGCCATTTATCTTCGTCGATGACTCCTGGTCGCTCACCACGGGACGAGAAGTCTATGGCTGGCCCAAGATCAAAGCCTGGCTTACTCCCGAAATTGATAGCTGGATGATGTCCCCTCTGCTGCAAGACAGCGTCATGACCTTGAGCACGATGGTGTTTCCTGAGTTGTATGAAGGGAAACGTCAAGAGCCGCGCGTTCTGGTGGAAATCGAACGTCAGCCTCCACCATCCTTCTCTCTCTTTCCTCCCGATCCATGGAATCCCTTGAATCCTCTGGTGAGTCTGCCGCAAGCGCTGCTCAATCTTGCGTCAGCCGTAGGGACGGCGGCGGAAATTCTTTTGGGACTTCCCTCGTCTGGTTATGTTCAGGACCGCAATCTGCAGTCATTGAAAGAAATGGTGGTAAAACTTCTGCAATACGCCTCACCCTTCGCGTCCGCGCCTTCCTCCAACAATATTACGTTAAAGCAGTTTCGCGACGCCGAAGAACCGCTTTACATCTGCTATCAAGCGTTGCTGAACTCGCGCATTGACTTGCGTCGACTGAATAAAGGCGGACTCCTCGGCGACCTCAACATATTGCGCGGCGATTTAACCGGAGGGTTTCGTGTCAAAATGCCCCGCTATGAGGAACAACCCATCATAGAACGCCTGGGCATCGAGGTTGCCGAAGAATACGAAGTGCAAGGCCAGCGTGTGGCGGTCCTGCACCCCACCCTGCCGTTTTGGCTTGACGCTGATCTAGATTACGGTTTTGGCGATCCCCTTTGTTGGCGCACGAAACAATCCTCGTGGCACATTCCAACCCCCTCCGGCGACCAACCAACTACACCGCCCGAGGAGATCGCTACACCACTAGAAAGGAAACATCTGTACAATACCTCCCAAGGAGCATCACAACCAACGATTACTGGGCCATTCCTTTTTCCCAATGTCACCATTCGGGTCTTGCCGTTAATGGCGGCGGAAGAGCGTCTCAAGCAATTTTGCGAAGAATATCTAGCGAACCCCTATTATCGCTTCGAACCGTGGGGCTCATATGTGTATTTGTTTGTGACGAATTATGGCGAAATGTTCTCCGCCTCCAACAATATTGGCTGGTGGGCGGAGCGCGAAGCGACGTTTGCCATCCCCTTGAAGTGGTATCGGCGCGATACGAATGAACTCGTCAGCGTTGCCATGGTGTCGCCGTTTATCTTCACCGACAGCGATGCCGCCGCCATTACCGGTCGAGAAGTAGATGGGCGTCCGGTTATATTCGCTGATCTGAAGAGTCCTGGAGACACCTGGTTGACCGAGGATGGCCCTTCCGCCGACCGTCATTTACTGAAGCTGCGAACCGAAGTGTTGCCCGCCCTGTTCCTCGGCCAAAAAGCGGAAGAACGAACCGTGATGGAAATCCACCAAGAAGAGATTTGTCCGGCCCACGATGAAGACAGATGGCGCAAGATTGCGGCGCAATGGGGAAAACCGCTGCTTGAGGATATCCAGGAAAAAGCAAGATGCGTACGCCAGTGCCGAGAGGAGTTTGCGAACCTGAAAGCACTCTCCTTTGAAGTCCTCGCACACGACGAACCATTCAACGAGGTCACACTCAAGCAATTCCGCGACGCCACCGATCCCAACGCCGCCTGCTATCAAGCCCTGGTGCTCTCGCAACGATTTCTTGAGGAGGTGTACGAGGTTCACGAAATCACGGATCGGATGCACGTCCGCCTGTATCAGTACCCGAGCTTTCCCATTATCGACATTCTCGGGTTGCGTGTGAAATCACGAGAGACGTCTGGTGTAACAATCGTTGACCAGTTACAACCCATCCGGCCTTTTTGGATGCATGTCGCTCTCCGCCAAGAGCTAGGCAAAAACCTTTGCTGGCGGGCCGGTTCAGAAGAATGGCACAGACCTATGCAGCTTGAGCCGCGCTATTTTACTGAACCGACCCTGACCCATATAGAGCAGCACTTGCCCGAGGCGTTCGCGGCGCGACAACGCCACCCCTCACTCAAAATCGCTATGCGAGAGTTACGACAAAATATCCAACGCGCCTCACAACCGGTCCAGCCATTAACGCGAGAGACAGTTCGCACCGCCGTCCTTCGCGTACCTCCTCAAGTAGTCGTAGAAAGTCTGCTGGGCAGAGAGGAGCCGCCTCCTTCCGAAGCGAGAGCCCGTGGACGAAGAATGAAAAGATCAAACTTCTACATAAGGGGAGATTCACTGGGGCCGCTCAGCGAGCAGCTTTTCAGCGAGCAACTACATCTAGTTGATGGTCATTGGCAACAACAAGAAGAGGAGGAAGAGGAACAAACATCATGACCATTGCTTTGCAACGGTTTGCATTTGTCTGAAGAGATCGTTTTTGGGTCCCCTCTCCCGCAAGGGGAGAGGGATAGGGTAAGGGGAAAAGCAATGAACCACAGGTCTCCCTAACCATAACCATGACTACCCGCGTACTTCTCTACGGAGCCACTGGCTACACCGGTCAACTCATCGCCCGCAAGGCGAAAGCAACCGGATTTCCCTTGCTCCTCGCCGGACGTCAGGAAAGCAAATTGCAGGCGCTCGCGGCTTCTCTGGGATTTGCCTATCGCGTCGCGCCGCTTGAGCATACGTCACAGCTACATGCCTGTTTACAAGACATCGACGTGGTCTTGCACGTCGCAGGACCTTTTTCAACGACGGCGCAGCCAATGGTTGACACCTGTTTACAGCGGGGCATTCATTACCTCGATGTATCGGGAGAACTCCCGGTGTTTGTCGCACTCTCTCAGCGAGACGCCGAAGCCAAGGCGCGCAAGAGCATGTTGATGCCTGGAGTCGGCCATGTCATTGCGCCCTCGGACTGTCTTGCGGCGCACGTCAGTCGACGCTTGCCGGGGGCGCAGCAGTTGCACCTTGCCGTCTCACGTCCGGACTTTATCTCTCGTGGCTCGCTCCACACTATGCTCTCGCTCGTCAGCGAACGTGTTCATATTCGGCGTCAGGGACGAATGACAACCGCTCCAGTCGGCGAGCTCTGCCGGAGTTTTGCTTTTGGCAAAGGCAAAAGCGCATGCACCGCCGTCAGTTGGCCGGATGTGTTTACCGCCTTTTATACGACCGGCATTCCTGACATCACGGTATACAGCGAAGCGAATGAGATCGAACGATTGGGTTATACACTTGGCGGCCGCCTGGCCCCACTCTTGCGCGGATCTCTGCCACAAGCACTCTGGCAAGCACAAATGTCGTTCTTCCCAGAAGGACCGTCAGAAGAAGCCCGGCGCGGCAGTGTACGCACGATTGTCGCCGAGGCTATCGATCGGCAAGGTCGACGAGTCTCGTCTCGCCTCCGCACCCCGGATGGATACACTTTTACGGGAACGACCGCGCTCGCCATTGCCGCGCGGGTGCTTGCGGGAGAAGTCGAAAGCGGCTTTCACACCCCCGGGCAGCTCTACGGAGCGGATTTCATACTGCAACTCGACGGGGTCACGCGAGAAGATTTACATTAACTGCGAAGCGCATTGAAGCCGATTAACGGCTTGGGCTTTTCCGTCATCGTGCAAGAAATGTCGCCTTGAAACTCCAGGTAAGTGAGCTGAGTGCTCTGCCCGGGAAAGTTAAGCGTATAGACCCATATCCCTTCCGGAGCGGCAACCGCAAACCGCTAACACCGCGACTTTCCAGCGTAGGACTCACACTGTTCGACCGCAACGCGCAGTTCTTCACCTGACTGAGCGTGACTCCCTGGCGGATACTCACGCAAATCTGCAAAACCCTTATCTGCGGTGACGAGTAGCCGTCCTTCCCGTTGCACTTGGGGCCATAGTTGCTCATCGGACAAGCCCTTTTGTGTATCGCTTGCAACGAGATTTCGAGTAAGCGTGCGGCTTTGCCGCTCTCGTGTTCCTGCTTGGACATTACTCATGATCCATATTTCAACTCCGTCCCTGCCCCTTTTCAACCAGCTAACCCAACTCGGCCAGCAATCCCCTCGCCGCTCGTAAATCCGGCGAGTTTTCCCCTTGTGGAAATTGACTGATAATGCCGTGGAGCAATCGGCGGGCGTCGTCTTGCTTGCCCCGAACGCACCAGCAACGGCTCAGGCTGATTGTCGCTCGCAGTTCCAGCGCTTTGGCCTTTTGCGCGCAAGCAATGGCGATTGCACTCTGGAAATCAGCTTCGGCTTCACCCCATGCTTCCGCGGCTCTGGCAAGACGCGCCTCCCCACGCAGTCGATAGAGCGCGGATTCATAAAACCGCTCGCCGTATCGCTCCACATGGGCGAGAGCCTCGGAGACGGCCAGCAGCGCTTCTTCATACTGTCCAGCCGCAAGATAGGTCTCTACAAGTCCGGCAAGAAAATAAGGACGTAGCAGTTCGGCGCCGCCGGCGCGCCACGCCGCCAGGGTCTGGCGAATGAGCGTAATCCCTTCTTCATGCTCGCCCAGCCCTCCTTTCGCGATCCCAAGATGGAGAACGCCCGCGCCAAGCCACACATCAAAGCCATGCTCTTCGGAAATATGGATCACCGCCCGCGCCGATGCCGCGGCTTCGACGGGCTGACGCAACAGTTGACGCAGCATGGCTTCATACGCGTACACGTAAGTCACGTTGAACGGCTGCTTCAATTGTTGCGCGAGGACCCGAGCATCATGAATACAGCGTAGAGCTTGTTCGGTCTCTCCTTGTAGCCACCACACCAAGGCAAGTAGCGACAAACACGCCACGCCGGAATCTTGCGGGGTGAGGAACGATAGTTGCCCACCCCCGTACCTATTGTACAATATCACACCCTCTTGCAAGGCGGTTTTTGCGGTTTCGAGTTCCCCTTGATAGCACGCGACGTAACCCAATGCATTATAACCCTCAATAAGATACCTCTCGTTCCGCGTCGCTTGCGCAAGCCGCAAACACTGCTCCGCCAACTCTCTTGCCGTCTTCTGCTCGTCACGCACGATATAAAATGTGCAGAGCCCACGAACTACAGGAAAAAGGTCGGCAGACTCTCCCAAACGGACGCATAGCTCCCGGGCGCGAATGTATGTTTGTTCAACTTCCGGAGCGGCATACCCTTTCCTGGCCGCCAAACTCAAGCTCAGTTGGACTTGAACCGCCAATTCAATACGGTCGCGTTCGATCTCTTCGGGCAATTGCGGCAGCAAGTTCAGCACAGCAGTAAAATGTTGAATCGCTTCAGCATGCGCGGCTCGAGCGCTCGCCCGCATCCCAGCTTCCCGCCAATAGTGGATTGCCGTGTGTGGACGTTCAGCTTGCGTGTAGTGATGGGCCATCAGTTCTGGATGAGTAGCTACGATCTCGGGGAATCGCTCCTCTAAAACCTGAGCAATTTGGGTGTGTAGGTGTTTGCGTTTACTTTTTAGTAGTGATTGATAAGCGGCGTCCTGTACAAGCGCATGCTTGAAGAAATACCGCGCTGCAGGAGGAGCGCCGCGTTGATAGACCAGCTCGGCGTCGATCAATTGCTGTAACCCTTCAAGTAGACTGGACTCATCAGCCACTAGCGCCTGAAGCAGTTCATAAGAAAATTCTCGTCCCACCACTGCGGCAAGCTGGGCGAACTCCTTGACAGCGCCTAGACGATCAAGTCTAGCCATGAGTGAGTCTTGCAGGGTCGCGGGAATGGAGACAGACGGGAGCGGTCCGGTTAACTCATATCCCTCTACGTTCTCGCGAAGGATTCCCGACTCCAATATGGTCTTTGTCAATTCTTCAACGAAGAGTGGGACACCGTCGGTTCTCAGTATGATCTGGTGGACTACCTCGGGCGGTAGCGATTTGTCTCCCACCAAGGAGTTAATCATCGTTTCTATTTGCGAGCGAGATAATCGACTCAAGATAATCGAAGAGAAAAGGTCGTTGTGATTCCAGGAAGGAACAAAATCCGGGCGGAACGTCAGGACAATAAGAATTCGCGCGGTGGCCTGCCGATCGAGTAAAAGGCTCAACAATTCTAAAGTCGAAGGATCAGCCCAATGGAGATCCTCCACGATGACCAACACCGGCTGG
>JBFWZL010000292.1:0-8460 GCA_050185455.1 Binatia bacterium | reverse complement strand
CAAGGACTAGCAGCATGGCGAGCGTCTGGGGCGGAAATCGGGTTAACTCACTACTTAACCCCGTTAATCCAGGCGTACAAAAAAGCGGGACACCTTCGGGAAGCCGAATCAGTGCTCGCCGAGGCCTTCGCACTGGTAGAAAAAAACGCCGAACGTTTCTATGAGGCTGAGTTGTATCGACTCAAGGGAGAACTCACACTACAAAAGTTCAACGTTCACGGTTCAATGTTCAAAGCTACCAATCCCCGATCCCTGACGCCTGATCCCCAAACCGAAGCCGAAGTGTGTTTCCTCAGAGCTATTGACATCGCCCGCCAGCAGCAAGCCAAATCCCTCGAATTACGCGCGACGATGAGTCTGGTCCGGCTGCGACAACACCAAGCTGCGGAACTCGGAGTACGCACCACGCAGCACGCTTCACGTCCTACGCTTGACGAAGCTCACCAAATACTGTTCGAGATCTACCACTGGTTCACCGAAGGGTTTGCTACGAAAGATCTGCAAGAGGCGAAGGCGCTGTTGGAAGAGTTGGCCTGACACAGAAAGCGCGGGCGATGGACAACCTTGCGCCAGTCTTCCTCCAAACTCATTGTTTGCCTCACACTCCACACGCTAAGAGGGGGTGATGAGAAATGTTCTTATCTTTAGATCGGGTGCTTCGATTGACTGGAGGAGAGGCTTGACTTGACGGACTACGAGGCACGAAGATCGGCGTGGGGTGCTTCAAAGATCTAGACGGGACTGTGCGGGAGTTGATCAGCAGCGAGGTCGAGACTATGGCGTTGGTGAAGGAGTGACGACCTCACGTGGGTTCTCTCTCCTAGGCAACGGAGGAGGATTGCAGTATCACGTTAAGAAACCCTCTTAAGGAGAACCGCACATGTCAGTGAACGGAAAATCGAAATCGAAGGCAATTCGGGCGCGGTTGAGTCATCCGGTGATCGACTCCGACGGTCACTGGCGGGAATATGAACCGTTGGCCATGGACTATCTCAGAGAAATAGGTGGTCCCAAGGTCGTGGAGAAATGGACTTCCCGCATCCGGGCGCTGGGGCAAGGCTCGTTTGCGAAACTGACCAAACAAGAGAAGCATGACCAGCGCGCTGGGCAGCCGCCTTGGTGGGCGCTGGCGACCCCCAATACGCTCGACACCGCCACGTCGTTCATTCCGCGCCTCATGCACGATCGGCTCGAAGACATGGGATTGGATTTCGCTGTCTTGTATCCTTCCAGCTCGCAACTGTTTGCGCCGTACTTGGGTGACGAAGAATTGCGCCAGGCTGGTTGCCGAGCGTTCAATCAGTATGCTGCCGAGACTTGGGCGGAGTATGCCGATCGGGTGACGCCGATCGGGGTGATTCCCATGCACACGCCGCAAGAGGCCATCGCCGAACTGGAGCATTGTAAATCCCTGGGGGTCAAGGCGGTCGCGCTTGGCAGTTTGGTCCGGCGCTCAATTCCAGTGATGGAACGACAAGGCGTGAGTCGCCGTTATGCGTATTGGCTAGATGTGCTGGGCCTCGACAGTGACTATGACTACGACCCAGTGTGGCGCAAGTGCGAGGAATTGGGTTATCCCGCAACGTTTCATTCCGCTGCCGAGAATATGGGGTTACGCAATTCGATTACCAATTTCGTCTACAATCACATCGGTCATTTTGGTGAGGCGGGCAATGCGGTGTGTAAGGCGCTGTTCCTCGGCGGCGTCACCCGCCGTTTTCCGCGTATGCGGTTCGCGTTTCTCGAGGGCGGTGTCGCGTGGGGTTGCAGTGTGTTCGCCGATCTCATTTCGCATTGGGAAAAACGCAACGGCAATGTGATCCAAGACCTCAACCCGGCGAATCTCGATCGCGCCAAGCTGGGTGAACTCATCAAGCAGTACGGTGGCGAGAAGATGTATAGTCGCTGGCCAGAGTTTGAAGCGCAGATGATCAGTGGGATGGGCAGCGCCTTACCCGAAGAACTCGACGACTTTGCCGCCTGTAAGATCGAAAAGAAAGAGGATTTGCGCGATCTATTCGTCCCGAACTTCTTCTTCGGCTGTGAATCTGACGATCCGACGCTGAACTACGCATTTGCCTCCAAAGTCAATCCTTTTGGCGCCAAGCTGGGTGCGATCCTCAGTTCAGACATCAGCCACTTTGATGTGCCGGACATGACCGAAGTGCTAGAAGAAGCGTGGGAGCTGGTGGAAGAGAAGGGCATGTCGGAAGAAGATTTTCACGCCTTCACCTTTGGCAACGCCGTCAAGCTGTGGGCCAGTCTCAATCCTGACTTTTTCAAAGGCACGGTCGTGGAGACCCAAGTGCGTAAGCTCCAGACGGCGACGGCACGGGCGTGAGTGGATCGCCAGTCCCGGATTGTACCGAAGAAGTGAAGAATGAACAGGAATGAGGATGAAAATGAGTGACCAAACATTTAGTCCAATCGTTGATGCCGACGGGCATGTCCTTGAGCCTGGCGACATGTACCAGAACTATATCGATCCTCAGTACCGCGACCGTGCAATTCGCATCGCTAGCGATGAGAGAGGCTACGAAAATTTGATCATCGATGACAAGCCTTATCAAAGTAAGACTATGCGCGGGAACCTCGGCGCCATTGGTGGGATCGGTATGGATCGCAAGAAACTGTTTACCCGCGGAATGGTGACCTATGCCGAAGGATCGCCTCCTGGGGGCTACGACCCAAAAGCGCGCCTCGATGTTATGGACGAAGAAGGAATCGACATCGCCATTCTGTATCCTACGCTAGGGATCTTTTGGGAAGGGGCAGTCACAGAGCCGAAACTGGCCACCGCCTACACTCGGGCCTATAACCGCTGGATCGTTGACTTCTGTCGCGAAAATCCCAAACGACTCTATCCGGTCGCGCATATCTCGCTGCTGGATCCCGACGGAGCGGTCAAAGAAACCATACGCGCTCGCAAAGAGGGGTGTATCGGAGTGTATCTCTCGCCCGATCTCCCGGCGCGTAATGGCAAACGTTTTGACGACCCGGCGTTTGTGCGTTTCTGGGAAACCGTGCAGGAGCTAGAGATGCCCGTCGCCTTTCATGTCATCGTGCGCGAACAGCAGACGTTCAACGAATGGACTCGCCGCCTGGACGGCAAGCCCGGCCCCCTCGGGCTCTTTGGCCATGCCTTTCTCGCGATTGATGTGATGACCGCGTTTACCTCGATGATCACCCTGGGCATGTTCGAAAAGTATCCCCGCATGAAATGCGCCGTGCTCGAAGCCGGCGCCACGTGGATTGGCTCCTGGTTGGATCGGCTGGACTACAAAGGGGAAGTGACCGCGGGCTTGACCCCGATCAAACTGAAGCCCAGTGAGTATTTTTATCGGCAGTGTGTAGTCTCGGCGGACCCGGACGAGACCATGATCGCATCCGTAGTGAATCATCTTGGCGCCGACTATTTTATTTGGGCGTCTGATTACCCGCACGTTGATGCCTCATTCGGCGTTGTCAAAGAGATGAAAGAACGTGTGGCTTCGTTGCCGCCCGCCGATCAACGAAAAGTCTTGGGCGAGAACGCTGTACGCTTTTATAACTTAGGATAGGAGAAGGTTATGACTAGTCCTACTCAGAACCACCCCGCTCTGAAACACTTCCGCTTCGATACCAGCGAAGTCGATTGGAAAGATTTCATCACCGCCGGTTGTTACTACAAGCTGCTCGATGTAAATGTGGCCGCGCGCACTGCGGATATGATTGTCAAATTCGATCCCGGCGCGCGCTGCATGTACCACCGTCACGTCGCGCCGTGCACCAGCCTCGTGCTGGAAGGAGAACTGCACATTATCGACCAGACAGAGACAGGGGAAAAACTCCGAACCATCAAACCAGCCGGCACTTTCACCAGTGGGGTTGAAGACGATTTGCACGTGGAGGGCGGCGGTGAGAACGGCGTGATTGTCTATTTCTCTATGCGGGGCTCCTCGGACCGGATCTACGATCTGCTCGACGCAGATCTCAACCTCAAGCGCGCGATTACCATTTACGACTTCGCCAAGGACTTGGCTTATTGGTCTCGTTGAATCTCATAAACGAACCAATATAGCGGACTTGTCGTCATTCCGGGCAAGGCTGCAGGCTGCGACCTGGAGTCCAGAAATAGAAAACTGGATCCCCGTCTGCGCGGGGAATGACAGGCTGCTGCGAGTGTCCGCCGTGAAATGATTTTTGTATCAAGCTTTGATAGACCTCTATAGCACGCGAGAGCAAGAGATTTTTAGTAACGGGAATTAACACGTAGTGATTTAATTTTTTGCAAGACCATTGGACACAATCATGCCCTATGAGACCTTTCTCGTTAAACGCTCCGGGCCAATTGCGACTGTGACATTTAACCGCCCCGAGAAGCTCAATCCTATTAATGAACAGGTGACGCGCGAACTCCTTGCCATCGCGCACGAGCTGCAAGATGACGAACTGACGCGGGTTGTAATCCTGACCGGCGCTGGACGCGCGTTTTGCGTCGGGGGGGATATAGAAATGTTTGCGGAAGCGGTGGATCCGGCGTGTCAGCGTCAACACAGCGATACTGCCAAGCTGCGATTGGAAAAAATGGGTCGACGACTGATGGATGAATGGGAACAGCTAGACCAAGTAACTATCGCGGCCATCAATGGGTTTGCCGTCGGTGGTGGGTTTGCGCTGGCCACGGCGTGTGACTTTCGCATTGCTGCAGAAGGCTCTCGTCTGTGGGTGTCGGAGGTAACTCTGGGGATGCCGTTCATGTGGGGAGCAAACACCCGACTCATTAACCTGGTCGGTATGGGGAAGGCCAGGGAGATTGTCATGACTGGCGATGTGATCACGGCAGAAGAGGCGCTCGCTGGCGGGTTGGTCAACCAGGTCGTTCCGCTCGACCAGTTACAGGAAGTGACGCTGGCCTTCGCGGACAAACTGCTTAGCAAACCGCCTATGGCGTTACGACGCACAAAAGAGTTCTTCGCCGCCTTGAGCACGAACCGGGCAGGGGACATCACCTATGCTGATGCCCATCTAGGATTGGTCACGTTTGCCAGCGAGGACATGCGTGAGGCGGTGGCGGCTTTCCGGGAGGGACGGAAAGGAGAATTTCATAACCGTTGAGGAATATACTAATGTCCAAGCATCAATTACCCGAACCGTTTGCGGATCTTGCACCAAACCTCGCCTGATCCTTCTGAAAGCATCGAGGAAGAGGAAAAAAAGATGGGAACACAAGTCACACAAATGTTCGGTATTGAGTATCCGATTTTTGCCTTCACCCATTGCCGTGATGTGGTCGTGGCGGTGAGTAAAGCTAGGGGATTCGGCGTCCTCGGCGCGGCGCTTCATAGCGATGAACGACTGGAAATTGATCTGCAATGGATCGATGAGCAGTTGGGCGATATTCCTTACGGCGTTGATCTCATGATGCCGTCAAATTATGTCGGCGCGGACAAAGGCGGATTGGATCAACAGTCTCTTAAAGCCCTTATTCCAGACGAACATACGCGATTCCTTGATACCTTACTGGCTGAGGCTGAGGTGCCGGAGCTGCCGGAACATCTGACCTCAGCCAAGAAAGAACGCGGTCTACGGTTTTCGCAGAAGCAAGCGAAAGGCGTTATCGACATTGCCTTTGCGCATAAATCTACGTTCTTGGTGAGTGCGCTGGGTACTCCGCCCGACTGGGTGATCCAGGCGGCGCATGAACGCGGCTTGTTTGTAGGCGCCCTCGCCGGCAAGAAAAAGCATGCCGAGCGGCATAAAGCTGCTGGGGTCGACGTGATTATTGCCCAGTCATATGAAGCCGGCGGCCACACCGGCGATATCGGCGGCATGGTGTTGATACCAGAGATCGTGGATGCAGTAGCTCCGGTTCCCGTACTCGGGGCAGGCGGCATCGGCAGCGGACGCCAGATGGCGGCAGCCCTGGCGTTGGGCGCACAAGGAGTGTGGTGTGGTTCGGTCTGGCTCACCACCGTGGAATCCGAGCTGGACCGCATGGCGCGAGAAAAACTTCTAACCGCGGATACCGACGATACCGTGCGGACCAAAGCCATGACCGGAAAATATACTCGGTTTCTCCGCTCCGCATGGACCGACGCCTGGGAGCGTCCGGATACACCGGAGCCGCTCAAGACCCCGCTGCAGAGCGTGCTGGTGTATGAGTACTTGCGCCGCATTGATCATGCCATGAAGGCTCCCGGCGTCACCCCGGAGTCTGGCGCGTATCAACTCTATACCTATCCTGTGGGGCAGGGGATTGGCGCGCAAAACACCAGTCGCGCTACACGCGATGTGGTGCGAGAAATGATTGAAGGCTATGTCGACGCGGTGGCGCGCTTGCAGGAGCAGGTGGGAGGCTAGCTCGAACTAGAGTAAATTGTATTTGTCTTTATCAAGTGCGCCAGATGCTTCTGGATGCCCGCCTGCGCGGGCATGACGGAAAAGACGTTCCAGAAAGGTCATTCCCGCGAACGCGGGAATCCAGTTTATGATAAACGTATCGGTAAGCTGCTTTAGACTTTACGTCGTGGAAAATTGCGTTTCTTGTCCGCGGACATGAATGCCCGCGCTACAGGACGACGCCGAATGAATCCGGCTTTTCAACTTCGTTTACAGGGCGTTGGGAAGGTGGGACCGTGAAAACAGTGACTCTTGAAGTGCGCTCACTAAACGAGTCCGTGACAAGCTTCGTCAACGCTTGGAAGACGGGCAAGGGGGAGAAGTCGGCGCGCATTTCTTTCGCATCGCCCGAGTTGCTCTGGCAAGTCCTCACCGCCAAACGGATTGTTTTATCCTTTTTCTTCAAATCGCTTCACCACCGCTCCAGACACGTGTGTTTCGAATCGAGCAACTAGGCGGGGGGCTATGTCCGTATCGTTCAGCTTATCCTTCGAGAAACTTTCGATCATCCACTCGATACCGCCAGCAACGGTATAAGAGTCCCACCCCGACCGACGAAAGCGCGCAACTGCGCCGAAGACAACTATGTCGGTGGGTCCAAGAACATAGCTTAGCTGCAATTTCCATTTCGGTAGATTCGGAAACCTTGGTGAAGCGATCAGTCTAAGCACCTCCCACGAACCGACTTCGAGCAGGTGAAACCCGGCTACACGTCTCTTCTGGCGATACTGAGTGCCGAACATAGTCAATGCTGCTAATCCACTCTGTCTTCGGATTGACTGTACTTCATAGTCATCCAACTCGTTCCCGAACAGGTCCGTATAATAAGTGTCGTACTCCACTTCTGCAAAAAAATTAGAACTCCCATGCTGACTAAGCCATGTCGCAATATGCGTCTCGCCGACAGCGAGTTTATTAACGGCCTCCAATCGACACTCATACAATTCACTCGCGTCGCCGCTGAGCGTATCGAGTGCCGCGAGAGCGGCGCGTAGGTTGTCAAGAAAATTCTCGGCCTCCTTCCGATTGAAATACCTCGTCGCGTCGGCTTGTACTCGGTCCTTCAAGGTTGAAGCCAAGCCTTCCTGGCGATTGATACTGGCGCTAGTTTCATTCTTCTCCAGGACAGTGGAGCGCAGGGCCGTACGCATATCCGGCGAGATCTCCAGGAAGACCTCCGTCAACTTTGCCTGCTGCACGAAATAGGGAGTCTGACCGGCATTCTGACGAAAAAGATCAGCTAACGTGCAGGCGAGATCGTTATAGCCGATTGAGGCCTCTGGGTACGAGACGAGGGCCTTGATGAGTCCGCGCGTGAAGTGTGAAAGCTCGCTGTCTGCAAAGGAACTCTGGTCATACTGTGATGAGAAAAAAAAGTAGCAGGATTTGAATTTTGCTTTCCCTTTCTCGAGGATACTCCTAAAAGCATCGTCATCCTTGATGTAAGAGACGCCGGACTGGCAGGCATCGACCACCTTACAGTAAAGCGATGGTTCGATGGAACGCGCCAGATCGTCGAGGTTTGAGTTGGAAATCGACGTGCCATTTGGTTTATTTTTATCAAAATCGCTCAAAAGATACCGAAACTCTTCATCGATGACAGCGCCATGTCCGGTGTAGTAGAAGAGGAAATCGTCAACGGGCTCGGATTCGTATTTGCGAAAAAAATCCGAAAGGTGCCCCATTATGACAGCGCGTGTCTCAGGTTTATCCAGCAGCAACACATCCGAGAATTTTCCAGATTTGTGGAGGAGAGTGTGAACAACTGTCGCGTCGGAAGCACAGCTTGGCAAAGGTAAAAGCGAATCGTACCTTGGGACTGCGAGAATTACTGCGACGTTGGTACCCATATAGTTCTCTACTTGGGTCTTAGTTATGTAGGCTGGGCTATGACCCAGTCTACGACTTTTTCTGCACTCTCGAAGGGGAGACCAGAGGGATTTCACAACGAGTGTCTCAGAGTGCAAATGTCAGGGCTTCGATTTAACTGATGCCGTAGAACTTCGCGGCGGTGTCGTGCACGATTTTGCGCCGATCAGTTTCGGACACTTTGCTCAGATGCTGCTCCACATACTCCTG
>JBFWZL010000291.1:0-8475 GCA_050185455.1 Binatia bacterium | reverse complement strand
CCGCACGTGACAGAAAAAGATAGACTCGACCGACAGCAGCTTTGTCTCTAATGGTTTGTCCCGCCGTGCCGATCGCGAAATCTGGAATGTGATCGCCATTAACGTCACCAGGAGCCGCTAGTGTATAGCCAAACATCGATCCTTGATGTGGAGAGGGATTGTCAAACGTTGAGAGATGCTTCCCACTGCGACCGTCGAAGAGAAACGCCTCCCCCTGAATCTGGAACTGGTCCACGGTTTGGAACGGCGCGCCGACGAGAATCTCGGGAACCCCGTCTTGATTGATATCAGGGCTAGCCGTGAGTGCGAGGCCGAACCCGGAATACGATTTTGTCGGCGCGGGATTATGCAGGGTGAGCAACAGTGAGCCGTCCGCGCCATTAAATACAAAGGCTTCACCTTCAGCGCGGATTGTTCCGGTATCTTTGTATGGAGCCCCGATCAGCATGTCAGGAACGCCGTCTCCGTTGTAATCTCCTCCCGCTGCAACGCACCAGCCAAAGACTGCCCCCGCACGAGGATGGGGATCTTCGATGGTGTAGAGCAGTGTTCCGGTGCGCCCACTAAAGGCGTACGCGCGACCCTGAGCAGACGTTTCACCAACAGACGTGTACGGCGCACCCACCACCATGTCTGGCGTTCCATCTTGGTCCAAGTCACCAGCTCCTATGACAGACCAACCGAAAGCGCTACTTTCTGAAGATGGCGGTTTCAGGATCCATAGGACCGAGTTGTCTTTGCCGTTGAAAACGAATGCTCGACCTATTCCGTCATAAGCAAAGGCGCCGACTATGAGTTCCGGTATTGTATCGCCGGTGAGATCGCCGAGAGAAGCCACACTCCAGCCAAAACCGGCGCTCTGCTGTCGCTGAGGCGCGTGCAGCGTGGAAAGGAGGGCGCCTGTTTTCCCGCTGAAGACATAGACTTCACCGCTCTCGTCTTGGTTAGATGCCCCGATGAGCAGGTCCGGCGCTCCATCCTGATTCATGTCTCCGGCTGATGCCACGGCCCAACCGAAGGAGGCGCCACTGAAAGGGGTTGCGCCGGAGCCACCGCCTTGCCGAGGATGGGGAAGATCTAACGTCTGTAGCAGTTGCCCATCTCGCCCGCTAAAGACAAAAGCGCGTCCTTGTTTCAGGTTGCTATTCCAGAAGTGTTGGTAAGCGCCAACGACATAGTCTGGGATGTTATCGCCGTCTAGATCTCCCACGGTGGTCAGCGACGAGGCGAACCCTGTGAAGGAGAGTTGCTGCGGATGTTCTAAAAGCACGAGGTTCATACCTGCCCAGGCTAATGGCTGAAAGGTGATAAGGATCGGTATTGTCAGACAACAAGCCAGATACGTGCACAAGTACGGAAATGTTGGTTGTGTTGCTTTCAGGAAACGGATTGCTTGCGGGGGGTCCCATTGCATGGCAGTACAGATAGCACTTATGGTCGCCCTCAGTCGTGAAGATCCTGTGAGATTGTTGTGAGAAAATTGTGAGCGCCATATCGCCGAACACGAACCTTTTTTTTGGATCGTTTCGCTTGGACCTCGTGAACCAGTGCTTGTGGCGCGGGCGACGGCGGCTCCTCCTACGACCGAAAACGTTTGCAGTGCTTGACCTGTTAGTCAAACATGCGGGGCAATTGGTCATGCGAGAGGAGCTTCTTGAGGCAGTCTGGCCTGATACCTATGTGAGTGACGGGGCGCTGCGGTTTTGTATCCGGGATTTACGAAAAATGTTGCGGGATACGGCGCGAGTGCCGTTATTTATCGAGACAGTGCATCGTCGAGGCTATCGGTTTGTTGCTCCCCTTCAGGCTCAGTCGGATGACTTGGGGGATGCATCAGCCAGAGCAACGTCCTCTCCTCTATCGAAGATTGGTCGGGCGAAAAAAAATATGCAGCAATTTCTTCATGGTGAGCAAGTTTCACGGAACATATATCAAGAGACCATCGCCCATCTCACCAACGGCATAGCGTTGGTGCAAACCCTGCCGCACTCACCAGAACGTACGCAGCAAGAGTTAGCGTTGCACCTGGCGTTAGGAGCCCCTCTGACTGCAATCAAAGGCCATGCCTCGTCGGAAGTCCAGCAGATCTATACCCGAGCGCGCGAGTTATGCCGGCAGGCGGGGGAAACTCCGCAGCTCTTTCCCGTGCTCTATGGACTCACAGTCAATGCTATTGTGCGAGGAGAGCTGCAACTCGCTCGTGAAGTCAGTGAGCGGGTGCTTGATCTCGCCCGCGCTTTTGATGATCAGGCCTGCTTAGCGGCGGCGCATATTGCGTATGGAGCAGTGCTGCTTTGGCTCGGCGAGGTTGAGACTGGGAACGCATATTTAACGCGTGGCTTAACGTTCTGTGATGCTCAGTCGCATGCGGCTCATATGTTTCTGTACGGCATGATCCGCGCATTATCTGCAGAGTGCTTGCGTCAAAGGCGTTGTGGCTATTGGGATATGCTAACCAAGCGTTCCTGCGAAGCCAGGAAGCACTTGCCCTGGCTCGCACCTCTGCCCATGCGTACAACCTGGCGTTTGCCTTGAATTGGGAGGTAATGTTGCACTTGCTGCGTCGGGAAGCGTCCGCCGCGCGCGAACATGCCGAGGAAGCAATTACTCTGTCCCATGAGCAAGGATTTGCCCACTTAGAGGCGGTGGTGGCCATTCTCAACGGCGGCGCTTTGATCGCGTTGGGGGAGGCTGCGGAGGGTGACGCGTTCATCCAGCAAGGACTCGAAGCCTGCCGCGTTACAGGAGCTGTGCTTGTTCAGCCATATGGGCTAGCGCTTCTAGCTGACGCTTATGGGAAGCAGGGAGAAGTTACGAAAGGACTTGCTGTCATGGAAGAGGCGCTTGCGATGGCGCGAAGAACTGGAGAGCAATGGTATGAGGCGGAACTCTATAGGCTAAAAGGCGAGTTGACGTTACAACAATCTAGCGTTCAGGCGAATCAACAGGCAAAGAACAAAAACGGGTAGGGGTGAAGTGTTTGCTTGTCAGGCTCCTCACAGCGTTGGTCTATACGAGGCAAATGCTTCACCCCTATGGTCGGCAGGCGCTAGGCGGAACAGTCACGCAACCGGCGCGACTTGCAGCGTCCGTTTGTTGGCGCCCAGCGGCAGCATCAAACCCGCGCCAACGATCGTGAGCGGAATAAGAATGGTGAGCGCAAGGTGGTACGAGTTCGTCGAATCAAAAATCCTTCCCATCAGAAATGGCCCGATCATGCCGCCGAAGGCGAACGCGCCGTATATCCAACCGAAGATCTTTCCCAGAGATGACAAACCGAAATGATGACCGATGAGATAAGGCATGATGTCCGTTTCCGCCCCGAAACCAAGGCCAACCATGGCCGCGAACAAGAAGGCAAAACGAATATCATTCGCGTGAAACGCGGCGAACAGTCCGATCACTACCCCGAGGAACAAACCTGCCGCAACCAGATGCGCAGGGAAACGGTCCACCAAGTAGCCAGCGATCAGTCTACCGAGCACTCCCATTCCTGACAGCAGTATCAAGGCTGCGGCGGCTTGCTGGGGTGAAAGCCCTCTATCCGTCAACAGCGGGGCAAAGTGAGTGATACATCCATGAAGAACAGCGCTGAGGAGCCCAAAACTGAGAGACATACACCAGAAGGCGCGCGTTCCTCTCGCCTCGGCTAATGACAGGTCGCGACCGTTAGCATGAGAAACTGTCGTGGAGGTGAGATCCGTATTTTCTTTGCCTTCACCATACGGACGTAGGCCTATCTTTTGCGGACTATCGACAAAAAAGAAGCCAATCATCGGCAACGCAACGATCCAGATAATCACTCCAAGAGTGACATACGCCCATCGCCAACCAGCAACGGTGATTACATACGTGACGAGCGGAGGCGCGTACATACCGCCAAGAAAGACGCCGACGCCCATGATGCCTAGAGCGATCCCACGACGTTGGACAAACCAGCGTGAGATCGTGGTGCCGAAAGGAAGTGAAGTCAGACAGGCTCCGCCAAACGCGGTCAACAAGTACGACACATAAAATTGCCAGAGAGAAGCCGAGAGGAACCAAAACGAACAGAATCCGACGCCAAATATTATCGAGCCGTACAGAATCACTCGCCGCGGACCGAAGCGGTCGATGAGAATGCCGATCACCGGTGCGTAAACGGAGACCATGAGCGCGACAAGGGAAAAGGCAAAGGAGATATCGCCACGACTCCAACCGAACTCTTCCGCCAGGGGTTTGATGAAAATACTGAAAGTGCCGGTAATGAGAATTGGTCCAGCCGACATGGCAACGCAACATACCACCACCATCCACCAGCCGTAGAAGATGCGAGGAGAGCGAGACGAGTCATTCATGGCGCTCTCTTAGCGTAGTTGTAAAAGAAGAGCCAGAGGCAGCCATGCGGAGTGCTGAGCAGCGAACATTGACTCATCGAGTTATTGGATCATTGAGAAAAATTGAATCATCGGGTCATTGGGGTATCGTGGAAGGCGCCGCCACGAGCATTAGCATTGGCTTCCTTCTTCAATTTATTCAATTGCTCAATTAATGGCTCAATTAATGGCTCAATGCCTCCGGCGGCGTTTGACATATCACCGCGAAGACCCGGTGGTGAACGGCTAACGGGTCGGTAGGAAAGCGCTCCTGCAGTAGCTGTTTCAGCGCCGTGTCAAAATGGGTGACTTGCTCTGACGACAAACTTGCGGCAACGCCCGCGCTGGCGCGAATGCGACCACGCCAGGCTTCATGTGAGTAGGGGGTGAAGACGTCGAACGAGAACGTCTCAATATTCTGAAACCCAGCGATAGCCACATCGGTCAGCCAGCGCGGATACATGCCTCTGCCGCCGCCAAGTTTCCATTCGGAATTGTGCTGCTCAATCAATTTTTCCGTGGCCTCGACGACGTTTGCTGGCAGAGAAATCCAGTCAAAGTGAGCAATCACCAACCATCCGTGTGGAACAAGCAGGCGACGAACCTCTTGCGCGGCTTTCAGACGATCGAACCAATGCCAGCACTGACCAGCGGTAACCACGTCGAAACTGGCGTCTGGCAACCCTGTCTGCTCAGCTTTGGCGACAACATACTTGGTTGAGACGCCCACTTCACGGTCCAACGGTTTCGCTTGTGCAAGAAGAGACTCAGAGGGATCAAGTCCCGTCACGGAGCAACCTCGTCGTGCAAACCCACGTCCCAGTGTTCCCGTGCCAGTACCGAGATCGAGCACTCGTTGCCCGGCTGCGCCGATGCCGCGGTCAGCGAGACGGGTAAATAATTCGTCTGGGAACCCAGCGCGGTAGCGAGCATAATCCTGGGCGGTTTTACCGAAGTCGATATCCATGCCGTCAGAACCCCAACGCCTTGGCCGCCATGTTCAGTACGACCGGCACGGAGTAGGTCGTCCGCGCAAGGCGAAGATCTTTGTTTTTGCCTTCAGCGAAGAGTCCCGACGCGCTCAACCAAAATGCCGTGCTGCGCATCATGTAGAGGATGTCATAGTAGCGGCAGACATCGAAATCGATCGTGAGACCCGTGAGTTGCTGGTAGTAATCAATGAAGAATTCACGCTCAACCACACAGGACAAGAGCGGTGAACCTTCTCGGTTCAGATCTGAGAGCACATAGGTTACGTCGTACATGGGATCGCCGATCACTTGGAGTTCCCAATCAATGATGGCGGCGATGGCGTCGTCCTTCACGATGAGGTTTCCCGTGCGGTAGGCGCCATGCACGAAGGCCAATCGCTGCGCTTTTGGCGCATTGGCCTTGAGCCACATGAGCACTTCCGTGAGCACGGGCTCCGGCTTGCGCAGGGATTGCTGAATCAACGATTCCCATTTAGCGATTTCACGGAGGGCAAAGTCATTGCCCGGTCCAGGCACGCCGATAAAGTCGAGTCCAGCCGCTGTCCAGTCCAGATTATGCAGCGACGCCAGCGCCTCAACAAAACTGCGCGGCAGTTTGCCGCGTTTAGCCGCCTCGGCGTAATACTGCTTGCCGACCTTGGACCACGGATTCGGAACCTCGCCTTCAACTTTCTCCATGATGAAGAAAGGCCCGCCGAGTAGGGTGGGATCTTCTTCGTACCAGTACACTTTCGGTGTGGGCGTTGCCATGGGCTCCAACGCTTGCAAGACACGGTACTGTTCTTTGAGATCCGAGAGATTACGGAGCAGACCCGAGCCGGGGTCTTTGCGCAAACACAACCCACGCATCACTTGCTGACCATTTTCTTTCCAGTGGGCGTAAAAAATATAGATCTCATGGGACCAACCGCCCGGACTGTGAATGAACTGCGTGAGCGACAAGTCTTTTGCTTGCGGGAGTTTGGTTTGTAAATAGGCAAGAATTTTGTCCTGGATGGAGGTGTTCATGGTTGGTAGTTTTTAGTTAGTAGTTTTTAGTTGGTAGTCGTTGTGGTGGGCGTTTCGCGCACTTTTAGCTTTTTACCCGGCACTCGTTACTCACTCCTTCGCGCCCGCTATTTTTAATTCCTGATCTAGTAACTCTCGTAACGCCGTTCTCACGTGTTGATTAGCCGTATTGAACGTTTCCGGTCCCAGGCGGTCCTTTTCGGCATACAGCCATTCGATCAGGCGGCAGAGACGCGTTTCTTGGTCAAGATCATTCGCAGCCGGTAACCCTTTTCCACTGAAGAGAGTAGACAAGTCGCTGAATAAGCCGCTTAGCACCTTATCTTTCTCCGCGGCAATATCATGCCGTTCTTCGACTTGCCGAGAGATGAATTCCAGGACAACCGCCGCCATGAACGCTTGTGCTTTGGGATACGGGTCTGGAATCGCTGGGCCGATCACGTTGCGCAGGGAGGCGATAATCTCTTCAAGTAATCGATGTGCAGCAAGCATAGTGAAAAGTAATAAGGGAGGAGGGGGAAGGTGTCAAACGATGCCACCTGGAAGATTAATGCTTTGACAGTAACGGTTCTTCCAAGATACAGTGACGCAGCCTCTGAGCACATATTGAGGAGGGGGAATTATGAGCATCAAAGGAAAAGCTGCGGTCATTGGGTTTGCGGAGACAAAACCGCAAAAGAGTTCCGGCGACAAAACCGCACTGGGCATTATTGGTGAAGTTGCGCGAGACGCTATCGCTGACGCGGGGCTAGAGAAAAAAGACATTGATGGCCTGCTTACTGGTATCGCCTTTGGCGATTACAGCGTGCTGTGGCCGTCGGTGGTCGCCGAATATTTGAAGCTGCAACCACGTTATTTCAATCAAGTTGAACTGGGCGGCGCTTCTCCTGCAGGGATGGTGTGGCGCGCAGCGGCGGCGATTGAAGCTGGCATGTGCAATACCGTTCTGTGTGTCGTCGGCGACACCTGGGGCAATCGCACGCTGGCGCTGAAGCCACCGCCGTTTCCGCGCATGGACGCCGAATTCGATGCGCCCTATGGATTGATTGCTGCGAATCCTGGCTATGCGTTGATCGCGAGACGGCACATGCACGAATTCGGCACTACGCCCCAGCAGATGGCCAAGGTTGCCGTCGATCAACGCAAGAACGCCTGTAAGAATCCGGCTGCCATATTTGGCAATAAAGAAATCACTATCGACGACGTGCTGAATTCACGCATGATCGTTGACCCATTACACCTGTTAGAAATCGTGAGCCCGTGCTCTGGTGGTGGAGCGTTCATTGTCACCAGTGCGGAACGTGCTAAGCAAGGCCCACATCGACCAGTCTACCTCTTAGGCGCGGGCGAAGCCGGTGGTCATTGCGGCATCACCCGCGCGCATAGTCTTACCACTTCTTTGGTAAAACCTGCGGCCGAATCGGCGTTCAAAATGGCTGGTGTGTCACCGCAAGATATGGATTTCGTCCAACCCTATGACTGCTACACCATTACAGTGCTTGTGACGTTGGAGGATGCCGGCTTCTGTAAAAAGGGCGAAGGTGGCAGGTTCGTGGAGGAACATGATCTTTCCTATAAAGGCGATTTCCCTTGCAATACGCATGGCGGGCAACTGTCATACGGTCAGCCCGGATTAGCCGGCGGCATGAGTCACGTTATCGAAGGAGTACGCCAATTGATGGGCCGTGGAGAAGGGCGACAGGTGAAAGACGCCACGATCGGCTATGTCAACGGAAACGGCGGCATTATGAGTGAACAGTGCAGCCTTATTCTAGGAATTTAGTCATTGAGTGAAGGATTGGGCGATTGAGTGATCAGGATGTTGAATTCATCAATGACCCGATGGCCCGATGACTCAATCGACAAGATAAGCGCCTGCTCGCTAAGAAAGGAACGCGCATATGTCCGACTACAAAAAACCGTTGCCTCGCCCAACGCCGGCTTCGTTACCTTTTTGGGAGGCTGCCAAACGTCATGAGTTGCAGATTCAACGCTGTGGCGGTTGTGGCGCACACATCTTTTACCCACGAGAAGTCTGTCCTGAATGTCTAGGTTCTAACCTGCAGTGGGTCAAGATTTCCGGCAAGGGTACGGTATATTCATTTACCATCGCTCAGCAA
>JBFWZL010000290.1:0-8488 GCA_050185455.1 Binatia bacterium | reverse complement strand
CGAGCATTCTTGGCTTCCTCTCTTTGCTCGCCATACGCCAGACATCTTCCTCTTGCAACGTTTTCTGCGTCTTGCGGACTATCCATGCTTTCTACGCTATTTGATTCGATCCCGACAAATTGACATGGTGCTGCTGTCCCATAGCGAATTCGGTTATCACTTACTGCCTTATCTGCGCGCGTCATGTCCGGAAGTTCCCTTTGTGGATCTTTGTCACATTGAAGAAGAGTACTGGAAAGATGGCGGATACCCGCGCATGTCGGTAGAGTATCAGGAACTCCTTGATCTCCAGCTTGTCGTTTCCGAACATCTAAAAGAATGGATGGTGAGCAGAGGAGCCAACCCTCAGCGTATCCGCACGTGCCACGTTAACGTTGACGTGGAGAAGTGGCGGCCTGATGCGGCACGTCGACATTCGGTTCGGCAAGAGCTTGGACTCGACGAGCAGGTGCCGGTTATTTTGTATGCTGGCCGTATTTGTTTCCAAAAACAGCCTCGCGTTTTCGCCCGGACCATCCAACAGCTTGCGCGAATGTCGTGCGCTTTTGTTGCGCTCGTGGTGGGAGATGGACCGGAGCTGGAGTGGTTGCGCTCTTTTCTCGCGCGAGAAGGGCTTGATTGTCACGTGCGCTTGCTCGGGGCGGTGGCGAATCAGCGGATGCAACAATTGATGGCGTCCGCCGATGTGTTTTTTCTACCTTCCCTTTGGGAGGGAATTGCGCTTACGATTTACGAAGCCATGGCGTCCAGTCTACCTATTGTTAGCGCTGATGTTGGGGGACAGCGAGAGCTGGTGACGCCGGAGTGTGGCGTCTTGCTGGCTCGGAGCGATGAAGCGACCGAAGCGAACCAATATGCGGCTGTGCTAAGTCAACTCTTAAGTGACCCTGCACGGAGCGCGAGAATGGGGAGGGCAGGGAGAGAACGTATAAGGTCCCATTTTCGCATTGAGCAAATGGTTGAGCGAATACTGACCTTGTTCCAGGAGGCGATGCAGAACCGATTGTCTGTGATTCCCGAATTGAAGGAAGAACGATTTCAAGTTCTGCACTCGGCGGTTCTCCAAGAACAGGAACGCTGCATTGAGTCATTGGCGCACGAAAACGCCTGGTTAAAGAATGAACGAGAAACATGGCGACGTTTGGCGGAGGAACGAGAACTGATGATCCAGGAGCAGCGGAAGTGGATTCAGGAGCTGGAGGAGGGAAAGTCTTGGTTGGAAGAGCACTGGGCGAACTGGAAAAAATTAGCCGAAGAGCGTGAGCGAGTTATCCAAGAATGGCAACAAAATTTATGGGGGAGAGTCAGCATGCGCTTGGGAGTATTGAGACGTCCTCACGTGATTCAAAATAAACATGGCCAAGAGACAGACTAATGATTGACCCGCAGAGCCCTGATTACACGAACACGCCGATTTCTTCCCAGCGCCCACGATTTGAGTATGCGCCGACAGATCCGTTTGCCCCACCTGTAGTAACGATCGTTACACCTTTTTACAATACAGGTTCTATTTTTCAGGAAACTGCTCAATCGGTGTTGCGGCAATCCTTACAACAATGGGAGTGGCTGATTGTGAACGATGGGTCGACTGATCCCGAGGCGTTGGCGACCCTCTACTCCTATCGGCAGGGAGATCCCCGCATCCGGGTGCTTGATCATGAGGAGAACAAAGGACTGAGCGCGGCGCGGAACACGGGATTTCGAGCGGCTCGAACACGGTACGTTGTACAACTGGATAGCGACGATTTACTCGAACCGACGGCGGTGGAGAAATGGTTCTGGTTTTTAGAATCGTATCCAGAGTTCTCCTTTGTCAAAGGTTATTCAGTGGGGTTTGGCGCGCAGGAGTATCTGTGGGAAAAAGGGTTTCACAACGGCAGCGCCTTCCTGGAGGATAACCTGGTGGCTCCCACCAGCATGATCCGTAAAGCTGTGTACGAAGCCGTAGGGGGATATGATGAAACTATCCGGGCTGGCCTCGAAGACTGGGACTTCTGGCTACGCTGCGCCAGTCATGGGTATTGGGGAGGAACTATCCCAGAGTATCTCGACTGGTATCGGCGTCGCCCGGTTCATGGCGAGCGCTGGACCAATTGGGATAATGCGGAACGTCAGCGCGCCTTCCATGCGCGATTGCGTCAGCAGTATGGTTCTCTGTGGAATGGGGAGTTCCCGCAGATTCAACCTCGCTGGCACCTACCTTACGACACCATGCCTGATGCCTTACCGCTCGGGAATAGTCTCCGGAAAGACAAGCCGCGCTTGCTCATGGTTGTGCCTTGGTTAACTTTTGGCGGGGCAGACAAGTTCAACCTGGATTTCGTAGAACAGTTGAGCCAGAGGGGGTGGGAAGTGACTGTGGCGACCACCCTAAAGGGCGACCACTTGTGGTTTCCTCATTTCGCCGGCCACACGCCAGATATTTTTATTTTGCATCACTTCTTGCGTTTGGTGGACTATCCACGCTTCTTACGCTACCTGATCCACTCTCGGCAAATAGATGTTGTGCTGATTTCCCATAGCGAGTTAGGCTACCTGCTTTTGCCACACTTACGCTCTCGATGTCCTGAAGTCGCTTTTGTCGATCTTTGTCATATTGAAGAAGAGTACTGGAAGAGCGGCGGATATCCGCGCTTTGCGGTCGACTATCAAGAGTTGCTTGACCTCAATATTGTGGTCTCAGAACACCTCAAGGAGTGGATGATCGGACAGGGTGGCGACTCCCAGCGCATTCCTGTGTGTTATATCAATGTCGATCCTGACAAATGGCGTCCTGATCCTGAACGGCGGATTGTCGTGCGCCAGGAGTTAGGTGTGGATGAGGCATTGCCGATGATCCTCTATGTTGGTCGTATTTGCGACCAGAAGCAACCTCGTGTCTTTGCCCAAACCATGTTGCAACTTTCGCAGAAGAAGGCTTCCTTCTTGGCGCTTGTTGCTGGAGACGGACCGGAATTGGAGTGGTTACGTTCTTTTGTGAAACGACACAAATTGGATAGCCAAATATGTCTCCTTGGCTCCGTCGCCAGCGAGCGTGTTCGCGAGTTAATGGCGGCTTCTGATATTTTCTTTTTGCCGTCACGCTGGGAGGGAATTGCTCTTTCGATCTACGAAGCGATGGCCTGTGGGTTGCCGATTGTCGGAGCGGACGTTGGTGGGCAACGTGAACTTGTTCCAGCAGATTGTGGCATATTGTTAGCGCGTAGCGATGAAGCAACCGAGTCGAAACAGTATGCCGAAATACTAGCCGAGTTACTGTGTAATCCTCAGCGCCGTCAAGAAATGGGGCGGGCTGGCAGAATTCGAGTTCGCACGCATTTTCGTCTTGAACAAATGGGGGAGAGAATAATCGCCCTTTTGCAAGAAGCGATGCAGTTATCCAAAACCTGTCCACGTCCGATTCCCAGTCCGGGGCTTGGCCGAGTGTGTGCTGCTCAAGGGATTGAGTATATGCGCCTTGCGGAAGTTACGGATGGATTATGGCGAGAGCGCGGGCAGACCGCGAACGGACCTCTTGGTTTTCAGCCGCACTTACTTGATCCGCATAGTGACTCGTGGGGCACCCTGGCGTACTTCGCCATCCGCCGTCTCTTTTTACCCTATTACCGGACGGCATTAGAGAAGAATATCAGATGGCTGGTGCCTTTTAAGAACGGTCTGAAGCGAACACTGCTGCGGATGATGCCGTCGTGAGCAACTTTTTGTCTCATGACGCAGGGTAATCAGAGAGGAAGAACGATGAGGGGGGCTTCGCTGAGTCGTGAACTTCTTCGTTTATTCACTTATTTGCGACAAAATTCCACAATACCAAAGCGGATGCCTCTCGGGGATGAAAAAGCGCTCGTCCGGGTCGCGCGAGAGATTGGTGATGATTGGAAAGATGCGCCCTATTACGATTCAGCCGAGCGGTACATGAAAGACCTCTGGGAGGGAATTATTTGGTCGTTTATCAAAGACTGTGATTTTCCCTGTGTTGTCGATCTTGCCGCTGGACACGGGAGAAATACGGAAAGACTGAGAGAGATAGCCCAAAAGATCTACGTTGTTGATATCAATGAAGAGAATAGTCAGTTTTGCTGGCGATACTCGAATTACTTTTCTCAAAAATGGTGGGATAAAACTGGGCGGTACTGTCGACGGCGAAGCGACCCTGGTCTATCGCTTTGACGCGATGGTGCATTTCGATAGTGATATTATTCGTTCCTATGTGAGAGAGTTCGGGAGGGGGTTGAAGCTGGGAGGACATGGTTTTTGCCATCACTCAAACTATGATAAAAATCCTGGGGTCAATTTTCGAGATAATCCCGCTTGGAGAAATTTCATGTCGCAACCCTTGTTTCTTCATTATTGCGCCAAGGAAGGACTTGAAGTGGTGCGGTCTCAGATCATCGATTGAGGCGAGGCGCCGGGACTCGACTGCGTGACATTACTGAGGAAACCTTAAGAAAGGCTGCTTACTGCATCTCTAAGTGGTAGATTTGGAGCGAGCCTCCTTTGACAGTCAGGGGGATGTCGATGTGACCTGAGTGCAATCCATAACAAACATCAGCAACTATATGGAAGACACATCATTATTGAGGCTTGTCGGAAACACGTTAACCTTGAGAAGGGAGTGACACGAGCAGCCTGCGTCCCGTGGGACGGTTGCACGGGTGGACAAGCTGCCCGTTGTGCCCAGGCTACAATTTTGAGCGAACTTTTTCCCCTTGTGGAACAAGAAAAACATGAAAAAGTTCTCTACTCTCCGGCAGAAAGCGTCGCATATGCTATTCGGGAGGAGGTCGGTTGTGAATGACCAACGCGATGAATACATCAGCAAAGTAGTAAATGGGCAATCTTTTGCCGATATTGGTGGTTTGTGGGGGACTGTAAGTGAGAAAGTTTCGATCGCACACCGCTTTGGCGCGAAAAGCCTCGCCATGATTGATATTGCTCCTGAGGGACATGAGCTATGGCGACTATTTGAAGAACGTAGACGGGAGTTGCAACTCCCCGAGGTGCATTATGTCAGTGGTGATATCATGCACCTCGTGAACACGGAGGCGTGTCCTCAGTTCGACGTTGTCCATTGTTCCGGCGTCCTCTATCATATTCCGAATCCCCTCCAGTTACTTCTCGCACTCCGTAGGATTACGCGTAAATATCTGATCCTCACTTCCTCAGTAACTGTGACTCGTATAGAAAGCGCTCAAGGTGTTCTTGAAATTCCCCGGGCTGCGGTCCTCTTTATTCCAGCTCTGCAAGAACGGGAGCGTGCAATTCTCAAGGCGTACTGGGAGCGTTTTGTCGGTATAAATGCTGTCGGCCTGACCAGTGAAACAGTATCGTGGCGACTCGACGATTTCTCTCCCTGGTGGTGGCTCCCAACGGTGGAAGCGCTGAAGGCAATGTGTGAAACGGTCGGCTTTCATTGTCTGGATGGGTCCCCTTTTTGGAACGATAATGCTCATATCCTTCTCCTGTCGGTTCGAGAAGAATTGAATGGATGAGTAGGAGAAAAGAGAGTGCTGTAAGAGCCCTTTAGTAAACTCTGACAACCAAAATCGACAACCAGATTCGACTTGTTCGTTAAAAACCATGAGGTAAGCGGCGTATCGTCATGTGTCATTTATTGACATCGAGAAGAAGGCTCTGTGTTCCAACAGACCAACATTTTGAAAGGAACAGATACGCCGCTTCTCTGTGATTTCCGGAGGAAGCGTACTCCTTTCCTTTGTGAATTTCTCAGATTGTCTTATGGGGCGTCGTATTCGTCCATTGGGTGGAGGACCACGCTTGGTAAAAATCTCCGGAAAACTGATGACTCCTACGCGAAATCGATGTCATACATTTCTTACTTGTGGATTTAGGCTTTTCTTTAGTGTGGTCAATTTCGTGCTCGTTACTTCTTGTACTTCTACAGAAGAGAAAATTCCCAAGCTTGTACGTCTTTTCCCGTTGGAGGAAAAATCGGCTCAGGAGTTCAAAGGATGTATTGCTACTTCCCCGATGCTTATCTCCTCGCAAGGGAAGCCTCTCATTTTGGTGACGACAACGGACGGGACCGTCGCCGCTCTTGAACCAAGGACAGGTATCCAAGCGTGGGCTCTCCACGTGCCAGTTCCTGACGGGTTGGAGCCGATGTTGTTAGCGACGCCGGTGCAAGTGAAGAATAAGCTTGTTATCGCCTATCAGCTTCACACGCTTGATACGAAGGAGCGCCAAAGCCATCGTGTCGCCGTGATAGATTTGGACAAACAGGCTTTCGATGACGCTTATCCTGAAGTCGAGCTAACCGCGGAGAAACCTACGGGGGATGGTCTAGGCGTTGTCAAATTCGATCCTCCATACGCACTGTCCCGAGCGGCGCTGGTGCATGGTCGCACCGCCGGTGCTCAGATGGGTTATGTCTATGTTTCTCTTGCCAACTACATGGATATGCAGCCCTGGCACGGTTGGGTTTTCGAGATCAACCTTGATGCATGGGCTGCCAAAGGGGCAGCGGGAGCGATTTCCGCGGTGTTGCTCACTACTCCTGAGTCCGATTGTGGCGAGGCAGACGCGCCCGGTTCGCGATCTTCGCTCTGCGGTGGTGGTGTGTGGAGTCATGCAGGACCGCAGGTTTATCCTGTGGGAGACAGCTTCGAACTGCTTGTGCCGACCGGCAATGGTCAGCTCAATATCAATCGCAAAGACTACGCAAACACGTTGATGCGCCTGCGCCCTGGACTTTCTTTCGAGCCCGGGTGCGATGAGAAGTTGTGCGCGAACTTCGATCCCCTTGCCCCTGCTACGGCCTGTGTCGAGTCTTGCACGAATCTTTTCATTCCCCGTTTGTTGTCAGGTGATGCTCCTTTGCGTCCTGCTTCTGGCGCTTGCGAAGGGAAAACCTTCTGGGAATGTGTAGCATGGATGGATTATGATTTGGGTTCTAGCTCACCGGTGAAAGTGGTGTTGCCTGACGGTCCTGCTCTCTACGTTCAACCAAGCAAGGATGGCCATGTCTATCTTATTGACGCCAATCATATGGGCATTCTCTATGACCGCGAGCGGCTCGTGGAGACCTGCGGCGCTCCAGGGGATGAGTGCCGCCAAGATTGGGCCGGGATGATAATGACACAGCCGGCTCTTACGTTTGTTCACGAAACACCCGTAGTCATCGTGCCAACATTCCTGCCTGACAAAACTCACCCGGCGGGTCTGGTAGCGCTAAAAATTATTATGAAAGGTGGGAAACCCCGGTTTGAACGCTTCTGGACAGCACCGAACTTTTCAACAGAAGAGGCAGTCCAACGTTTCCGCAGCCGTTCTAGCCGTGTCGCCCTTGCTCCCTTTGGCAAGAACGGGGAACTGTATGGATGGGTGTTCGAAGCATACACCATCCTTGGGGTCAGAATCAGAGACGGGGCTATCGTTGAGCGCGCTCTTATGGCTGGGTGGGGACGGCGGTTTATTCTGCCTCTCATATACGACGATGTTCTTTATGTTCCCTCCTGCTTGGGGGAATGGGGTCTTTCTCGGCTCGAGGCCTATGCCATTGTTCGCAGAGAAGAATAGCGAAGGCGTCAGCGGCGCCAGGCTTTGCAAGAGCCTCCTCCCTTAGCGCCTAGAGCAGCATGTCACTGCTACCTGGAGCGGTAGGCCTGAGCGAGGCTGTAAACAGGATCACCTTACATAAGCCGGACAACGAGACTAAAGCGCTTGTTTCCTCCTCTTTCCTTTTTCTCGACCAAACGTGAGCCACCTCGTTTGTACCGAGGTGGTAACGCATCTGTGACATCTTAGTCAACCTGGAACCCGTTTGTCTCGTTCTATATGGGGTGTGAAGAGAGGAAATCTCGATGCAGAATCCCATCCGTTGGGGCGTCAGGGGGATAAGTAGGTGGTCGGTGCTGTTAATGGTGATTATCGCCTTCAGCATAATCAATACTGCAGTGTGGCTGTGGATTGATACGCGTCCACCGCGTTGGGATGAGGCGGGCTACCTGAACATCAGTCTGAAGTATCACGAAGCGCTTACTACTGGTGGAGTAGGGAGTTTTATCCGGGCTTTGACCAGGGTTGATCGCAAACGTCCCACCTTTGTTTCCGCATTGGCAGTGCCGGGTTATCTTTTATTTGGCAGATCAATCGAAGCCGCCTTGGCAGTCCATGTGTCGGCGTTTGTTGTGTTGCTGTTGGCTGTGTACGGGTTGGGGGATCGTCTTGTGTCGCCCGCAGCTGGTGTTCTTGCTGCTTTTTTTGTATCTACTTACCCTTCTGTATTCGGCTTATCTCGCGTTTTCCTCTTTGACTTTTGGGACACTGCTCTCGTCGCGGCGTCTTTATATCTTTTGATGAGAACAGAATGGTTTTCCCATAAACGAGCTTCCCTCGGTTTGGGTGTGTATTCCAGCGATGTCGAGCAGTCAGACCAGGAGAAGGCGAGCAGTCACTCCAAGCATGGCGAACAGCGTGAGAGTCGAGGCCAAGGCCAGTCGGAGCGGAGCGACGCGCCGCAAGTTAGTGG
>JBFWZL010000289.1:0-8492 GCA_050185455.1 Binatia bacterium | reverse complement strand
TTTGTACAACTGCTTCACATTCTCCCCAGCGATCTGCTTTTGCACGGATAGCGGCAAAGGCTCCAGCATCTCTTTCAGTTCACTGACATAGTGACCGCCGTGATCGGGGTGTGGGAAGTCCGTGGCTCACATGAGTCGATCCGCGCCAATATAGTCGACCAGTTTTGTCAGTGCGCGCTCGTCTGGGTCGGCGGAGATCCAGCATTGTTTGCGCAGATAGGTGCTTGGCAACTCTTTGAGCTTACACGAGGCGCCCACGGGGACTTTGTAAAAAGCGTCCATGCGGTCTATCCAGAACCCAACCCAACCAGCGCCGCTTTCCAGTACAACAAGTTTGAAATTGGGAAAACGATCGAACACCCCATATTGAAAAAATGTGGTGAACGCCATTTGCGAGCCTACGCCAGCCATGACGTTGTAGTACCACCCTGTCTTATGTCCCATCCCCGTGAACCGTGAATGAGGGCTGGTGGCGACGGGCTCAAGTGTCGGGTGAATAGCGACGGGCACATCCAGCTCTTGGGCTTTGGCCCACAGCGGATCGTGATCTGGATGGCCGTGGGGTTTCTTGGTGATGGTGAACGGCGCGACAAAGGCGCCGATCGCTCCTGCTTTTACCGTCCGTTCAAGTTCGTGTACGGCTTCATCGACATCACCCAGTGATAGATGCGCGATTGGCAAGAGACGGCTTCCGGTATCTGAGCAGAATTCAAGAATCCAACGATTGTATGCTCGACAATACGCGGCGGAGATTTCTGGATCTTCAACTTCGGCTTCCCACAGAATGCCCAAGGTTGGGTAGAGGATTGCTTTTTCTGTTCCTTCTTGGTCGAGGAGTTGGAGACGTTCTTTCGCGTCCATGGCGCCAAACGGAGCGCCGCGCACGTAGGTGCGTTCCGGAGAAGGGATAGTTTCTTTTGCGGTTTTTCCCATGCCGCCCAAGAAGCCCAAGGTGCCATGCGCGCTCAGTTTGGATTTTTTGCCATCAAGTTCAAGGTATTCTAATCCACTTTCATCGACTTTGATGCGAATCGCTCGATCGCGATACCGCGGTTCCGTGTAACGTTCCCAGAGATCCGGCGGTTCGAGAATATGACCATCGGCGTCGATGACGCCAGAGAAGGGCATGCGTTCAGTTGCGGTCATGTACAGTCCTCCTTGGTTTATAAGCAATCAGCAGTCAGCCATTAGCAATCAAGCTGGCAAGGAATCGAGCCTTCTTTGGCCGAGAGTTGAGAGCCGTGTATCATGGCTTTGGCGGTGCAGCTACTACTGGCGCTAGGTCCGCCACGAGCCGCCCAAGAATAATTTCGAGGTTACGACTCATCGCTTCCGCGACGGCGGAGGGATTGCGCTTCGCCGTCTGCTGAGTGGCGACGTACGATTGGGACCAGAGCGGTTTGCGTGGATCCACTCCCATTAGCCAGAAATCTATGCTGAGCGTCGCGTCCCAGGATTGTTCATTATCTATCTCATCAAATTGTCGAATCTTACCGCCAAGCACGAAATCCGCGCTTCCTTCCCCGATAGGATAGACTCTCGCAAATAATGCGGCGCCGCGGAGATAACGTCGAGTCCAGTCCACAACTTGTTCGGCTGGAGGCGCCGCCCAGCGGTGATAATTATAAAAGTCGAGCTGGTACGGAGACGTGCGATACACGAGACGTTCTTGATTATAGGGATTATTCGCGGAAAAGGGCCGCACCACAAGTGTCGATTTCATCGCTGGAGGCGCCGCTTCCGGGATTGTTGTTAATGTGAGCATGTAATGATGCACTTCTGGCCGCGGCTTGGTCAGACTACAGCCACAAATGAGCATACTCCCCACCGCCACGGTTCGTATCCACCTCATGGTAATCCTCATTTGTCCGGAATTTCTTTTTCTGGGAGAGCCCTCCCCCAGATGATTTCTGAGGGATCGCGTTGTACTGCCTCCGCGGTTTCTTTCAAGTGACGAGAAGTTTCGGCAAAATTGATGAGTGTTTGACTCAGTTCCTGGCGGTTTTCTCCGACGAGTTCTTCAAGATGGCGAGTCAGCTGCGTCACTTCCTTGGCGAGATTTGCGGTGACGGCCGCGGTCTGACGAATCTGGACCATCATGGCTTTACCATCGTTAAAAAGATCTCCTCGGATTTCGTTGATCGCATCGGTCATGTTTCTAATGCCAGCGGCGGCTTGCGCGATATTGTCCACCATTTTTTTGAGCGACTCCCGGGATT
The DNA here is from genome assembly GCA_050185455.1 of Binatia bacterium. GTDB lineage: Bacteria > Desulfobacterota > Binatia > Bin18 > Bin18 > SYOC01. The sequence continues at coordinate 6,273 of JBFWZL010000289.1, read as the reverse complement.
CAGGAGTAGAGACCTCTTCGAGCGACGTGCGTAGATTTTCACTCAAATGAGCGACGTTGCGTAGAACGTCCGCGATGGCGGCGCTATTTTGCGGACTGAGCAAGTCTTCTTCAATGCGGGTGAGCACACTGCCAAGGCGCTCGGCGATCTGACTGGCGCGATCCCGAAAAGCTTCCAGTTCTCCTTCCTGCACGGGGATGGCGCCTCCAGGCTCCAAGGGCGGAGTGTCCGCGGACCCGCCTTCCAGCTCAATAATGCGGATGCCGGTGACGAGAGAGCCAATCAGTAGCGCCGTGGTGTCTTGACGCACGGGAGTGCCGGGCTCAAGGGCGACCGTGACGGCCACGCGTGGTGGGGTCTCTTGTGTCAAGCGGATCTTTTCCACCTTACCAACGGTGACGCCCTGATATTCAACCGCCGCGCCTGGGAGCAGGCCGCTGACCGATTTTGAGAAAATTATGCGGTAGTTATCGACCGGCTGGAGAAAGCGCGAGCCTGCAAGCCACAGGATGGCCGCCGCCAGAATAAAAAAACTGACGGTGACGAACAAACCGACTTTAAGCCGGGTCTTTCCCATTCCGTTCTCCTTTCACCAGAATAGAGTCTAGCAATCCGCTTTGAATGGTCGTTGAACGCGGACGGCGATCGAAGAAGGCGCGGATCTGAGGATGGTCGGCCGCCTGTACTTCTTGCAGCGGTCCGGCCGCGAGGACTTTGCCCTGATGCAACATAACCGCTTGATCGGCGATCATCTGAATGCTGCCTAGCTCATGCGTGACAATGATGATCGCCATGTTGAATTGTTTTTTGAGCCGGAGAACCAGCTCGTCCAACTCCCGTGCCGTGATCGGGTCCAGACCGGCTGACAATTCGTCAAATAACAGGAGCGCCGGATTGAGCGCCAGCGCCCTCGCGACCGCGGCGCGTTTTTTCATTCCACCGCTGATCTCGGAGGGCAAGAGATGCGCGGCGCGTTCCAGCCCCACCAGCGCTAGCTTCATACGGGCAAGCATACGGGCTATGGGGGGATCAGCATGAAGATGCTCGATAATTGGAAACGCTACATTGTCTTCCAAAGTCATGGAGTTAAACAAGGCTCCGGCTTGAAAAGACATCCCGATATTCCGGAGCATCGTTTCTTGTTCGTCCTCTGAGACCTGATGGATATCGCGACCATCAATCAAGACACGTCCTTCACTGGGAGTCAGCAGTCCGACAAGATGACGGAGCACGGTGGTCTTGCCACAGCCGCTGCCGCCGAGGATGACGGTGATCTCGCCAAGATGAGCGTCGAACGTCACCCCATCTAAAATAGTGCGATTCCCGTAGCGAGCGACTAAGGATTCCACTTGTACATACGGAGTAGTGGGCATTGTAAGTGAGGCTAATCGAGATAGAAAAAGATCGTTGTGAAAATTGCGTCTGCTAATATACAGAGCACAATCGAAGTGACGACCGAGGCGGTTGTGTTGGCGCCGACGCCCTCAGCGCCGCCTCGTACATAGAAACCACGATAGCAAGAAACCAGGCCGATCAGCAAAGCGAAGACGAGGCTTTTCACCATACCAGTGACGATATCACTGATGAGCAAGGCTTGCGCTGTTTGCTGCACGTAGTTGCGACTACCAAGGCCTAGTACGATCACGCCCACCCAATACCCGCCGAAGATGCCGGCAAGATTAGACAGCACGGTCAGACACGGGACGGCGCAAAGCAGCGCAAGCACGCGCGGAAGCAGTAGGAAGCGCCCCGGGCTGAGAGCCATTGTGCGTAGGGCGTCAATCTCTTCCGCAACTACCATGGTTCCCAATTCGGCTGTGATCGCCGCCCCGCTGCGTCCGGCCACGATGATAGCGGTGATGAGCGGGCCCATCTCGCGGGTAACCGAAACCCCGACCAAGTTAGCGATATAAATTGAAGCCCCAAATTGGCGGAGTTGGCTCGCCGCGTTAAGCGCTAAGACGGCTCCGATTAAGAACGAAAGAAACGTGACGATAGGTACGCCCTCAAGCCCGATCTTGAGGATCTGCTCATTCGTACGATCCCACTTAATGTTTTTTCCCCGCCAGGGCGCTACGAAAAGCCAATAAACAACCTCGCCGATCATTTCTAAGAGGCGCCGTCCGGCGTCTACCAATTCCAGGGTCCCTTCGCCGACATATTCCACTGGAGACAACTGCTGAGGGGAGCCGCCGGTAGGGTCGAGCAGGTCAGCCTCAAGTCCGACAAAGGCCTGGTGGGCAGTGTCAGAGAGCTCGGAGACGCGAATCTCGACATCACAAGCTCTTCCTTCCAAGATCAGTTCAAGCAGCGTTGCTGCTTCCAGGTTGGTAAGCGTTGAGACGCGAGAGAGATTGAGCACCACACAAGAGCCTGGTGCAGCTTTTTGTAACACCTCCGCGCGAAGTGAGGGGAGCGAAAGAGACCCCGGTGGCGGAGTGATAACCTGTACGTCGGATTTCAAGGGGACGCCGCTGTTCCTTTCTCAGTCAGCTTTCATTACGGGGAAAGGTTTTCCCTACATAAAGTGTTCGCGTCGAACTGTAAAGACGAATCTTGCTTAAAGGGACATTATGGCGCGCCGATTGTGATTTGAAAAAAGAAGGGGTGGAAAGACGCCAGAGAAACCAGGGAAAGGTTTCTGCATTTATGTAGATAGTATCTCGTGGAGGAGTAGAAATGATTGATCGGTCTCACACTGGTATTCGTTGTCATACCCGTCAATTTGTTCGTACTGTCAAAGGCGATCTGCGACGCGGCAGCCAAGGCACGATCGTGTATGAAACTGAAAACCTCGGTCGTCAGCTTATTCTGGTGGAGTGGGACTCCGGCTTCTCCGTGCCGGTGTTTCCTGACGAAATCGAACGAGAGGAACAGTGCGCGGCAGCTGCGTAATTGGGGCATAGACCCAGTATCCACTCAGCCGCCCTTTTCCCTTTCTGAGTTTCCTGCTGATCCCACCGTGGGGAGCATGTTGTGCTGTGCAACATGATTCCCTCTTCCTCGTTTCCCACTGACTGTATTGAGTTCTTGATTTCTCTTCTTTCCTCTTGCGCTAAATTTCTTCTCGTTTACTACTGATTAGAGAGTGGTTTGTGAGTCGCCCTATTTGGGGGAGGTGTACGGTGTGCAATTACGTTGGAAGCAAGAGGATCGTGTGGAGGGGAATGTTGGCCATTCTTTTCGCTGTCAGTGGGTGCGGCGGTGAGAAAGAACCGTCCCCAACGGCAGAACCCCACGAAGAAGTCAGAACAGTTCCTGGAGAGCTGGTGTCGCAGCAACCACCCCCGGGGGTTTTATCAGAAGAGGAAAGGAGACCTACTCCGCCGACCGCACAGGGCGTGGTGCTGGCAAACAAAGAATTAGGGATGACGGTTAGTGGACAAGGGGCAGGGAGCCCAGAGCGTTCGTTAGACATTCTCGAACGACAGGTGCTGGCTTTTTTACCTGAATTACGAACCGTCTATGAACAAGAGCGCGCCCAGGATCCTGTCTTACTGGGCAGTTTAGACATCAATATGGTTATTGAGCCGAATGGCGGAGTATCGGACTTGCGTTTTCCCGTGAAGCGAGTCTCGCATGATCGACTGACCTCCGCCGTGTTTGATCGGATGCGTGCGTGGATGTTCCCCCCGACGGACTTTCCCGTGCAGCTCCACTTTACTTTGCTCTTCGTTCCTCCAGGAATGGACGATGCCTCGATCATGCTGTGGGAGAAACGACTGGGTAGTCGGCCAGTGATTGAGAGAGTTGGCGAATCGCCGACTCCGGTCGTTGCCGCGACTGCCCTGCATAAAGAGCTAGAAGAGGAAGCCTTAAAGGAGAAGCAAGGCAAAACGCCGTCAGCAATACGGCCAAAGTCCACGGTTGCTGAAAAGAGGCTTGCTACCGCCGGGGATCCCCGAGCAAAGAAAAGAGAGGCTACCATCCCGAGTGAAATTACAGGGTGGTACCGGGTCCTATATTCGACCGCGCTGCGCTCCGCGCCCCAATCCTCGGCTCGGGTTATTACCCAATTACGAGGAGGAATGCGGGTGCGGATCGTGAATGTTGTCCGAGGGCAATGGCTGGAAGTACGATCCGTATCCGATCGCCCTCCCGGGTTTTTGTGGTGGGAAGATGCTGCTCCAGAGCGCACGGAGAAAGCCGAGCGGCGATGAGCTCAAATTGCAGCTATTCAGCGTGGATGGATGATGCTAAGAGCGGAAGAGGAAAACGATAGGAGTGAGCCCACATGAAGAGACGTATTCACCTGAAAGCCGTGAAGGGGCAGTTTTTGCTTGCTGTGCTGATCGTAAGCGTTGCCGGCTATGTGGGCGTGCAATTTTTAACGTCCGATAAGGTGGAGTCTCCACTGCTGCCGCCATTTTCACAAACGACGGCAATGAATACGAGCGAAGCTACTTACCCAGATAAAGGGCTCCCCTCCGCTCCTGTGTGGCAAGTGTATAAAGACCCAAAGACGGGGCAATTTCGCCGCCCTCCAGCCGGCGCTTTTTCCGGCGAAGAGCTGCTGACTGAACCAACTGTTGATGAGGATACGACGCGCGCGCCTGACATGCAGGAGCCGAGGGAGTTCATGAGCCCAGTGCTGGGCGGCGGTGTAGTGACGAAAGTACGTCTGCGGTTTCGCCGGCCGCTAGTGGCGACACGGGACGCCGAGGGCAACTTAAAAATCCAGCACATGCCCCAAGAAGCCGATCTCAATGGGGAGTAGAGATTTTTCTAGAGAAGAATTCCAAGCAAACATGATGCGCTCTCAAGCCCGCAGCCTTTCCGTTTTAATGTTAGCCACTGGGTGCTGGTTGCTTCTTTGTGGAGCGTGGCCGACATCAGCGGCGACAATCCGAGTAATCAACCTGGACGGACCGAACGAAGGGTTCAACGACGCCACACCCGCTGCACCCGTGGGGGGCAATTCTGGAACCACCCTGGGAGCGCAGCGTCTCAAAGCCTTTCAATTTGCCGCCGATATCTGGGGCTCCCGGCTTGTCGGCTCGGTAGAAATTCGTGTTGGGGCGGAATTTAATCCGCTCCCTTGCGATGTGGTGTCCGCCATTCTCGGGTCTGCCGGCCCGAATTCCGTTATCCGAGATTTTATCAACGCCCCAGCCGCGCATACCTGGTTTGTCCAAGCCTTGGCAAACAGTCTCTTGGGAATGGACGCCGATCCGGGCGAAGATGACATCGGGGCGGAATTTAACAGCCGAATCGGTTCCTCTGGCTGTCTTGCCGGAAGCGATTGGTATTTGGGCCTCGACGGTAACCCTCCTCCTGAGCAACTTGACTTCGTTACCATCGTTCTCCATGAACTGGGACATGGCTTAGGCTTTCTTGAGCTGATGAACCTCAAGACTGGCGCGAAATTCTTGGGCTTTGATGATGCGTTCATGCGCTTTCTCGAAAATCCTGAGATGGGTAAGCTTTATCCTGAAATGCTGGACTACGAACGAGCAAAGGCGAGTACGGCGGGAAACCTACAGTGGGCTGGGCTCGGTGTGACCAGCGACGGAGAATGGCTGGTGCATGGCAAAGATAAACAGACCGGACAAGTCGAACTCTATGCGCCTCCACAACTGGAGTTTGGCGCTTCGGTGGCGCATTTCAGCGAGGAAGTAGAGCCAAACGAATTGATGGAGCCGTTTTACACTGGTCCTAATCATAATGTCGAAATGACGGCGTCATTGCTGGCCGATATTGGGTGGACCGTCCTGGAGGTCGAGACCTGCGGAAACGGAACGCTCGATCCCGGAGAGATGTGTGACGATGGAGCCCGGGCCGGTGGGGATGGCTGTGATCATACGTGTCAGGTGGAAGCATGCTTTAGCTGTGAGGGCGCTCCGTCCACGTGTACGCTTGACCCAACCTGCGGCTTCACGTTGGATCACTTTCAGTGCTACCAATCGCGAATAGCGAAAGGCGCGCCTCTGTTTGCCCCCCGAACCGTGACGCTGGCCGATTCCGTCTCAACGACAGACCTGAAGGTCATCAAGCCAATCAACCTTTGCACTCCAGTTAAAGTAAATGACGGAGGTCTGTTCGAGCCAACGGGGCATCTTACTTGCCACCAAATCAAAAGTGCGTCAGCGCAACAGCAGAGAGCAGTGCAACAAGTCCGCATTGCCAACCAGTTTGGCGGAGATCAACGCTTGACCGTGCTACAGCTGCAATCCCTGTGTGTGCCTTCCATGATGGATTATGCGCCTTCACCGCTCAATCTTGCTCCCTATGCATGTTATGCGGCGCGCGCCTCGCAAGGATCTCAACTTGAAT
>JBFWZL010000288.1:0-8505 GCA_050185455.1 Binatia bacterium | reverse complement strand
TCGGCTGTACCACAAAATCCCTCGCCCTGTCTGCACGTAGAACTCCGGTGAGAGCGTGTACCGTCCCCACCAATCCAACAACGTCACGTTATTATTGTTCCCGAACGTACTGCCCTCGAATTGTAGGAAATACGTGAATTTCGGGTCAAACACGTGGCCTGAAAACGCCAACCGACCCAGCGCCAAATCGAAGTTATTGTTGTCCTTGCCCTTCTCCGGGGACATGAACGTGTAGCGAAACTGCCCGAATCCATTAACTTTCAACGAAAAACTGTCGTCCTTGGTCTTTACAAAAAAACCGCCGTCATAAATATCTTGCTTCTCCATCCCCTCGCCCATACGCTCCCGATATCCTGCCTCCAACCCTGTCGTCGTCCGCACCTTCTCTTTTCCTTCTAACTCTCCCAACCGCTGCGCTAACGTCTCCATGACTTGGCGCTGCTCGGCTAATTGCCGCCGCAACTGCTCAATCTCCGCGTCTCCCGCAAGGACCGCTCCTCCGCCCCCGCTCGCCCACATTACTCCCGCCATTAGCACGCTGCTCCAGTGTCTCCGCATGTCTGCCTCTCCTCTCTTGCAAATTTCGTCCCCACGGCCCAGGCGGAACCGAGCAAGAACCAGACCAGTCTTCCTCCACTTCCGCTTTTTTCTTATTTTCTTGCTCTATTGCGTTCTCGCGCGCCCAACCCCTTGTCAGGGTTGAGTTTCTAGGACATGGGCTGCAACCTTTTCTGAGACTACAAAAAAGGCACCTTGTTGTGATTTGTGCTCAACTCTTACGCATATCTACCTCCGTATTCTCCAGGGGTTGGGGTGGTGTGAACGGCGGCGCTCTTATCAAATGGCGCATCCGCAACGGGACGGAAAAAAAATCCATGGCGGCGCGGAAGCCAACGGAAAAATTCACTTCAGGTGATATTTCGCTGCCAATCGCCTTACCGGCTTGCAAAACGGAGCGTCCATGCCAGACTCTGCTCCTCTTCCATGTGACGGAGATTTTCACTTGCTAGAGAAGAAAAAAAGAAGCCATTCCACACCCTTCCGAACGGGAACGAGACGCCTCTTGGCTGAAGGGTACGATCGGGACGAGACACACCGCCGCTGGTGGAATCCGCCACACGCCCGACAACCAGCCGCGGAGAAGAAATGCTTGGGGCTCTCAGGCGCACGACCTTGGAGAACCTCACCTTTGGTTCGTAGCGTTCGTCTGCGTCAGCAATCGTTCTCTGATCCAGGGACGCTGTGCTGCAAGAATTCCCGCCAGCCGCCGAAGCTGGAAATATCGCGGGCGTTATGAATCGCATATTCTTCGCACAGAAAGCCCTTCACAACTTGACCATCCTCTAGCAGAAGAGAACCGATACTCAGGGGCGCCGGGACTTGAGCCACGAACGAGCCAAACTCCTCCACCGGCATTTCCCACACCTCGACCGTGACCGCGACACCATCGACGGCCTCGCTCCGAACTAAGCCGGGCTTGAGGGGAGTCGTATTGGCTAAGGCATACAAACGGTAGCAAGCGTGTGTGCGACACGCACGCACCAACCGCGCACCACGCTCCAATAGTTGGTAATTGAGGGGTTGACCGGAAAGATGAGCGCCAACGACAGCCAAGCGGACGACAGGCTCCTCGGTTTTCCTCAGAGAGATCACAGGTTGCGTATCAGGGCTCTGTTGCAGATCGCTCCTGGTCGCTCCCAACTTGCCGCCGACCAGCTGATGATACTGCGCGCCGAGAGCGCAGAGCAGACCGTCTTGCAAGGCCGGAGCAATGAAGGAAATTCCAAAAGGAAGACCATTGCCATACAATCCGCTGGGAACTGCAAGAGCGCAGCAATCAAGTAGGTTTACGAAATTCGTGTAGTAACCCAGGTTGGCGTTGAGCGTGAGAGGATTGTCCATCAGCTTGGCTATGGTGTATGCAGCCCCCACCGTGGGAACAACCAAGACGTCCATTTTTGCCCACTCAATTGCCGCTCGCCGTTTGTATGCTTCTAGTTGGTACAATCCACAAAACAGGTCTAGCGCCGAGTACCTATCCGCCTCGGCTAAAATCCCACGGACGATGGGATGGATAACCTCTGGATTGCATCTATAGAATTTTTGGATAGCAGCGAGCCGTTCGGCGACCCAGGGACCGTTATAGAGGAGGTTAGCGGTAGCGCGAAACGGCGCAAAATCGATCTCAATGACATCGCCCAGCTGCCGTAAACGTCGGACTGCCGCGTCAAATAATTGCTCAGCTTCGGCGTCCTCAAAAAAGCACAAGTCTTTCTTCGCCGGCACCCCATACCGAAGACGAGGAGGCATCGCCGACTCCAGCTCAAGGGAGTCGGCCTCACGTCGAGCAGAGAAGGAGAGCGAATCGAAGCCCTTGGCTGTCTCCAACACAAGGCGTGCATCCGCACAGGTCAGCGCCAGTACGCTGACACAATCCAACGATCGGCAGGCGGGGACGACGCCTCTGGTGCTGAGCAGTCCCCGACTCGGCTTTAAGCCGATCAGATTATTCAAAGCCGCCGGCACGCGACCGGAACCAGCAGTGTCCGTTCCTAAAGCGAAACTCACTAAACCGGCGGCCACCGCCACAGCCGATCCAGAACTGGAACCACCCGGGATATAATGTTCGTCAAACGGGTTTTTCGGAATCCCGAAAGGAGAACGGACGCCCGCGAGTCCTGTGGCGAACTGATCTAAGTTGTTCTTGCCAACGAGAATACCGCCAGCGGAGAGAAGGCGTTCAACCACCGGAGCTGAGGTCTCCGGCGTATAGGCGAATTGCGGACATGCCGCCGTAGTGGGAAGACCCGCGACGTCAATATTATCTTTAACGGCAAAAGGAAGGCCATACAGAGGCATTTCTGTCCATGCCTGGAGAGATTGCCGTTGACGGTGTTCCAGCTGTTGGGCTTGAGCCAACGCCTGCTCACGCGTGCACAAATGAATCCACACATGATCTTCACCACGCGCAGCAATGCGATCGTACACGGCATGCACCACCTCGGTCGGGGTGAGTCGCGCTTCTCGATAGAGCGACTGCAGCGTCGTAAAATCAAGGCCCCCCGTTTGTGGCAACCAATAACGATTGTTAAGGCGCATTGCTTATACTTGACGGTTTAGAATCTGTCGCCTCATGGTAAAGAGATTAGCCCTTTGTCACCAATGGGTACGCCGCCGGTTCAGGCAAGTCGGCGACCACTCTATGCTCCGTGATTTCTTCATCTTTCTCCGTCACGGTGGCGAATTTAGCGCAGCTGACGAGAATGACGCCAACAGCGAAGTAACTGATGGCGACGATTGGCGTCTGGCCAAACCCAATTTTTTCGCCGTGCATGAAACCGAAGAAGGTTAATATCGCCCCGGCCAATGCGAAGCCGGCCGCCTTGAGGAACTCACGGTCAATAATGAACGCAGCAATCGCCGCCAGCACTAAACCGCCGAGGATCGAGCCTCCGCCCATGACCTCGAGTCCATGATACAGTACGCCGCTCTGGCTCAATTTATCGAAACCGACAGCTCCAGCATTCGTACCCGCGGCGGCCAGGGCGTTATCGATTTGCAGCTTACCCCAGGCGGCCAGATGCGGAGTAAGCGAGAGAATGATCGCTGGAGCATGACTCTTTGGAGTCTCTTGGAAGGACTGGGCGCCAATTAACATGCCAATGTAAAGCAGAATAGGAGAGATGGCGACAACCGGGATAAGCGCCACCATGAGAGAGATAATACCGAACCACGCTAAGACAATCACCATCACGCCAGTCATGGCGGAATAGCCGATTCGCCCGCCCATCGCTTTCCAACCGGGGTGACCGATGTACACGGCGTTGATGAAGGGATTACCCATCAGGCAACCAATGAGGCTGACCACGCCATCCGCCGTAAGGACTCGTGTTGTCGGAAAGCTGTCGCCGGCAACAGCGGCGCTCTCAACGTTGTCTAACGCTTCAACCAAATCATAAATGCCGAACGGAATCGCGGTGACCAGGATCACGCCCAAAAATTCAAAGCCCGAGAAGACGTGCCCAACGGCTGGAAGTGGAACCGAGAAACCGAAATTCGAAACTGATTGCGTGAGCTTTTCCAGGCTCATCCCGCCGTAATCAAGACCAACGGCAGTCGATCCCCACGCGATAAGGCTGCCAAGAGCGAGAGCGACCAGGCCCGCCGGAATACCTTGAAAGTAGCGCACGCCGCCGAACCAGCTTAAGAGGATAATCGCAAAACAAACGATCCCGATCATCGGCGTCATGAACATTTCCAAGGCCGGTCGCATGGAGATGAAAGAGATGGACACGCCGGCAAGCGTGCCGAGTAAGGCAGCACGCGGCGTAATCTTGCGAATGAGAGGCCCAATGAAGCCGCCCAGCATGAGCACGAAACTTTGAATGAACACCCAGGTTAGACCGGCTTCCCAACCTCTGATCGGATCGCCAGTCTTAACGGCAATCGGCAACATGATCACAAAAGTTACGACGAACATGTGCGGCACGCTGGTGCCGGAAGGCAGCGCGCAGACGTCGGTGCGCCCGGTTTTCTTCGCCAGAGTATAGGCAAGCCAGGCATAGTACATCGTACTCAGGCACAACATCATGCCGGTAGCCGGCAAAATGCGGCCGAAGACAATTTCATCCGGCATCTTCAGCACAAAACGCAGCAGAGCGGTCAATGTCAACAGGTTGACCAGGATGTTCGTCCCGAAGCCGAAAAAAGCATTCCAGTCTCCGGGAGTCCACAAGTGGGGTTTTGCAGTCGTCACGGTTGTCATGTGCGCCTCGTGTTTCAGTTAGGGGTTACCTGTCGCCAGAAACATTATCCAAGAGCAGCAAGGATTTTACTTGAGTCCGACACCCAGCCGAAAATACCTCCCTGCGCCTTGACCATTTTTAGGCCCATCTCCTGAAATTCGGGAAAATAGGAGCCCACGCAATCTTCGAGAACAAGGCAATCGTAGCCCCGGTCATTCGCTTCGCGGACGGTCGTGTTGACGCACACCTCCGTGGTCACCCCGGTAACCAGGAGTTGCTGTACGCCGCGATTCTGGAGAATCGCGTGTAGATCGGTGGCGAAGAAGGCGCCCTTGCCCGGTTTGTCGATGACCGGTTCGGTCGGCAAGGGATAAAGTTCCGGAATGATATCGTGCCCGGGCTCGCCGCGAACCAAAATACGACCCATCGGGCCAGCGTCACCGATACAAATTTTGCTCCGGCCACGGACCTTCTTGGCTGCCGGCAGATCGGTCAGGTCAGGGCGATGGCCTTCACGGGTGTGTATGACCTGCAATCTGGCGGCGCGACACGCCGCCAGTAGCTTACGGTTCGGCTCGATCGTGCGGCGCAGTTGCGAAACGTCATTACCGAGCATCTCCCCGAACCCGCCAGGCTCCAGGAAGTCACGTTGCATGTCGATGATCAGCAATGCGCACTGCGCCGGAACAAATTTAAACGAATACGGTTCAGCTTTAACGACTACGGATTGGTTCATGTCCATCACGAGAGGACCTCCAAAATCTGCGCGGAAGAGGAAACGGCGCCGAACACGCCGAATTGCATCGTGATCATTTTCAACGCCGCAGCATGATTCCCTGCATCAGTAGCGGCGCAACAGTCTGCTAAAAGCACGCACTCGAAGCCACGGTCGTTGGCGTCGCGCATGGTGGTGTGGACACACACATCCGTGGTAATGCCAGTCAAGATTAAGTTCTCCACACCGCGGCGCCGTAGAATCAATTCGAGATCGGTGGCGTAGAATGATCCCTTTCCTGGTTTGTCGATGACCGGCTCACCGGGTAGCGGCGCAAGCTCGGGAATGATTTCCCATCCCGGTTCGCCGCGTACTAAGATGCGACCACATGGCCCAGGGTCGCCGATGCCGGCTCCAATCTGCCTGGATCGCCAACGCTTATTTGCCGGCAGGTCTGACAAGTCCGGACGGTGTCCCTCACGAGTGTGGATGATGTGAAACCCCTTATTACGCAGCGTCGTCAGCACACGACGGATTGGTTCAATACAAGTGCGGGTCTGGGAGATATCGTAACCCATAAGATCTACATAGCCTCCCTTCCCGCAGAAATCGGTCTGCATATCGATGATCAAGAGGGCCGTGTTCTCAGAGCATAGATCTCCGTTATACGGCCAGGGGTAAGGTTGAGCGGCAATAGTGACTTTGCTCATGGCATACACTCCTCCGCTACGGTATTGCTGACGGCTTCCACCGCGCCAGTGAAAAAATTCTATCCAGCGCAGGTCGAGGTTATTGCTACTGGTTGGTCTTAATGGAGTTAATAGCCAAAGGCATGCCAAGCCACTCAATCAGTGATATATGCGCAGTGTTGAAGAGTTTTTGTCTGAGAGCGCGGAGAATGTCTGCGCGAGAAATTGTTGCAACTGTCGCGGAGGGAACACTTGCAACGCGACAGAGTGATTTGCCGTTGCGCTGACTATTCCCTCGCCCAGGCTTTTTCCTTAGTTAAGAGAAGGAAACGCAAAGCCCTTAAGATAGACGTCTGCCGAGTGTTTACCCCTACAAAAAATTAAGGGCAGTCACCGGCAATACGACTCAGGAAGTCAGACCTGTTTATCTTGGACCAGCTTGCGGTAAATACGAGTACGATGGATGCCGAGTAGCCGGGCCGCCTCAGTGACATTACCGCCGGTTTGCGCGAGCGCGCGCTGGATAAGTAAATTTTCCGCTGCGTCAAGATTTAAAGGCAGCGCTGAGGCGGGGGAAGTCGTCTTCGCCGCCGAATCAACGACCGACGCGGCATTCACTGGGACGACAGGTAAACCCAAATGATCTGGGTACACTAAACCACCGCCACTTTTGATCAAACCCCGCTCAATGACGTTTTTCAATTCTCGGACGTTCCCTGGAAAGTCATAGGCTTTCAATGCGGCAAGCGCTTCCGTACTGAACGACGGGGTGTCGATACCCATTTCCATCGCAAACATGCTGCAGAAATGAGTCACCAAGAGTGGAATATCTTCACGCCGTTCGCGCAAAGGCGGCGCAGCCACAAGGTAACGCGCAAGTCGAAAGTACAGGTCTTGGCGAAACGTCCCCGCAGCAATCTTCGCTTGGAGATCGGTATTGGTTGCAGCCAAGATGCGGACGTCAACCCTTTTTTCCTGGCTGGCGCCCACTGGCGTAATACATCCATCTTCCAAAACCCGGAGGAGTTTGGCTTGCAAAGCCCATGGCATATCCCCAATCTCGTCGAGGAAGAGGGAACCGCCATGCGCCAGTTCAAAATAACCCTTACGATCCGTCGTTGCTCCAGTGAAAGACCCACGCATGTGACCGAAAAACATGGATTCCATCAGTTCAGCAGGGATAGCAACACAATTGACAGGGATGAACGGTCCCTGCGCATGAGGGCTGCCGAAGTGGATGGCCCGTGCAATCAATTCTTTTCCCGTGCCGCTTTCCCCAGTAATCAGTACGCTCGTCCCAACAAACTGATGGAGCAGACAAATATCCTCCACAATTTTTCCGATCGTTTTGCTCTTGCCGACCAAGGCGGCGAGTCCCCACCGTGTCGCTTCACGGTCGGACATGATGGATAACCGAGCGTCCGCTTTTTGCAGAGCGTCTTCAGCTTGCTCGCGCCTGGCGATTTCCCGTCGTAAATATTGATTGGCGCGCCGCAGTTCAGCGGCGCTGCGCTCCAGTTCACAGTTTTGCTGCATTAACGTCCTGGTCAGGCGATGAATCTTGAGATGGTTTTCAATGCGGATAAGGACCTCTTCCTCACGAAACGGTTTTACAATATAATCGCATCCTCCTACACGAAACCCTTCCACGAGGCTAGCCATGTCGCTCCGCGCCGTAATGAAGATGACCGGAATATCGTGAAGCGTTGCATCGTCTTTCAGACGCCGGCATATAGCAAAGCCGTCAACCTCCGGCATCATAATGTCTAACAAGATCAGATCAGGCCGCGCACGTGTGGCGATAGTAAGCGCCGCTTGTCCATGGGCAGCAATGAGAATTTCGTAGCCCCGCGGCTCCAACATTGCGCTTAATACGTCCAGGTTGCTGGGCGCATCGTCTACTATGAGGATTCTCTCCGCCATTAAGAGTTGCAGCTCCAACGCCTAGCCGGTTCACCGTCAGCCCCAATGCAAGAGAGCAAATGCACAACAGCGTCCAGATCGTAACGCCTTAGTAGGCTTTGGAGACGCTCCGCCAGCTGTTGCCCCTCTGCACTGAGCCCGCGCATTTCTTTCAGTAAATTTTTTAAGACTGTAATGTTATGTAACCCGGCAGCAGCGAGTAGTCGGGAATGGAGATCCCCCGGTAGAGTAATGGTTGTTAAGTCAAAAGGAAGCGTCTGAGTGACGGCTGCGTCTAGCACTTGCGGATCGCCATAAACGGCATGAACCGTCTCGGCCTTAATGAATGGAAGCCAAAGGGTAAAGAAAAAACACGAGCCGCTTCCTAATACAGACCGGCAAGCCAGCTGTCCCCCCATACACTCAACCTGCTGGCGGGCTATCGCCAACCCCA
>JBFWZL010000287.1:0-8547 GCA_050185455.1 Binatia bacterium | reverse complement strand
CTTACGTTTCGAGAGTACGGTGGGAGAACAAAAGACCACGAATGTGCAGATCAAGGCTGGCGCCACAAAAGAGGAATTTGTCGCGTTCCGTAAGGCTCGGGACCGGACGCTGGATATGCCCGCCCTGATTCTTCCTTCCTTACAGGTTAACATTCGTGCAGGTCATCTGCCGGAACCGGAAGGAAACGGTATCGCCTACCTGAAATTGCCTTTGAATGTGCTGTAAACGTGCGGGTGGAAATACCAAGGTGATGAGAAACTTCTTTCCTTTCTTCCAATCGGAAAGAGAGGGGTTTTGTCTAGCCGGGGATCTCCATGATAGATACACGCCGTGACGGCTCTTGCTGGGCTGCGGACCGCAGCCCTCTTCATCCTTGGCGTTGTGATGGTTGGCGTTCTGGGGTATCGCCTGCTGGAGGGATACTCATGGCTCGAAGCGTTTTACATGGTGGCGATTACGCTCTCCACGGTTGGCTATCACGAAGTCCGCCCGCTCAGCCCAACGGGACAGATCTTCACCATGCTCCTGCTGCTGGGAGGGATTGGCGCCTTCTTCTACACCGCTGTCGCCGTAGTGGAAAAGGTGGTAGAGGGAGAGTTTCAACAATTCTTTGGAAAACGCCGCATGCAGAAGAAAATCGATGCGTTGAATGGACACTATCTGGTTTGCGGGTTTGGTCGCATCGGCGAAGTAATCTGCCGAGAACTCATTTCAAAACCT
Organism: Binatia bacterium; assembly: GCA_050185455.1. GTDB lineage: Bacteria > Desulfobacterota > Binatia > Bin18 > Bin18 > SYOC01. The sequence goes on along the minus strand of JBFWZL010000287.1, from coordinate 7,826 downwards.
GTTCCTTTTGTGATTCTTGAACAACTGGAGGGCCGGGTGCGTGAGGCGGAAGCCAATGGCTACCTGGCGATTCAGGGAGACGCGACAGATGAGAAGATGCTGCTAACGGCCGGGGTGCAACGCGCCTACGGCCTCTTCGCGTCGCTGGCTAGTGATGCTGCGAACGTGTTTGTTACGCTTACCGCGAAAGAACTGAATACCGCGTTGTTCGTGGTCGCACGAGCGGAGAATGAACAGAGTGAGCGCATATTGCTCCGTTCCGGAGCCGATAAGGTAATCTCGCCGTATGTGATGGGCGGGCATCGCATGGCGCAAGCGGCGTTGCGCCCGGCGGTGGTGGATATCATTGATCTCGCGACTCATCATCAAAGTTTGGAGCTACAACTCGAAGAAGTCAGTATCCCCCCTTCGTCTCCTTGTTTGGGAAAATCTTTGCAGGATTCTGGTCTGTACAAACAGGTCGGGATGATTATCGTGGCGATCCGACGTATTTCCGGAAAGATGGTGTTTAATCCTTCCTCTGCAGATCGCCTTGAGCCTGGCGATCGTCTTATCGCTTTAGCCGAGGCCCCCCAGCTCAAAGAGATTGAGCGCATGGTGCGAGGAGAGGTGTAATTGCTCTTCTGTCAACGACGAGGAGGAGAAAAAAACTATGCAACTTCGTTTTGCTTTTGTAGGCGTCGCCTTCTGTGCAGGGATACTATTGAGCAGTCAAGCCTTGGGAAACGCGGCGGAATGGAATCCTCAAGCCTTTGCGCAAGAGGAAACGCTCTCGATGCGCACTATCGGACCGGAGGAAGGAGAATACTGGTTCCCGGTCTGGCTGGTTGTTATCGATGATCAGGTCTACGTCCGCTTAGGCTCTCGCGCCGCCGAGCGAGTACAAAAGAATAAGACGGCGCCGCAGCTAACGGTAAAGATCGCGGACCAGCAATTTGATCCTGTGAAAGGAGAGGAAGCGCCGGAAATGGCCGATGCTGTCGCTGCGGCTATGGCGGAAAAATACTGGAGCGATATGTTCATCCGTTTCTTTCCGCACCCCTTGACCTTACGGCTGATTCCTGAAGAGAAGAGATAGACACGTCAACCTCTTCTCCGCAGCTAGTCCGTTGGGGAATGATCACTCGGCTCCAAAGATCGAGACGAACTCCGGCTCAATCATGCGGCTGAGAATATCCGCTCGTGCGATGACGCCGACCAATTTACCATCTCGCACGACGGGGACCCGAATGATGTTATGCATGGTCATCTTGGTAATAACTGCTTCGATCGAGTCATCTTCCTCCACACAGACAGGAGGTTTGCCCATGATTTCTTCCGCTTTGACGGTCTGCAGGTCTTTGCCTTCCTGAACCGCTCTCAGAAGATCGAACTCCGTCACGACTCCTATCACTTCTTTGCTTTCGTCAACGACGGGCAAGCCGCTATACATACCAGAAAGCAGTTGTAAGGCGAGATCGCGGCCAATCGCTCGCGGCGTCGCCGCCGTCACTCGTCTGTTCATTACATCACGCGCGTTCATGGAGAAATCTCCTTTTTCTTAGGGACTTACCTGTTTCCCTCATGCCTGGAAATGAATTCTGATCGACCAGTCTGTTGTGTTCCATTATGTTCTTCTTCCTCTGATGATGGCGAGCGGAGGGCAGATGCAAGCTGCTCCATCTCTGGCGTGACAACGATATCGAGATCAGCAAACGCAGCAAGAAGCTGGGTGAGGTCAACGCGGCATTGGAGAAATTGCGTCTGTGGGAGATGCGCCACGGAAACGGTACGGTTGAAAGCGGCGGCGTCGCGATTCAGGGTGAAAATCTTTTCCACCACCTGTTCAAAAGCTGGTAGGAACGCCTCTTTGACCTGATGGAGTTCTTTACGCAGTTCTTGCGCGCGCACCGCCAGTTCAATCGCTTTACGTCGCCCAACAAAACGCTCCAATTCCGGACGCAGCTTGACCAGAATTCCCGTCAGGGCTTCAGCCTCTTTCCGCCCAGCTTGTAACCGCGACAGGTGAATATCAAGCGTCAGTTGCATCTCGCGGTACTGTTCGATCGCCGCTGGATTGTAGGCGAGTTCGCCGCGCAGGGCGGTGAACTCTTGTTCAAGCTGGCGAACGATTGTGGTGGATTGGCGTTCGACTTCAAGGTATTGCTGCCGGTGAGATTCCAGGGCGTGGACGAGATTTTCAAAATTCCCCACGTCGCCGCTCGCCAGGAGTTGTTCGGCTTGGGATAAAATACGGCCGACATCGACACGCTCAAGAGCAGAGTGCTGTTCCATATGAATTCCTTTCGAGCCGTCATCTTTCGCGGTTCCACCGTGCTTGTGAGTGAGAGCGTGAGGAGGAGCGTCGACCGCAGCTTCCTTCCTCTTGCCGCTCACTCGATGCGATTTTGCTTTGCCCATGTTTCAGCCTGTTGACGTACGGAGTTTGTTGGGGCGAATCGTTTAATACCGGCGAGCAAATCCTGCTGGTGCTTCGGCAGCGAAAGCGATTGATCCATGTGGCGCGCCATGAGCTTCACCGCTGCTCGTCCCATCAGCACCAGGTCGCGATAGATCGTGTTCAGCTCGGATTGCTCAAGTTCCATTGCCAGGGTGAATGCTTCGTCTTTGGTTACCCCGATTCGTGCTTTCTCCTCGGCGCGTTTCAATAAAGCGTCCATCTCAGTCAACTTTGCAGGGAACTCGGGCATGAAATACCCAGTGTCAGAGTCAACTTCCAAGGCGGCTTTCTCCGCCGCCAAGATCTTTTCGTGATGTTTTTCCTCTTCCGCCATGCCGAGCCAGAAACTTTCTAATTCTTTGTCGTCATTGAGGCTACCGGCGAACTGGTTATAAATATCGGACACGCGGTGTTCGAGTTCGCTACAACGACGCAGCACTTCGGTCATGAACATAAGTATTCCTCCCTCTCTTGGTTACAGTAATTTTCGCTCTTTTGCCGCTTGTTCCAAGGAATCGCGAAACTGTGGATGCGCGATGTCAATCAACGCTCGCGCCCGTTGGCGTAATGTTTTTCCATACAAATGTGCGACGCCGAATTCCGTGACGACATAATGCACGTCGCCTCGTGTGGTGACGACCCCCGCCCCGGCTTGTAACTGGGGAACGATGCGCGAGAGTTCGTTGTGACGGGCGGTTGCCGGAAGCGCAATGATCGGTTTTCCCCCGCGCGCCCGCGCCGTGCCGCGAAGGAAATCCAACTGTCCCCCAAAGCCGGAATAAATCGCTGTGCCGATCGACTCGGCGCATACTTGACCCGTAAGGTCTACCTCGATCGCGGAGTTGACGGCGATTAAGTTGTCATTTTGGGCGATGATGAAGGGATCATTTGTATAGTTTGAGGGATGCAAGTCAAAAGCGGGATTATTGTCCACGAAATGGTATAATTCACGAGAGCCAAGGATGAGCGTGGCAATGGCTTTGCCAGGATGCAGCGTTTTCTTCGCGCCGGTAAAAATGCCGGCCTCCATCGCTTGCATGACCCCATCGGAAATCATTTCTGTATGAATGCCGAGGTCACGTTTATTGGTGAGACTGGCGAGGACGGCGTCCGGAATCGTGCCGATGCCCAACTGTAGTGTTGCGCCATCCGGGATCAACTCCGAGATCACTTGTCCAATGCGTTGCTCGACTTCTCCAAACCCGCTCTTTTCCAGTTCTGGTAACGGCTCATCCGTTTCGACAACGGCGTGTGCTCGGGAGACGTGGAGAAATGAATCTCCAAGCACCCGAGGCATCTGTTCGTTGACTTGCACGATCACGGTGCGCGCGACGGCTGCGGCCGCCGCGGAGGCAAGGACTTCGGTGCCAAAACTCACGAATCCATGCTCATCCGGCGGAGAAACTTGCAAGAGGGCGACATCGAGCGGCAGGACTCCCGCAGAAAACAGCAGCGGAATTTCCGAGAGAAAAATTGGCGTATAATCCGCCGCCCCGCTGTTGACGGCGTGACGATCGCCCGGACCAACGAAGAGTGCGTTGTGGCGGAAATGGCCTTCAAGCCCGGGGGCGGAGAATTCATTGCCCATGAGGAGGAGGTGAACCAACTCCACGTCGTGCAGTTCCGCTTTTCGTTCAATCAACGCACGTAGAAGAGGGCGAGGGGTTGCCGCGTTGCCGCTGGTGAAGACCCGATTCCCACTGTGAATAAGACGGACGGCTTCGGCGGCGGTTCGGCGTTTGTTGCGATAATCGTCAATCCAAGGCATAACTTCCAGTTCTGGGTGCTGAGTGAAAAGGGATTATTGCTTGGGCTGGTCCTCATGAGGGAGATGGCCAGCCAAGGCGCACACGCCTTGGCGCAGGGCTGCGTGATTTTGCAGCGCATGTGTCAGCCCTTCTCTCTGGATGATCCGAAGATACGGTAAGAGAGCTTGGGTGTGCGCGTACGTCGCCGTGCGGGGCACGAGCGAGGGAACATTCGGCAGCGCGTAATGGACAATTCCCTCTTCGATGAACACACCATCTTCCGTTGGCGTCAAGCGCGAAGTTTCCACGCAGCCTCCTTCGTTGATGGCGAAATCAAGAATCACTGCTCCATGTTTCATCGTTCGCACGATGTCGCGCGTTACCAGTCGTGGCGCTCCTCCCATGGGCTGCCGTACGGCCCCAATAAGCACCTCCGCGAAGGAGGAAAATTTTTCGATGTTATGACGAGTAGCGAGCGCCGTGACAATTTGACCTCCATGTATTTGATCGAGTGTTTCTAGTTTTTGTAGATTCGTATCCAGAACATAGACACTCGCGCCAGCACCGAGGAACGCCCGGGTTGCTTCGGCTCCCAGCGCGCCAGCGCCAAGGATAACCACATCCGCAGGGGGAATGCCTGGTAAACCAGAGAGCAGGATGCCCAGACCGCCGCGGGCTGCTTCGAGCAAACGGCCCGCAATCTGTGGCGCCATGCGACCGGCAATCTGACTGGCGACTTTCTGTAATGGAAAAGATCCGTTCTGCTCCTGAATGGCCTCTAATCCGAGAGCAGTAAGATGACGAGTCATCAGCGTACGTTTCAACTGTGGCGGAGCAGTATACAAATGAAGAAAAGCAATGAGCGCCGCGCCGTCTGGCAGCAAGTCCCACTCTTCCAATTGTGGACGTTCCACTCGCAACACGACATCTACACACCCATAAGCTTCAGCCGCGGTATAAACGGTGTGCGCGCCGGCGAGACGGTAGTCTTCGTCCGTGAACCCCGCGCCACGTCCAGCGTCTTGTTGGACAAAAACCTCTCCGCCAGTCAAACACAACTCCCGGACGCCAGCCGGAGAGAGCGCCACCCGGCGTTCGTAGAATCCTTTTCCTGGGCCTGTTTCTGTGGGAATGCCAAATTTCATAACAATCGAGTCATTGCTTTACAAAGGTACAACCTCGCCCTCCCGCACCCGGACGGATGAGCCGTCGTCCAGCGCGACAATGAGGCAGCCTTCTTCATCAAGCTCCAGGGCGATGCCTTCGACATGCATATCTTCTTCCTTCACACTGACACGACGACCGAGGAAAGAATGGGCGCGCCACTGCGCGAGCACGGGCGCTTTACCCTTTTCGAGAAAAGCAAAATAGTGATGTTCCAACCGTTCCAGCAGCCGTGCGGCGAAGTCGTTGCGGTCAATCGCCTTTCCGAGCGCTTCATATAAGGAAGTTGCTCCCGTCGCCGCGTCGCCAAAATAGCGGTCCATCATGGGCCGATCAATGTTGAGGTTGACGCCCATACCGAGAATCAAGTGCCTGATCTGCCCATCCCGAAGCTGTACTTCAGCCAAGATCCCGGCAATTTTCTTGTCGTTGACAAGGACATCGTTGGGCCATTTCACCTGCGCCTTCACATTGTATAAGGCAAGGACATCAGCAATCGCTAAGGAACCAATCAAAGTAAGAAAGCGCGCCTCGGTAACTTTAATCGATGGGTTGAGGAGGACGGAAAGGTGCAGATTGACGCCCGGCGGGGAGAACCACGGTTTGCCGATGCGCCCCCGGCCAGCGCTCTGTGCGTCGGCAAGGACAACCGTGCCTTCTTCACAGCCTTCCTTTGTCAGTCGGGCAAGCGCGGCGTTCGTGGAATCGACCTCTGCCCAATAGTGAAGGTGCTTGCCTAACAAACGAGTTTGCAGCATTGGTTTGATTGTCTCTACATTGACCGTGTGTTTCATAATGCCTCTTTTCTTTGCCGCCGCCGGATTCGGACGTGGCGCAAGCTCATCATCTATTGAGCGCTCAGCACGGTATAGCCTTTCTTTTCTAGCGCGCTTGAAGCGGCGCCGAAGTCGAGCCCTCGTAACCGCAGATAGAAGATCGGTTGCTCACTCCAGGGGTCTTTATACGTACCAACGCTGAGCACTTCCCCCCCTGCTTGAGCGACAATTGCCGAGGCGTCGGTGAGATCCCCTTCTTTTCCCGTGCGGAGCAGATCAACGCGAATGCTGCCTTGGGTTGAGGCCCCGGATACTTCCACGAACGCTTGCATGATGTCGCTCGTTGTAACTATGCCGACGATCTTTCCCTGTTCAACAACTGGTAAGCCGCTAATTTGGTGTTTGAGCATCAGGCGCACGGCTTCTTCTACGGGAGTAGTAGGAGAAACGGAAAGGGGAGATTCGGTCATCGCCCCGTCTATCCTGGTGCGCTCTTCGGACCCGACAAAACGTAGAATGTCTCGATCAGTGAGTATGCCAACCAGGGTTCCGTCTTGGACGACGGGCAGACGGCGAAACTTTCCCGTCGTCATTTTCTCTTTCGCGGTGATGAGACGGTCCTTGGGGTCGATTGTGACCGGATTGGCTGTCATCCGATGTCGCACGAGCATAAAAACCTCCTTAAAGCCTACTACTTCCCTGCTAGCACAACGAATGCCGTAAGGAGAGGACCTCACTCTCCGTGGCGAGTGCTGTCTGTTTGTCGAGTTTTCTTGGAATTGTGAGGCTGGTGTACGCGCCGATAACATGCAGCTTCTCACTTTCAGGAAAATGCTTACGCATGTTTTGCATCTATGGGAAACCTTGAGCCTGAGATGAGCGGATAAAATTGAACAGACGCCTTTCTCGAATCTTTCCTCTCGTCCTGCCATTTATGCATTCTTGTTTCCTACTTCTGAAAAACAAAGAGGAGTTCTCCGTCGCAAAAATAAGAGAACATCGGAGGAACACAGGCCTTTAATGAAGACAATTCAAGAAGTTGTTGTCTACTCGTGGTTGGCAGGCTGCTTGCTCTGGAAAGAAATAGAAAACCATTGACGACAGAGGAGGTACAATATGAAGGCGTTAACACCATGGCAACCGATGCGAGAACTCGAAAATATTGAACGGCGGATGTCCGACCTGTTCGAGCGTTTTCAGGATCGTTTTTGGGGCGGCGAACGCGAGCGTTCCGTGTGGGGTGAAAATTGGGCTCCAGCGATTGAGAGCCATGTTGCAAATGGCAACCTTGTTGTCAAGGCGGACCTGCCAGGTATTGATCCCAAGGAGGTTTCCATTTCAGTCACAGGAAACCAACTCCGCATTGAAGGAGAACGCAAACAGGAAGAGAAGAAGGAAGAAAAGGATTATCTGTATCAGGAAGTATCATACGGGAAGTTCGTGCGCTCGATTCCGTTACCTGAGGGTGTCGATACTGAGAAGATCAAAGCCAATTACAAGGATGGCATTCTAGAGATTACGATGCCTGCGCCAAAACAACTTGCGAGTAAGAAAGTGCAGATTGAGGTGAAGAAGTAATGGGGAGACAAGGAGCATACGCTCCTTGTCTGTGCGCTAAGGCTGAACCGCTCAAGTGTTTGCGGATTGAATAAGCGGCTAGTCGATAATAAAAGTCGAGCGTTGTCCGGGCGTGGTGGG
>JBFWZL010000286.1:0-8565 GCA_050185455.1 Binatia bacterium | reverse complement strand
GGGCGTCCATTGTCACGATCATTTTTCAAAATCCGACTGACATGCCGGCAAAGAAGGCGCCGGCGTGATCCTCACCGTCTTTCGCCGGCAAGTAATTGGTGACACCGGCGTGACTCTTGCCGTTATTCGTCCAGGCATATTCGTACGCCAACGTAAAGCGCACGAGCGGCGTCGGCACGTAGGCAAAACCAGCCGTAACACGGTGAACAAAGCGACTCGCAGTCTTAAACTCTGTCAGTACCCCATCCTCAAAGTCAGCCTCTTCCAACAGGCTTGGGAACCAGACCTGTTCCATGCGCACGACCGGAATGAACTGAGGGTTAGTAAAGGTGCGTCCAAGAAAGGTGTCATTCAATCCTTCAAGCCAGAACGGATAGCGTGCTTCGAGCCAATACCCATGTTTCGTGCGAGACAGATTCGCCAGTTCAAACTCTAACTCGGTCTCTAAGGTAGGGCTGACGTCCTCTTCTACAGCAACCTCGTGGTCTTTGACCACTTTCGCAAAGCTGCGCGCAACGTTTTTGATGCCGCCAAACCGAGTGAAAACATACTGCCATTCAAGGTCGATAGGCCCGACATGCGTGAGACCGTCGAAGCCGAGTGACCAGACTTGTTCATCAGAAAGAAATTGCGGCGTGTACCGTCCCCAGTAGAACGAACCCGCAAGCTCATGCCCTGGGAAAGGGCTGAAATTGAGACGGCCCGCTAAGCTTTTGGCGCTTTTGGAATCGTTATTGAATGTCCCTGTCGAAGGACTCAGCTTCACTTCTGCTTTCAGCTTGCCGCGGGTTTCCTCACGACTGAGGACAATATCTTCCAGCTCGGCATCCAGACTCACTCCGTTGAGGACGTAGAGCTGATAATCAAGCTCGCTGTTTTCTCCAACCCGCGTCTTACCTATGAATCCGACCCCGAGCTCGTCCCACGCTGAGGTTGACGGCAAGACCGGAGCACCTCGGTCCACTAAAGAACGTCTCGGTAAATTCCATAGATTATCATCATGATGGAGGTTAAAGCGTCCTACCGGGACAAGGACTGCGCCGCCCCGGAGACTTAACCAATCGGTGAGATCATACTGAAACCACGCCTGCTCGATCGCAAGTTCCGATCCATCGGTGCCTTCGATCGCTTGTTCAAGCTCAAGACCTTCATCTTCCGGTTTTACACTTCGCTCCAGTTCCAACTTACGAAAACGTTCATACTCCACTTCCAGGTAAAAGCGTAACCGAGGGGCGATTTTGGCGTCGGTCGTCAACACGACGCGCCGGAAAGTAAACGTGCTATGCAGATTGTCGAGCGAGCTATTATCGTAACGAAATGAACCATATCCCTCCAACTTCACGCGATCTAAAAGACCGAGCGTTTGTGAGCGAAATTCTTCTTGCGCAGTCTGCACCTGCTGGAGACCCTCGGCCTGCTGTTTTTTCGTCTCCGCAAGCTCTTGCTGCTGTTGCGCTTTGAGCGCCTCCATTTCCCGCTGCATCGTCGCCATTTGCTCTTGCATTTTGCTCTGCATGTCGAGCATCTGCTGTTGGAGCTCCTTGATTTTTTCCTCAGCCGTCATGCGCGTGGCTTGCGCGTGGGCGTCGCTCGCTAGTAAAACAAGGACGAGCGCGCCTAGCAGTAGTCTTGGCCTCATGACTTCTTCTCCCTTCGTGTATTAATGCCAATCTCTCGCTTCACAAAAAATGCGTCAGTGTTGTTGTTCTCCCGCACGGACGATTCGTTTCCCGTCTACGCGGTTTTCCGCCTCGCGGATGACCTGAGCCAACCTGAGAAAATCATCTCTCCGTAACGTCAAGGCAGTATGCCCTATCGACAGCGCAATGGCGCCGCGGGGACAGACCCGTGCGGCGATACCCTGCTGATTCGAGAATACGGTGGAATAATGGTGATCCATGAGCAACAGTCCCCCTTACAAAAAATAAAAAGCCCATCAGGAACATTTCTGATGGGCTCTGGGTATATGACCTCTGGCCTCTATCGTAATCGTATAATCGCAGTTGCAGTGGTTTATCGCTTTCAAGGTTCAGGAACGGACAGCATTCTTCCCACCCTCTTCGCCTTTCCAGCGTTCATCGCCAGTAATTTCCTGCCATTGAAGCGAAAAACCGCTTCCAGTCGCCGCCGCTTCCCACGGAATGAGCGCGATCCGTTTACAGCGACGGCATTTCAGCTCCACCCCTTCCCTTCGCATCCGCGCCAGCAGGTTGCCACAGTAACAACGGTAGTCTTGTCCCTCTGGAGCAGGCATGGGAGTATGGATTAGGTTTTTCATGATTGAAATTGAAAATCATTTTCAATTAAAGTTGTCAAGAGGAGGGGGCTTTCCGGTATATCCAGCCTCCGATGGTGAGAGACAAAGGTCAAGACACGGCACGGCATGTCTCACCTTAAATCACCCCTTCTTCCTGTAATTTTTTCAGCGTTGCTTCGTCATAACCAAGCCAGGCGCTATAGATTTCGGCATTATGTTGTCCGAGCGTGGGAGCCGCCGAGCGCACGCGCGCCGGGGTTTTTGCAAATTTTGGCGCCACGCCATAGTGCGTCAATTTCCCTGCCGTGGAGTGCTCTACTTCACAGACAATCTCTCTTTCCCTGAAATGGGGTTCTTGCACGATCTCACCAAAATCTAGGATTGGCGAGATCGCTATACTTTCCGCATTGAGTGTCGAGACAACTTCTTGTTTCATGCGTTGACTCGTCCAGTCAGCGATCACTTGCTCGACGAACGCCTCGTGCTCTTTGCGCGCGGCAACGGTCGCGGTGCGCGGGTCATGGGCCAGTTCTTCCCGACCAATGATTCGGCACAGGCTCGCCCATTGTTTGTCATGCGCCACAGCGAGCATGACGTAACCATCTTGACAGAGAAAACTATTACACGGAGCGGAGGCGGGGTGGCGATTCCCTTTACGCTGCCAGACCTCTCCGCACATGGCGGCCTGCATTATACCGCCTTCCGTTACCGCAAGCGCACAGTCCACCATCGCCACGTCGACATGTTGCCCTTCTCCAGTCCGCAAGCGTCGCACGAGCGCCGCCAACGCGGCCTGCGCGGCTTTTACCCCGGTCAGGTAGTCGATGCTGGCATGACCGGTTTTCGTCGGAGGACCGTCGGCCTGCCCAGTGATCGACATGATCCCTCCCATCGCCTGTGCGTCGGTATCATACCCAACTTTATAAGAGAGCGGTCCCCATTGCCCCAAACACGAAATCGACACATAGACGATGTCCGGTTTGATCGCCCGGATGTCTTCGTAGCCGATACACCATTTATCCAACGCTCCAGGTCGAAAATTTTGCACAATGACATCCGCGCGTCGAGCGAGTTGGCGAAAGATTTCTTGTCCGTGCGGCAAGTGGAAGTTCAGCGTGATCGCCTTCTTATTGCGGTTGATGCTCAAGAACGGCGCGCCGCAATCCTGCTGCGGCGCGTTCGGCGCCCGTGGTCCAAACAAGCGACAGACATCGCCGGCGCCGGGCAATTCACATTTAATGACCTGAGCGCCTAGGTCGGCTAACTCCGCCGCGGCGACAGGTCCGGCGTATGTTGTACACGCCTCAAGCACAATAAGGCCTTCCAATGGACCGCACGAATCATGGTTTGCGTCCTTGTAGAATTCTTTCTTTGTCATCTGTTATCCCTCCATTTTTTTCACTGATGCATAGTTGCGCTGCCAGACTTGATCTGGTAGCTCTCTCGCCTAGACGCAAATATGAAAGAAGACAAGGAGGCCAAGATGAAGCATCGGGATTCATGGAGGCGAGCATGCGTGGGGACGCTGCTCGTGACGCTTATGGCGCTTTTCGGCGTCTCGCAAACGCGCGCGGACGAAACCTGTCAGTCTCCGTATCTGCCGAAAATCACCGGGCAAGAAGACTATGTTTATGTCTGGACGCTCGGCGCGGAAGGCGTAGGAGATGGTTCGGATAAGCTTGTCACTATTGGTGTCAATCCCCAACAGAAAGATCAATACGGCAAAGTGCTCTCAAGCGTATCAGTCGGCGGTCGCCACGAAGCCCATCATGGCGGATTCTCCGATGACCGGCGCTATCTGTGGGTAGGCGGACTAGATGATAGTAAGATTTTTCTCTTCGACATCGCCGCCAATCCGGCCAAACCTACACTCGCCAAAACCATCGACACGTTTGTGAAGGATTCTGGCGGCGTGGTTGGCCCGCATACCTTCTACGCGTTACCAGGGCGTATACTCATTACCGGCCTCTCCAACGACAAAGATCATGGTGGCAAAACCGGCATGGTCGAGTACAGCAATGAAGGGAAATATATCCGGACGATATGGATGCCAGAGAAAGCAGAGTATGGGTATGATGTGCGCGTGCAACCGCATCTGAATCGTATGCTGACTTCCTCGTTTACGGGTTGGAACAATTACATGATGGATTTTGGTCAAATGCTTGCCGACCAGGAAGCAATGAAGCGGTTCGGCCAGACAATGGTGCTGTGGGATTTCCACGCCCGCAAACCAATCCAAACTTTTGAAGTTCCAGGCGCGCCGCTCGAAATCCGTTGGGCATTACAACCTCGCCACTATTATGCTTTCACTGCCACTGCATTGACCGCAAAACTGTGGGTGGTCAACCAAAAAGACGATGGAACTTTTGCCGCGAAAGCCGTTGCTGATATCGGAGATCCGTCGAAAGTGCCGCTGCCAGTGGATATTAGCTTATCAGCCGATGACCAGACCCTGTTTGTCAACACCTTCATGGACGGCATGGTGCGTATCTTTAACGTGAGCGATCCCATGAAACCAAAGCAGATCCACGAAGAAAAGATCGGTGCGCAAGTCAACATGGTCTCGCAAAGTTGGGATGGCAAACGCGTATACTTCACCTCTTCCCTGCTCGCAAATTGGGACAAGAAGGGGGACCAAAACGAGCAATTCTTGAAAGCGTACAGTTGGGATGGAAAGAAGCTTGCTCCGCTGTTTTCCATTGATTTCACCAAAGAAGGTTTGGGACGTGCGCATATCATGCGCTTCGGGCAGGAGCAGTTTTATAAAAATCAAATCTATACAGAGGAGCGTGCGAACAAAGCCACGGTTGTCGCGAATGTTCGCTAAGCGCGTAGCAGAGACATTCTCTCCCTGGCGTCAGGGTGAACAACGGAACGTCCTGACGCCAGCCGTGGGCGAGTAAGCATGAAACGGAGCTTGGCCACCTTTTTCTTCGTCTCCCTTCTTATCTTCTCATTTCCAGCTCTCTCTCTGGCGCAACCCTCACCACATGACGCCGCCGTCGCAGCCGCGGCGCAAAGCGCGCTCAATCCACAGTTTACTCCGCCTTCGCCCGGGACTTATTCATTGCCGCCCATCGATACAATTACGGACCATCGGTTACTTGCCTCAACAGGAAAGCCGGTTGATCTGTTTGCGCTGACCGCAGGAAAAATTACTGTCATCTCTTTCATGTATACCTCTTGTCATGATGTGGGCGGATGTCCACTGGCTGCCGCTGTCCTTCAACAACTGGATCAGCTTCTTGCCAAACGTCCAGAATTGGCGAAACGAGTAACGCTTCTTTCCGTAAGTTTTGATCTTGAACGAGACACCCCATCACGCTTGGCGGAGATTCGAACAGGGCTTGCGCCTTACACCACTTGGCATTTTCTCACCTGCGAAAATCAACGCAGTCTGGATACAATGCTCGAAGACTTTAACCAATCCGTCACTAAACTCTGGCATGAAGACGGCAGTTGGAGTGGTCTTTTCCGGCATGTATTGAAAGTCTACTTGCTCGACTCCAAGCATCAAGTGCGCAACATTTACAGCACGGGATTGTTCAGCGCTCAACTCGTCATGAATGACATTGAAACGCTTTTCCTTGAAATCCAAGATCGTACGGTCACAGACAACCGGCCATGAATGTTCATACGCGTTGCCTTCTTTTTTGTGCGATTTCTTCTGCCTTTTGGTTTTTCGTCCCACTGCCCACCGCCGCCTGCCAGCTGCCTACTGCCTTGCCCCTTGGTCTTCCGGCTCCCCTACCTGTTCCCACCGATAATCCAGTAGCGCCAGAAAAGATTGCCCTTGGTCGCCGTTTATTTTTCGACCGTCGTCTTTCACCCAATGACACTATGTCTTGCGCCCTGTGCCACCTGCCAACGCAAGGCTTTACGGTGAACGAAACACGGCTGGCAGTCGGCATCAACGGGCAAACGACGAAACGGAATCCACCAACATTGTACAACGTCGCCTATCAACGACGACTCTTCCATGATGGACGCGAATTTACGCTTGAAGACCAAGTGATCTCCCCCATGACAAACCCCGTGGAAATGGGCAACCCGTCAATGGGTTACGTAGTTGATAAAGTGCGCCGTTTACCTGGCTATCGAGAACAATTTCAACAGGTCTTCGGCGAAGATGTCAGTGTGGCCACACTTGGAAAGGCGATCGCCGCCTACGAGCGAACGTTAATTTCAGGCAACTCGCCTTTTGATAGGTGGTACTTCGGTGGAGATAAGACAGCTGTCTCAGACGAAGTCAAATCCGGTTTCAAAATTTTTATGGGCAGAGGGCAATGTTCCACCTGCCATTCCGTAGGCAAGGAAGGTACGCTGTTCACCGGGCAAGGGTTTCACAACACTGGAGTGGCCCAACTCAAGCTCATTCCCGAGAAGAAGATCGAGGTGGATCTCGGCGGCGGGCTCATCGTACAAATGCCGCGCGCCCAAATTGATGAAATCCTTCTGCCGCCGAGTAAAGACTTGGGTCGTTACGAGATCACTCATGATCCCACCGACCTCTGGCGCTACAAAACCCCCTCGCTCAGAAACGTCGCCCTGACTGCTCCGTATATGCACAATGGCGTTTTGCTCACGCTCGAAGAAGTAATCGACTACTACGATCGCGGCGGGACCGGTGTGGAAGGACAGGATCCACGCATTGCACCGCTACGCCTGAAACCGGAAGAGAAGCGAGCGTTACTTGCGCTCCTCCAAAGTTTTACAGGGGATAATGTTGCGGTCTTAGCGCAAGAAGCCGCCGTTGCTGTCGACTGACGGATTGAGCGCGACAAAGGAAAAGATTCTTCTTTTGCTTATGTAGTCCTGTATCCGAACTGCCGAGTAGGCAGTTCCTTATATCTTCTTCAAAGGACTCACGACAAAGGGTTCCACCTGCCACAGCCAGTACGGCCGCGGTTGGCGCTGATGCCGCACGCCATGCAAGCGGACACGATCGGTCAGGTTTAACAATACTGGCATCAGGTCTGCACTGTGAATTCGACCGAGTCCTCCGGCAATTGCCGCTCGTTCATGGAAATTCTTTACCTCATCCACCAGCACGTTCGGTCCGCCAGTGATTATTAACGGTACGGCTTCACCGGAATGAATGAGTGGACCACTACTAGGCGTGGCGTGATCACCTGTCACAACAACAAGGATGTCCTCATGGTGTTCAATCTGTTTAACTAATGGACCAAGGACGCTGTCGATTGCTTCGATCGCGGATTTCTTGCCCAATGGATCTTTCCGATGAGCCGCGACATCAGGTCCCTTAGAATGCAGATGGACAAATTCGTACCCCTGGCGAAACAAGTCCTCCGCCGTACGCAGTTTCTCACGAAAGTCTTCGGCTACACTATTGTGTTGAGGCACGGCCACCGGCGTCATGCCACAGATGCGCGCGATGCCGATATAAAGTGGATAATTTTCCACACTTGCAGCGTGCAAACCATTTTGCTCCTGGAAGGATGGAACGTCAGGTGGCGCCGCCGCCCACTTAGTCAGTAAGAAGTTAAGCGGCGGTAGCCCTCGTCCTTGTCGTTTCCGATTGAGCGGATGACTCGTAAGACGCCGATGCGCCCAGCTCAAATAGTCGTTGAGAGCAGCAGCGGTGCGCTCGGCATTCCCTTGATCTGGATCTTCCACTAGCGGCAAAGCGCGAGCTACAAATGCACCATTGTAGAAAGGATCGACATCAGAGACGTATCGGCTCGGGCCGCCAAAGAGAGTCAGAATGGCCTCGCAGCGGCTGCATGACTGCAAAAAAAAGCGAATGCCGCAGGATTCATAGTCCGTAAGCTCGGTGCAGAGTTCCCGGCAATCGTCCTCATCTTGAGGTCGCCGCTCTTCCCACACGATGGAATCTCGTCGGACTTTACCATCGATGACTGTTGTCGAAGCGAAGCTCGCAAGGAGCACCACCGAGTGTGGGGCGATCTCGAAACCGCGCCCAATCGTTTCAAAGGCGGCGCGACCAGGGAATTTATCCGCCGGGTAACCAAAGAGCAGAAAATGAGAGAATTCGCTTTCCAGAGGCACGCCGGGAGCACCGGGAACCAGCAGCCCATTTATACCCAACTCCGCCAGTCGATCGAGCTGGGGAATATGCGCCGCTTC
The DNA here is from genome assembly GCA_050185455.1 of Binatia bacterium. GTDB lineage: Bacteria > Desulfobacterota > Binatia > Bin18 > Bin18 > SYOC01. The sequence goes on along the minus strand of JBFWZL010000286.1, from coordinate 200 downwards.
AAGGGGCGTTTTTCCCCCCAGCACCTTTTGCGGGCGATCGGCGAGACCGTCTAAAATAACGAGAAGAATTTTCATCGTCTTCAATCGAAAAAGAAGGCAATAAGCAGTCGGCAATAGGCAGCATAATGAACCGCGTTTGGGAGCATTAGAACCATATCAGCTGGGAGCGATGACCTTTTTTGTTTTCCTACTGTCTTTTG
>JBFWZL010000285.1:0-8580 GCA_050185455.1 Binatia bacterium | reverse complement strand
CTCATCAGTCCACCATATCGAAGAGAAAATAACCGAGGCTTTTCGCACAGGTGCGGGGGTCGGTTGGCCAGAGCATCATCCTATGATGTTCCACGGCGTCGAACGGTTTTTCCGTCCAGGTTACGCCGCGAATCTGGTGTCCTCGTGGATTCCTGCGCTTGCCGGAGTGGAGGAGAAATTACGGCGTGGAGCCAAAGTGGCGGATGTCGGTTGTGGACATGGCTCGACAACCGTGCTCATGGCGCAGGCGTATCCCGACTCTAGCTTTGTAGGGTTTGACTTCCATCTCCCTTCGATTGAACGAGCCAGAGAGGCGGCCCGCCAAGCGGGAGTCACTGATCGAGTCACCTTCGAAGTCGCCGCAGCCAAGAACTATCCTGGGAAAGAGTACGACTTAGTAACCTTTTTTGATTGTTTACATGACATGGGCGACCCGATAGGCGCGGCGGCTCATGTACGAGACACCCTTCATAAGGATGGAACCTGGATGATTGTTGAACCCTATGCCGGGAATCGGTTAGAAGAAAACCTAACGCCAGTGGGGCGTCTCTATTATTCAGCTTCGACGATGATTTGTACGCCTGCCTCCCTCTCGCAAGAAGTAGGAGTAGCGCTCGGCGCACAGGCCGGTGAGAAGCGGTTGCGCGAGGTGGTAACGGCCGGAGGCTTTGCGCATTTTCGTCTTGCGGCGGAAACACCCTTTAATCTGATCTTCGAGGCCAAGTGAATAGCCGTTTCCCTGTAATGTCTATCGATTTAGGCATCATGTTTCACCCCCATCGGTTGACAGTGAGAGACAACACAGGGAAGATTGTGCGACTTGGCGCGACAGGCATGATCGCGCCTCTGGCGGTTTCGACAAAGTCGTGAGGAGACTGTGGAGAAGGAGCGTAGGATGACTGTTCTCAATCACATTGATGAGACGCACGGATACCAATCATTTCCCGCCGGCTCTGTCATTATCAAGAAGGGGGAACCCGGCGATGTGATGTATATTGTGAAGGAAGGGACAGTAGAAGTGCGGGACGGGAAACGTGTCCTTGATACGGTTGGACCTGGAGGTGTCGTGGGAGAGGTGGCGCTTATAGATGCCAGGGAGCGCAGCGCCTCGGTAGTCGCCAAGACAGAATGCCAACTTCTCCCGATCAATGAGGAGCAGTTTGTTTTGCTCGTAGAACGGATGCCGTACTTCGCTTTGCAGGTCATGCGCGTGCTCGCCGCTCGCCTGCGACGAACAACGGCGCAACACCGTACGTTACGGGTGCGAACGCCGCAGGCCCAGAGCCGCAAGGTGGAAACACGTAAGGGGAGCGGTCGTCAAAGCGCTCCCCGGAAGAAACCCAAGCGCTAATAACCATTTTTGTTTCATAGTTTTAGCCCCAGGATGGCGGCGATCAGTCTTTCCCGTCCGCTTTTTATTCTTTCTATGTGAGGTTCCGACTTTTGTTGACTGCCAATCCCTACGGAATGCCTAACAGCTTATGGGTTTGTAAACTCAATCGCCATTGCGGGTGTTCCAGGCAGTAGCGCACGGCAAGCTCGGTGTTAAGAGCTCGTTGCGGCCCATCCATCGGCTGTAAGAAAAAGTGCTGAAAGTCGAGATGCGTAAAGCGCTCCGGTTTCGCTCCTGGTTGCGGAAAGATGAGTTTCAGTTCATGCCCGGCTTTAAGGAGTAGTTCGGCTCCCGCTTTGGGACTCACGCAGATCCAATCGATGCCGCGGGGCGGCAATTGGGTGCCGTTGGTTTCGATCGCAATCTCAAATCCTCGATCATGGAGGGCGTCAACCAGAGGAGCGTCGAGTTGGAGTAATGGTTCACCGCCGGTGCACACGACCAATCGCCGACCCGTTCGTGACGGGGATGCAGGCCACGTCTCCGCCACCACAGTAGCGAGAGAGTCAGCAGAGAGAAACTTTCCTCCGCCAGGACCATTGGTTCCGACAAAGTCGGTGTCGCAGAACTGGCAGATTGCCGTTGCCCGATCTTCTTCGCGTCCTGTCCACAGATTACACCCGGCAAAACGGCAAAACACGGCGGGACGTCCGGTGTTCGCCCCTTCGCCTTGCAGGGTATAGAAGATTTCTTTGACGGCATAAGTCATGCTATAGCGTTGGCCTCCGAGCGATAGGCAATCGGGTCAGTCAGTCGATTTTCCGTGAATCCCTTGCGTCTGAGTAGACACGAGTCACATTGCCCGCACGCTTCTCCCTGGAGCGAAGGTTCATAGCAGGAACTGGTGAGCGCGTAATCGACACCCAGTCTAAGTCCTTTTTGAATGATTTGGGCTTTCGAGAGGTGAATAAGTGGAGTGTGGATCGTGAGATGCTGGCGGCCCTCTACCCCCGCTTTCGTTGCGAGATTGGCCATACGCTGGTACGCCTCAATGAACTCAGGCCGGCAATCCGGGTAGCCGCTGTAACCGAGCGCATTGACTCCCATAAAGATGTCGTTGGCTCCCAGCACCTCCGCCCATGCGAGCGCAAACGAGAGAAAGATGGTGTTGCGCGTCGGCACATAGGTGACCGGGATGCCGTGCGTCATCTCTTCAATTGGGCGTCCTTTGGGGACAGCAATGTCGCTGGTGAGAGCAGAACCGCCAAAAAGCCGTAGATCAATGTCTGCGATTACATGCTGCGCAACGCCAAAGGTGGACGCGACATGACGAGCGGCTTCGATTTCGAACACATGCCGTTGACCATAGCGGAACGTTAAGGCGTACGGTTCAAATCCCTGCCGTTTAGCAATCGCTAAGGTCGTGGTGGAATCGAGTCCACCGCTCAGTAAAACCACGGCTTTCGGTTTTGCCTGCATGGTACACCTCCTCCACAATCAGTCCGCACTGGAGACACAAGACACTACTCGCTCACTGACACGGGAGTGAATCGCGTCTCGTAGTCATACACGCTCACTCCCTCTCGCTCTTTGAGAAACCGTACCACTGCATACGTCAGAGGGGTAGCGACGGCCTCATAGGCTTGACTGGACAATCCGCTGATAGCTTTCTTCGTACTTTTCCTGTAGCACTGTCCCAATACCCCTACTAATGGGAGGATCGCATGAATCTTGTGCATACGGTGTATGAACCTCCAGGCCTCGGACCACATCCGACATTGCTCACGCTCCACGGATTTGGGGCGAATGCTCTCGACCTCCTTGGTTTGGCGCCATACCTGAGCGGTGGTAAATTCCTTGTCCTCTGTCCCCAGGGATCGCTGCAATTGGCTTTTGAAAGCGGAGGAGTGGGATACGGTTGGTATCCATTCGTTGGTGGGGGAACATTCGATCTCGATGCTGTTTTAACGGCGCGCGAGGAACTCCAAGTCTTTTTGAGCGCGGCTGAGGAACGGTATCCGATTGACAGTAAAAAACTGGCGCTCGTCGGTTTTAGTCAAGGTGGAGTGATGGCCTACAGTCTAGGACTAGGAATGCCTGAAAAATTTGCCGCCCTCGCAGCGCTGAGTTCGTGGTTCCCTCGCGATTTGTTGACTGCTCTTCCTGACGTGCCCGCGACTGAGCAACTCCCCGTGCTCATTCAACATGGCAGCAAGGATGAATTGGTCGATGTTGGTCGTGCACGACAATCCGTTGAGACCTTACGAGACCTTCGCATTCCCGTCACGTATCGCGAATATGAGATGGGACACGAGCTCAATGCGCGGAGCTTGGGAGATCTTTCCTCCTGGCTTGAAGAGAAAATACTCTCTCCGATTGTTCTTGCGTCGTAACAGAACGAAAAGATTTCAGGCTGGAGCCTTAAGCCTACAGCCTGCAACCTCCAGTCTATAAGCTTGCTGCCCCTTTTTTATGCTCCCAGAAACTCGTCCACTTCCTTTAAAAAAAGATCGAGTTGGTCGTGATGGACCCAGTGTCCGGCGTTGGGAATTGTCACGACCTTGACGTTTTTGAAAGCTTTTGCTCGTCCATCTTTAAGTGGGTCCGTCGCCCATGACTCCGCGCCGCGAAAGAGTAGGGTTGGACAGGTAATGCGCCCCCAGATTTCCCACGCGTCATCAACGTTGAAACGATACGGTGACTGCGCGCGCACGTAGTTATCAAACTTCCAGGTATAGGAGCCGTCTTCGTTCCGATTCGTACCGTGTACGGTTAAATGGTACGCCTGTTCCGCTGAGAGGCGAGCATTGGTTTCTTGCATGCGCTTCACGGCTTCACCGAGTGTTTTGTAGCGGCGGGGCAGACGTCCGGCAAGGTCACGCATCTGTGAAATCCATAACTCCATGCGTTCGTGTGCATGTTTCGGTTGTTGTTGAATCATATCTGGCGGGGGCCCGAGTCCTTCGATGGAAACGACCTTGCTGACTTTATCTGGGTAGACTCCTGTGTATTGGAGAACAATGCCGCCTCCGAGAGAATGGCCGATCAGAATAACGGGAAAAGAATTCAACTGGGACAAGAGTTGGGAGAGATCGACGACGTACTCAACCATGGCGTATTCGCTGCCTCGCGCCCATTCTGAGTCGCCATGACCGCGCAAGTCGGGAACAACAATGTGGTAATCTTCGCGCAATGCTTGTGCAACCCAATCCCAGTTACGTGCATGGTCGCGTCCTCCATGCACCAGGGCGACCAAGGGTTTGTCCGCGTTTCCCCAGTCTACGTAGTGAAGCTTGAGACGTTGTGAATAGAAAGAATGAGAAGTCGGTCCGATGATCTGTTGTCCGGCCATGTTGGTTCCCTTTCTGCAGAAGGATTCTATCGGTAGGGATCTTCACGCCGCAAGTGTCGATTAGGTGGGAACTCTTTTCGAAGAGTAATAGAATCCTTGCCGCAGAGCTAGTGATCAATGGTGGGTTTACTGCTCGTTCAAGTGCTCTTCTACGGAGAAAAGTCCTGGAGACTATAGAGACGCGAGCGTTCGCGCCTCTACTAGGGATGAGATAGGTCTTCTATCCTTTGGTTTTCTTGATTTCTTCGGTCAATTCAGGAACCGCTTTGAAAAGATCGGCGACGAGGCCATAGTCCGCCACGTTAAAGATGGGGGCTTCAGGGTCTTTGTTGATTGCCACAATGACCTTAGAGTCTTTCATTCCAGCGAGATGCTGAATCGCGCCGGAGATGCCAATAGCGAGATACAGTTCTGGCGCCACGACTTTGCCAGTCTGGCCGACTTGTAAATCGTTTGGGACAAAGCCGGCGTCGACCGCCGCGCGGCTCGCGCCCATCGCAGCTCCAAGGACATCTACAAGCGGCTCAAGGTAGGTCGTGAAGTTCTCTCCGGATTTCAGACCTCGACCACCTGAGACCACGATGCGGGCTTCAGTAAGATTCGGACGGTCAGACTTCGTTTCGTTGAATTCCACGAACTGCATCTTTTTAGCGGTAGCATCTAGGCTAACGCTAACCTTTTCGACCGGGGCTTGCCCTTCCGGTTGAGCGGCGTCAAAGGCTGTCCCTCGCACAGAAACAACCTTCACCACAGCGTCAAGAGAGACTGTCGCGAGGACGTTTCCTGCATACATTGGCCGTTTAAACGTGCCATCGTCATTGATGGCGACAATATCGGTTGCCATAGCTACGCCTAAACGCGCGGCTACACGCGGTAAGAGATCTTTACCTACCGCTGTCGAAGTAGCGACCACAAGAGAGACATCGTTAGCTTTGACAAGGTGTTCAACTGTTGCGGCATACGCGTCAGCCAAGTAATTAGCGAGAGTGGGGTCATCAGCCGCGAGTACTTTTGTGACGCCGTACCCAGCGATTTCTTGAGCAACGGAGTCAAGACCCAAACCTAAGACTGCGGCAAGACAATTCCCGCCCAGTTTACTTGCCGCCTCTTTTCCCGCTTGAATGGCAATAAGAGTGCTTTTAGGAAATTTACCTTTCTGATGTTCAGCAAAAACAAGAACGTTGCCCATAGCTACTCCTTAAATGACTTTCGCCTCAGTGTGGAGAAGGTTGAGCAAATCTTGTACGGTCTCCACTTTCTTTCCGGCTTCTTTCTTAGAGGGCGGCTCCATTTTCAGCACCTTTAGCCGTGGAGTGATATCAGCCTCCAGTTCTCCTACTGGAATCTCTTTGATCTCTTTCTTCCGGGCTTTCATGATGCCAGGCAGCGAAGCGTAACGCGGTTCATTCAAGCGTAAATCCGCAGTGATAATGGCAGGGAACGAGAAACCAATGGTTTCAAGGCCGCCATCTACTTCCCGGATGACCTTTGCTGATTGCTGGTCAGCGGCGAGTTCAATTTTTGAGGCGAATGTCGCTTGTGGCCAACCAAGCAAGGCCGCCAACATTTGTCCGGCTTGGTTCGAGTCATCATCGATGGCTTGTTTGCCCATGAGCACCAATTCTGGGTTTTCATTTTCGACGATTTTTTCCAGAATTTTGGCGACCGCGAGGGAGTCGAGTTCTTGTTCGCAGGCAACAAGAATGGCCCGATCAGCTCCCATGGCAAGTCCGGTGCGCAATTGTTCGGTGACCTTCTTTTCACCGATGCTCACGAGAACGACTTCCCCTGAGCCTTGTTTTTCTTTGATACGAAGCGCTTCTTCAATCGCGATTTCGTCGAACGGATTGATGACATATTTGATATTGTCCGTGACAATACCGGACCCGTCAGGCTTCACACGGATCGTGGTCTCCGGGTCCGGGACCCGTTTGACCGTCACGAGTGTTTTCACGAGGGTGCTCCTCCTGCAATGGGAAAATTAGTTAGGGGGCAATGTATTGAGACCTTCCTACTTCATCGTGTCATCTCATCGATGTCAAGGACTAAGGCGCTCACCCGTTATAGCCCAAGCGGCTGGAGAGTTCGCGTCCTGCTTTGACCACAAGGGGAATGATTTCATTCTGGATGCGCTCGGAAGGGATTCGATACGCCGGACCGCTAATGGCGAGACTACCGACGACTGTCCGGGTGTAATCTTTGATCGGAGATGCTACGGAATAGACATCGTTTAAGTACTCTCCGCTATCTATGGCGTACCCATTCGTTGCTACCCCTCCGAGCTGTTCTGTAAGGACATTTCGGTCAGTAATAGTATGCGCGGTGTATCGTTCAAGACTTTCGGAAAGACATCGCTGCAATTCTTCCGCCGGTTCAAAGGCAAGATGTATCTTTCCCGCCGCAGTACAGTGAAGGGGGAGATTTTCACCAACATGAGAAACAATTCGTACAGGCTGGTCTGACTCGACTGCGTCCAAGGGAACGACTTGTCCTTTCCGCATCACCGCGACATAGGTGCTTTCGTGACAAGCCTTCACCACGTCGAGCATGATAGGTCGAGCCTGCTGGAGCAGACCCATGTGTTGGATATACGTCTGCCCGAGTTGCAAGCACTTTGTTCCTAAACGATAGTTTTCCGTGGAACGATTCTGTTCAATATACCCACGTGATTCGAGGGTTGCTAAGATACGAAAGACATTATTTTTATGAAGTTTCAAACGCTTGCTCAGTTCTGTGACGCCGAGTTCTCCGTCTGTATGAAATTGCTCAAGAACATCAAGAGCATGAGCAACCGCTTGGATCAGGTAATTGCTTTTTTCACGTCGGACCATATCCCCTCCTTGCTAACCGCCAGGAGCAAAAAACGTTTTAATCTATAGCGGACAAAGGCTCTTTTTGTCAACACGGTTCTATAAATATGCGGCTTGCAAGTTCTCCGAGTCTTCAGTAAGTGAGGAACACATGCAGAATGAAGCTGTTTTTGATCTTCTAAACCCCCAGGGAAGTTCCCCTATCGTTTTAACCTGTGAACATGCGTCTTATACTGTTCCGCTGGCATATCGAAACCTCGGTGTTAGTTACGATGAGCTCTCCCGTCATATTGGCTGGGATATAGGGGCGCGCTGGGTAGTAGAAACACTTTCACAAGTGCTAGATGCTCCTGCGGTATGCTCTGGTTATTCTCGTCTTTTAATCGATTGCAATCGGGATGTGACAGATCATGATCTCATCGTTTCGGAAAGTGATGGCACAAAAATACAAGGCAATGCGGAAGTGACAGATACGGAACGGGAAAGACGGATAACCCAATTTTACCAACCTTATCACGATGCGATCGATCAATTGTTGGGAGAAAGGTCAGGGCGAGAGACTGTTCTGCTGAGCATTCACAGCTTTACCCCTGTATTAGGGATGAAGGAAAGGCCATTTGATCTTGGCGTCCTCTTTGACCGCCACGAAGATCTGGCGCAAGAGGTCGGTCAACGGCTTCATCACCGGGAGTATCGGATTCGTTATAACGAACCGTACTCGGGGCTCGATGGCTTGATTTTTAGCGCCCGAAGCCACGGAGACCGACATGGGTTGCTCTATCTTGAACTGGAAATCAACAACGGGATGATTGCCCAACGAGATAGGGCGAAACATATGGGGCGCATGTTAGGAGAGGCATTGAAACCGTTATTTTCCACGACCAAGAAAATGGAAGAGTCTTGAGAAAAGGGGGAAGTCATGAGGATTATTCTGATTGGGCAAGCGGCCTTCGCCGAAAAAACGCTAGAGAAGCTTGTGGGAAAAGGGGAAGACGTACTTGCCGTCTTCTGTCCACCTGATGCGCCGGGAGGAAAATTCGATCCGACGAAACAACGGGCGCTGCAACTTGGCATTCCCGTGCATC
>JBFWZL010000284.1:0-8638 GCA_050185455.1 Binatia bacterium | reverse complement strand
TCAAAGGCGACCCGACCAACAATGCGGAATGGGTGCAATGGCGGAACGAGCTGCGAGTTGAATATCAGTACGAAGATCTGGTCAGTGACTATAAACTATTCAACAAACTGGATATCCCACTCATTCGTAAAGCGGATTTCTCCCTCATCTACCGTGGACGATTTGACCCTGTATATATTGTGCGTGATAAGTACCGCGAACTCTATAACAAACACCAAACCAAGCACTATCTCATACCTGAAAACGACATCCGCGAGATTAACCTCGACGCGGACTTCGGCGATGTGCTTGGTCACAAGCTTTCCATGCGCTTTGGGCGGCAGCAGATTGTGTGGGGTGAGTCCGATCTTTTCCGTTCGATCGATATCGTTAATCCCTTACGCATCGACCAGAACGGATTCGTGGGAGAAGCTTTCGAAGACTTCCGCACACCGATCTGGGCCGTCAAATTTCTCTATGACATTGGCAACGTGGGAACCATGTTCTCCAACATTGGTATCGAAACGTTCTATACGCCGCGGTGGCGTCCGGGTACCAACCATCTAATCCTCGAAGGCGGCTGGGATCTGCAATATCGTGACCCTAACCTGTACAGCGCACCGGACGCAAATGGCAACAGAAGCAACAGCCTGGGGCCAAACAAAAAGTACGGTCGGGTGCGTAATCCCTGGTCGCTCTTCCGCGTCGGTCCCAACGCAAAAGTCGACGCGCCGGACTACGGGTGCAACACAGTTCGTTGTTCTCCAGACGTAGCGAACGACCGTGTAAGTTTCATCTATGGCATTAAAGGCTCAGCTCACCAGATTCGCGGCACCAAGTGGGAAAACAGCATGGTTGGCACGCGTATCCTTGGTAAGGCATTTGACAACTTCGATTTTACCTTGAACTACTTGTTCAAACGCGCTGATGCCGCAGCGCAAGTGTATTGGCATGACGCCTTTGATCGCGGTCAACCGGGTACAGGTGCGTTACGCCCGGACTTCCCTATTTTCCTCTCCCGTGGGGCAGGAGGCACCCTCGAACAAGAGAACGAATTCTTTGATATTTGTATGCGCCAAAACAAACCGGCATTTCTCGTTGGCGCCGACGTCTATGGCTACAATACAGACGCCAACCCTAACAATGATCGTACTGGCTCCTTCTGCTTGCCCACAGGACATTATTATCCCTGGACGCACGTAGCTGGTTTCACCACTACGTATAACGATTTTGACTACACTGGAGCCGTGTTTCGCCTTGAGCAGAGTTGGTCGACCAATGAGCCGCGCAATTTCAGCGTACGCAATAGCCCACAGCAGCTGAAGTTGCATAACTTTCAGGATGAATTTGGCAACGATTGTCCCGATGGGGCAACAACGTGTCCTAACCGCCGAGCCCTTTCTAAGCATAGCAAATCGGGTTCAGCAGTATGGCGCAGCATGGTCGGCTTCGATTTGTTGCGCACTTGGCAGTTTCTGCCCGGCACCTTTGGCAAAGATCAATGGTTTCTCACCGGTCAACATCTCATGACCTACCAAAACAACAATCGACCGTCAGCGTTAAATGCGTTCACCAACGCGCCGTTTGACCGACATCAACGCTGGGAGCATCTGTTTACCTTGTCCGGCTCAGGTTTCTTCGCTAGAGGTAAACTCGAACCTCTATGGGCGTATGCCTACTCACCGAACGCCAAGCAGCATCTCGTTCTGCTTCAGGCATTCTGGCATGGACTCTATTTCCGCAACCTGGATCTGCTTGTAGGTACAGCAATATATGCGGGCAGCCGTTTCCAGACAGATGCGTCGTTCTTGAATTACTACGCCGACCGCGATACAGCCTGGATTCGCTTGCAATACTTCTTACTGTAAGAAATGAGGGATTCGGGATTAGTAGCAACCCCTAACCCGAATTCCATCCCTATACGCATTAGCTCCTATGTTTCGAGGGGGAGACTCGCAAGGGTCTACCCCTTTTTTTGTGGTTGATAATATGGGAAGATGCCGCAATCTGTGGGGCGCGCCGCGCCCTACTCTCGTTTAGCTTCAGGAAAGATGAAAGGAGGACTCTCTCAATGGCTAGTCTCGACGGCGGCGCTTTAATAGGCCGCATCTTGAAAGAACAAAAGGTGAAATACATGTTCGCTGTAAATGGCGGACATACGTTCCCGATTCTCGCGAATCTGATGAATAACGACGTAGACCTGATCCACATGCGCCACGAGCAAGCGACCGCGTATGCGGCAGACGGGTATGCGCGCGTGACTGGCAAACCCGGCGTGTGCTGTGTAACTGCCGGGTGCGGGTTGACGAATGCTGTCACCGGCCTTTGCGTGGCAGGGCTCACGAACAGCGCGGTTGTGTGCCTCTCCGGCCAACACCCCACGACGGAAGATTACATCGGCTCGTTCCAAGAAGCATATGGTTCCGATGTCGTGCGTACGTTTTCGAAGTTCGCCAAGCGCGTACTCGACTGGACGACGATCGAGGTCGACCTTCGTCAAGCATTCCGCGAAGCCATGAATCCGCCGCAAGGCGTATCTATGTTAGAGATTCCCCAAAACATTCTCTACCACGTCGATGATGAAGCGAAGCAACGGCGTGGGGCAAAAGTGTACGGCTCGGATGAGATCCGATCGCAAGGCGACCCTCGGAGCATCGAACGTGCTGCTGAGTTGCTCTTCAAAGCCCAAAAGCCGCTGATTGCCGGTGGTGACGGCATTTTCTGGTCGAATGCCGCAGCCGAAATGAAAGAACTTGCCGAACTCACGAGCACGCCGGTCTATTGCCGTCGCGCCGGACAAGGCGCAGTGGATGAGGCGCATCCGCTCGCTATTCGCGGAGCCTGGAAAAAGCCCTTCACCGGCGACGCTGACGTTGTTCTGGCGGTCGGCTTCAGGTTTTGGAGCGGCGAGAAATTCGGTGAGCCGCCGACCTGGAGCGATAAAGCCACTTACATCCAAGTCGACGCCACGCCGCAACGCGTCGGGTGGAATGTCCCGGCGGAAGTCGGCATTGTTGGCGATCCCAAGCTGGTGCTGCGCCAAATCATCGATAAAATCAAGGAAATGAAACTTGACTTCAGCGCCAAGCGCGAGAGTCCTTGGACGAAACAAATCGCCGATATTCGCGCGAATTACGAAAAACTCATCGGCGAACGGGCGCAGAAGTACGCGAACAATACGCCGCTGCATCCGGACCGTCTCACCAGCGATCTCATGAAAGTAATCGATAAAGATGCGTCGTTAATTATCGATAGTTTCACCCTGAGTGGATACACTAGTCAGTGGTTCACGGCGCACGAGATGGGACAGGTGGTGGATGCCGGCCCGCTGGCTCCGGTGGGACACGGTATCGGCATGGGTATTGGCGTACAATTGGGGCGGCCAGGCAAGCAAGTAATCGTCGTCAGTGGCGATGGCGGCCTCGGAATTGGCGGCATGGATATGGAAACCGCCGCGAAGTACAACATACCGATCATCACCCTGCTCTGGAACAATAGTTCATGGGGTCCGAGCTTCGAGTCCATGCCTATCCTCAAAGGCAAGACGAAACCGTTCGATATGGTCCCTAATATTCGCTACGATAAGGTCTTCGAACCAATGGGCGTTTATACTGAGCATGTCGAGAAGCCGGAAGAAATCATTCCAGCGCTGGAGCGTGCGCTCAAGTCCGGGAAGACCTCCCTGGTGAATGTCTTCGGCGACAAGCGCATTGGCCATCCAACGCTTGGCGGCAATCTCTTAGGATCGACGAAAGCGGTGTAAGTAGGCTGCCGACTATAGGCTTTAGGGAGAACAAAAACTACAACTCCCTGTAGCCTATAGCCTACAGCCGGTAGCTGGGTTTTTCTTATGGTCAAATTTTTCTGTGACCGTTGTAGCGCCGAAGTGGAGAATCTCGACGCGCTTCTTGAGTTCTCGATTGACGTCACCGAACGGCCGAATCAATCGATTTGGAGTTGGCGGTCCGAAGTGTGTAGAGATTGCTATGGATCTTTGAAAGAAGAGATTCACACCCGTATCATTGCCCCGCCTCTGGTTGAAGCAAATCGTAAAAAGCCGGCACGAAGGGCTGCTTCATAATATTGAGTTTCAAATTCCAGATTTTAAGTTTGCCCTTCGTGCTATTTCTGCTTCTTCGATTTCTCATTTTCTCTTGACTTGAACCATTCACGACCACTGTTTGTATCATCGTTTCCTACCCCTCATCGTCCACCTCATATCTCCCGTTTTCCTTCCTCCCCTGGCCATTCTTTCTTCACCACAATCTCGATCTCATCCAGTGGAGAGATCCCTCGATTGCGGACATGAAAGTTCCACCCTTCAAATTGGCGGAGGTAAGAAAATACGGCGCGGACCAAGCCAGGTTTGATTTGCCCTTCCCACTCGTTAAGCCATTCGTCTCCCTCAAAATCCTCATCCTCCCACGCTTTCTCAGGAATTTCAGCGTGCAAGGAAAAGCGTAGAAGGAAAGTGTGTTCGTCGGTGTTCGGCATAGAATCATCGCCTCCATCGGAAGGGCGCGACGCGTCTCTACTTCAGGCCCAAGGCAGCAAGGTCAGTAAGATACTCCTCGGCAGGAACCATACCGATCCGCCTCTTTTCCCCACCTATAATCACCGTCGGCACCGCAGAAATCAGGTAGGTATCCGTCGCCTCTTCACATTGTTTACGGACAGCCGCTTGCAGGGCAGGGTCTTCAATGTCTCGCTGAAACGCAGTCACGTCGAGGCCAGATCGTCGCGCCACGACAAGAAGATTGCTTTTATCGATTAGACTCTGACTTTCGAGAAAGAAGGAGCTGAAAAGGTTCATATGAAAACGATGAAACGCTTCTTCCCCCTGCCGCTGAGCGGCGACACCAGCCTCTAAGCCGGGCATGCTCCAGCGTGGAAATTCGTCTTTGTCCCACATCTTGTAGGAAAGTCCTACATCTTCCGCCAATGCTGAGGCGCGCCGCCATGCATTTTCGACGTAACTACCGGCAAAACGCAACGGAGTGGGATCATAGTGAGGACGAAGCGCAAAAGGATGCCACCGCACGGTCACTCGGTCGCCAAATCGTTCTTTGATTTTTTGCAGGCGCACGGCCGCGGGGTAACACCACGGTCAAAGGTAATCAGAAAACTCAATGATTTCGATTGGGGCATCCATAGCTACCTCCGAGAAGATACATTGTGGGGCAGGACTCCGCGTTGCTCGTTATATCTCACGCAAAGCGAAGCGGCGAAGAAGTCAAAAAAGAAAGATTTTCGGGATTTTCTTCCTTTTCGCCTTTCGACCGTTTCCCCTTCTTGTTCCCTATCCGGCAACCTCGGTTCCTTGCAAGATTCTGATCACTGCCTCGTGTACCCGGCCGTTCGAGATTACGGCGCTCCCGGTATAAATCGACGGCGCCCCGGAAAAGTCGGAAAAACGTCCTCCGGCTTCAGTTACGATAATCTTCGTGGCGGCTACGTCCCACGGCTTAATCTCAGGCTCTAAGACCACCTCCGCTTGACCGCCAATGACAACACTATGTCCTAACGCATCGCCAAAGCCTCGTTGCCGAGCTGTAGCGTCGACCAAATGCAGGAAAGATTGCCAACATGGGCGTACTTTCAAATCTTTCAAGCCTCCGTGGATTAGCATCGCCTCCTTCAGACTAGCTACTTCTGACACACGCACCGGTCGCCCATGAGCGAAAGCCCCCTGCCCTTTGCGTGCATACAGAAGGTCATTGATCGCTGGCGCATACATCACCCCAGCAGTGATTTCACCGTCTTCCTCTAAGGCAATGAGTGTCGCAAAGAAAGGAATCCCGCGGATGAAGTTTTTCGTGCCATCTATAGGGTCGATAATCCAGCGAGCATTTCTTTTGCCAAGACGTTCACCATGTTCTTCACCCAAGAACCCAACGTCAGGGAAACGCGCATCCAGTATCTCGACGATCTTCGACTCGCACTCTCGATCGGCTCGGGTGACCGGAGTGCGATCAGCCTTAATCTCGACAGTCAGATTCGTGCGGAAATAATGCAGTGCAATTTCGCCTGCGGCTTTGGCAGCGTCAATCGCGGCGCTTAAGATCGTATCCATATCGCTTCGCAGTGAAATTGCTGAAATCAACCCTCACCCGACAGAGACAGAGAATCAGAAAATCAATAATTGTCTTGTGTCTTCTTTCTTCGATTCTCTCTGTCTCTCTTTCGCTGATTCAGCATCAGAGAAGGCAAATCCTACAACAGTCCACGTATGAGACCACCATCCACCTGAATGCTAACGCCAGTGACATAACTGGCGGCTTCAGAGGCTAGAAAGACAATCACATTCGCCATTTCCTCTGGGTCTCCGATGCGTCGCAGTGGGACATCATTCGCACTATCCGTTAACGCCTCCTCTACTGATTTGTTCGCCCGTTGGGCGCGCGCAGCAATGCCGCCTTTCAACCGATCAGTTAAAATGCGTCCGGGAAGCACGGTATTGACCGTGATGTTGTACTTCCCAACTTCACGAGAAAGTGTCTTCGCCATTCCGACAACCGCGGGACGCACACCGTTTGAAAGAATCAAGCCGTCGATGGGCTCTTTCACAGACATGGACATCACGCTGAGGAGACGCCCCCAGTTCTGTTTTTGCATGTGGGGAATCGCTTGACGAAAGAGACGAACGGTGCTGAGAAAATTCAAGGCAAAGGCGTTTTCCCAATCTTCGTCCGCCATATTGCCAAACCCCCCTAATGGAGGGCCGCCCGTGTTAGCAACCACCACATGCACGGTCCCAAAGTGTTCGATCGTTTCGTCAATGAATTGCTCGGTGGCTTCGACTTGAGATAAATCTCCCGGTACAGGAAGAATCTCCGCACCGGTTGCTTTACGAATCTCTTCCGCCGTCCCTTGCAACATGTCCGGATCTCGAGCGCTAATGGCAACTTTCGCGCCTTCACGGGCAAACACCAATGCCGTTGCTTTCCCAATACCTTTACTGGCGCCGCCAACAACGACAACTTTGTCTTTGAGTCCGAGGTCCATGATTTTTCCCTTCTTCAGCGTGGAATCGACTGGGTGAACCGGAAACGGGTGAGGCAGAATCGGAGAAAGAGAAACAGGGAGGAGCGGAGAGGAAAACTCTCTTCACCGATTCTCCGGTTTATCGATTCCCCGATTCTTCTTCATTATGCCGCTAAATATCCCTTTTTCTGATAGAATGCTCGCACGGCGGCTTCAAATCCTGGAGGGTTGTCTCCCATCACTGAATGACCAGCCTTCGGCACCAAAGCAAATTCCGATTCTGGGATGGACTCTTGGAGCTCTCTCGCGCCGTCAAGCGAGAACACGTCGCTTTCTCCTCCCCTGACCACCAAGGTAGGGCACGTAATCTTTTTAACATCGGCGGTCAACTCATCGTGCATCTGCTTCACATCGATGCGGCTATGACCTTCGCTAAAATAGGTGTCATACTTCCACGTCCAGTTGCCGCTCGGCAACTGTTTCAAGTTATAGACGCACGTAAATTTCCGGATGATCTCTAACGGTCGTCGCGGATTGAAGCGATGGATGACTTCCGCAGCCGCATCAAGACTGTCAAATTCGCGAAAATTTTTCATAAAGTCACGAATATGCTGTACGCCTTCTTTTTCGACGCGCGGGCCAACATCAACAACCACAAGCGCGTTAACTCGATCCGTATTATTTCCCGTAAAAGAAAGCGAATTGGCTCCGCCCATAGACATTCCGCAGAGAAAGAAACGATCCAACCCTAACTCTCGAGTGAAGGCCTCCACATCCTTTACCATTGCTTTGCGGGAATAATCCTTATCCGACGCCCAGTCAGTGTCGCCGTGTCCCCGTTGATCGAACGCCATGACGTGAAAATGCGAAGACATGGCCGTCGCGAAAAGATCCCACGTATGGCAGGTCTGCCCTACACCGTGCAACAACACCATCGGTGGTTTCTCAGGGCTACCCCAGTCTAGATAGTGAAATTTGAGGCCGTTCGCTTGGACAAATTTATCGGTAAACTGTGCTGTCATGCTGCATATCCCTCCTTCGCGCCTGTACAGCCATAAGGAGCTCAAGATAAAGGAAAACAAGAAATTTGGAAAGAGAGAAGTTAGTTTGTCAGGGAACGCACCACCGCAACGGTAAGCTCATGGAGACTTCGAAGTATAAGACTTGCTTTCCCAAAATCATTTCGTCGTGTGTAATCATTCGGAACCGCAATACACTTCATGCCGGCAGCTACCGCTGCTTGGACGCCCTTATAAGTATCTTCAACCACTACGCACTGCGTTGGCGCTAGCCCCAATTTTTTCGCCGCCGTCAGAAAGGCGTCAGGATGAGGTTTTGCTTGTTGATAATCCTGTCGGGCAACGGTGAGCGGAAAAAATCGATCCAGCTCGAACTTCTGTAAGATAGCGTCAAGATGCTCTCGGTTGCTATTTGTGGCCACAGTAAGGGCGCAGTGCGGAGATAGGCAGGTCAACGCTTCTTTTACGTACGGCATTAAAGTCACTTCAGTTTCTAAGAGGTGCAAATAGAGAGGTGAACGCAACTGCCGCATCTCGTCCGGAGCGATCGGCAGGTTGTGCTTGGCGACAATGTACTCGGGTCCGTTCCCTTGGGCAATCCAATAGTCTTCGTATTCTTCCCGAGACACAGTTACGCCATAGGGTTTGAGCACTTC
>JBFWZL010000283.1:0-8647 GCA_050185455.1 Binatia bacterium | reverse complement strand
ATAGACCCCGTCCGCATTGAAACAAACGATTAGGTCATAGGCACTATCGACGATTTGCCGATACCGTTCTTCTTCTTCCCGTAAGCGGATTTCGGCGCTCCGCCGTGCAGTGATATCAGTCGCGGCTTTGTCGATGCGGAGCACCTGACCATTTGCATCCCGAATCAGTCGCGCGCGATGATGCAACCAGCGTAGCGAACCGTCAGGACGTATGATCCGATATTCTTGACTGTGAATCCCCAGGGAAAAGACCTGAGCCGTGAAGCGTTCCATGAGGGCACGATCCTCAGGATGTACAACCTCCAGCCAAAGCTGTGGATTGGCAAGGAATTCCGACACCGATCGCCCATACACTTTCTCGGTCATCGGATTGAAATACGCCGGAGTCGAGGAATCAGCAGGAATAGACCATACGATTTCGTCAAGAGAACCCAGAATGCTAGTGAAACGCTCATGGCTCTCGCGCAACGCCGCCTCTACCCGCTTGCGCTCCTCGACCTCATACTGCAAAGAAATATTCGCCGCAGCCAAAGCCGCTGTTCGTTCCTGCACACGTTGTTCTAGTTCCTTATGGCTGCACTGGAGCATCTCCTCCGCTTGCCGGCGCGTGGTAATATCAATGACAGTCCCTTCATAGTAAAGCAATTCGCCACATTCGTTGCGGACCGCGCGGGCGTTTTCCGCAATCCATATCGTGCTGCCATCCTTCCGGCGGGCTTCTGACTCAAAGTCAGTGACGATATCTTGGGTGTGCAAAAGTTGACGGAACGCCTCTCGACGATCAGCCTCGACGTATAATTGTTCGCTAATATCCTTCAGCTCCTGCATTAACTCTTCAGGAGAGCCATAGCCGTAGATATGAGCAAGCGCGGGATTCACCGTGAGGTACTGTCCATCCAGAGTACTTTGGAAAATCCCCTCGATCGCGTTTTCAAAAATGTCACGATAGCGCTCCTCAGCTTGCCGCAGCGCCTTCTCAGCGCGTGAACGCCCTGTCACTTGTTTCTGCAAGGCTGCGACTGTGTCTGAAAGTACGGCGGTTCTTTCCCGCACGCGCAGTTCTAGCGCCAACTGTGTTTCGTGCAACGCCTCCTCCACTTGTTGTCGCTTGGTAACACGCGTCTTGACGAACTCGGCAATGCCAAACCATATTCCGAATACAGTGAAAAGAGAGAGTTCCGTGAGGCCTCCGATAGCAAGAAAGTAGATGTTCCAACCAGCGAGAATGATGAGCCCGAGCGTCAAAGCAAGACCTAACCGGAGGGTTCGAATAGGGTCCTTCCAGTAATGTGACATCCATGAGGAAATCAAGAGTAGCATCGCTTACATTATCGGCGATGCAGGAAGGAAATTAAAAGAGGCGGCGGGAATTTAGGAAAAACTACGCAAAAAAGTTCCAGGCTTGTCAACTCATGACAGGACATACGAAACATCGACATAGAGCAACGACATTTGTGCACAGTCGCACGCTTAAGGATCAAGATGGACCAGAACGCTGCCGACATTCTTTGAAAAAGAGGACGGGCGATCATACCGATCACCCGTGAAACGCGAACCATGCCCTAGCGCGGCGCCATGCGGATGGCGCCGTCGAAACGGATAGTTTCACCGTTCAACATTGGCGTCTCGACGATGTAACACGCCAAGGACGCGTATTCAGCCGGTTGCCCTAATCGAGATGGGAACGGCACGCTTGCCCCGAGCGATTTGCGAGCGGATTCAGGCAACCCCATCAACATCGGCGTCTCAAAAAGCCCCGGGGCTATAGTCACGCAACGAATCCCTTCACGCGCAAATTCACGCGCGATGGGCAAGGTCATACTCACCACACCGCCCTTAGAAGCGGAATAGGCAGGCTGGCCAATTTGTCCATCATAGGCCGCGACGGACGCGGTGTTGATCAAGACGCCTCGCTCCCCTTCGCTGTTCGGCTCGTTCTTTACCATCTTCGCCGCCGCCAGGCGAATCACATTGAACGTGCCAATGAGGTTGATCTCAATGACTCGACGGAAAACTTCTAAATCCAGAGGCACATTATCTTTACCCAGTGTTTTTCCAGGCGTTCCGATGCCCGCGCAATTCACCACCACATGGATCGCGCCAAACGTTGAAACCGCTTGATCAATCGCAGAAGAGACTTGATCCCCATTGGTCACATCACATTCCGCGAACAAGGACTTTCCACCTAGCTCTTTTGCGATCGTTGCTCCTTGTGACTTTGCCAAGTCAAGAATGGCAATCTGCGCTCCCTTGGCGGCAAATGCTCGGGATGTCGCCTCACCTAAACCGGAGCCGCCGCCGGTAACAATCACTCCAAGACCTTTAATGTCCATCGTTTCACTCCTTCTTTCCTCAGCACTCAGGGCTCATTCTTCAGCACTCGTTAGGCATTCACATCAATCACTACCCGTCCACGCACTTGACCGGCCAGAATCGCCGGAGCAATGTCCGGGAGTTTTGTCATTGGCTCAACCGTCGTCATAGCGTCCAGTTTATCAAGAGGCAGATCTTGTGCGAGCCGCCGCCACGCTTCCAACCGCTTCGTCTTGGGACACATGACGGAATCAATGCCAATCAGGCTCACGCCACGCAGAATAAACGGCATCACTGAAGTCGGGAGGTTGGCGCCGCCCGCCAAACCACACGCCGCTACGGCGCCGCCATAGCGCGTGCCACGCAGTACGGACGCGAGAGTCTCGCCACCAACTGAATCGACACCGCCAGCCCAACGTTCCGAATCCAGCGGGCGACCGGATGGCGTCAATAGCGCGGCGCGTTCGACAATCGTCGACGCTCCAAGCAAGGTCAAATAATCTTTCAACTCTGGACGACCGGTTGACGCCGCCACTTTGTAGCTCAGCTTCGCCAAGACCCCGATGGCGACGCTCCCTACCCCGCCGGCGGCTCCCGTGACAATCACTTCATGTTCACTCGGTTTGACACCCGCGTGCTCGATGCCCATAACGCAGAGCATCGCCGTGTAGCCGGCCGTACCGATCGCCATAGCCTGTTTGAGAGAAAACCGAGCCGGCACAGGCACGAGCCACTCCGAGTTCACGCGCGCTTTCTGGCTGTAGCCGCCCCAATGCGACTCACTCAGTCCCCAGCCGTTGACGAGCACTTGATCTCCAGGTTTATACGCGGACGCGGTTGACTCCTCCACCGTTCCTGCCAGGTCGATACCGCACACCATCGGCAGACGACGCGCGATCTTCGCCTTGCCGGTAATCGCCAACCCATCTTTGTAGTTCACCGTTGAATAGGCGACACGAATAGTGACGTCGCCTGCGGGTAAGTCACTCACTTTCAATTGTTTTAAGGAAGTCTGGATTTTTCCGTTGACTTCTTCAGCAACGAACGCCTGAAACGAATCACTCATATAGATGTACTCCTTCCGGCTCCCGGTCGAATCACTGCCACCCGAGCACACGGCTTGGGCCTACCTACCTGCTCATCCCCAGCTTGTCAAAGGCGTGGAGGAGTAAAGCCTGGACAAGGAGGGAGCTGACCGCTACAACGGCTCCAATCCACGGTTAGGAGGCCATTATGAGCGTACTTGTACTCGTCCAAGGTAACCCACTTCCGGAAAAAGCCGACACGTTGCAGCAGTATCAACAGGTCGCACGAACAGTCATCGGTAAACATGGCGGGCAACCCGTCGCTCGCGGCAGCGGCCTTGCCACACTCCACGGTTCGCGGCAGTGGAAAGTCGGCATTGTCGTCCGTTTTCCCGATATGGCCGCCGTACAAGCCTGGTACAACGATCCGGAATATCAGCGCGTTTTGCCCCTACGCAATGAAGCGTATGGGGATTTGGAAATTACGGTGTTTCAAGAATAACCTAAAGCGCCCGACCCCTCACCCTGTCCCTCTCCCGCAAGGGGAAAGGGTACCTGTCAAGCAAGGCGGCAGAAGAGGAAGAAATCATGCCCCTCCCGACCAAGGCAACTTTTCAATTCACTCCCGACCTGCGCATGTGCCGCATCTTGAACGGCATGTGGCAAGTGTCCGGCGCGCATGGCCGCATTGATCCGCAAGCGGCGGTTCGCAACATGTTCGAGTACCATGACGCCGGGTTCACCACCTGGGATCTCGCGGATCATTATGGGCCGGCGGAGGACTTCATCGGTGAGTTTCGCCGTCAACTCAGCTCAAGCCGAGGCGAGGCCGTGCTCGCTGACATACAAGCGTTTACCAAATGGGTGCCGCGCCCGGGGCCGATGACGCGGAAGATCGTTGAAGACAACATCAACATATCGCTACGACGGATGGCGACAAAAACCCTTGACCTGCTGAGTTTCACTGGTGGGACTATCAAGATAATCGTTATTTAGACGCACTCTCCACACTCTCGGAACTACGCGACGCCGGAAAGATCCGTCACGTCGCGCTGACCAATTTCGACACCGAACGCCTGCGCATTATGACTGACAAAGGCCTTCGCGTGGTCTCGAACCAGGTGCAGTATTCGCTGATCGACCGTCGCCCGGAAGTGCAAATGGTCAACTTTTGCCAGAAGCACAACATCTGGCTATTGCCGTACGGCACAATCTGCGGCGGGCTTCTATCTGAGCGCTACCTCAACCAACCTGAGCCTAGTTATTACCGACTCAACACCGCGAGCTTGCAGAAATATAAAGATATGATTGATTCCTGGGGCGGGTGGGAGTTGTTCCAGGAATTGCTCCACGTACTCAAACAGATTGCCGATGAACACCAGGTCAGCATCGCCAACGTCGCCACACGATACATTTTGGATCGCCCCATGGTCGCGGGTGTCATTATCGGCGCGCGACTCGGAGTCTCGGATAATCGCGCTGACACCATGCGCGTGTTCGACCTGACACTCACGCCGGAGGATTGTCAACGGATTGAAGCTGTACTAGCCAAATCGAAAGATTTGTTCAAGGCGATTGGGGATTGTGGGGATGAGTACCGGTGAGTTCGTAGCCCGGATGCAATCCGGGAAATACGGACCTTCTTCTTCCCCGGATTCCACTTCGTTCCATCCGGGCTACCTTACTTCCTCCCTATCACCACGGTATTCCCCGACCCTGATACCTGCGCCACTTTATTCTCATTCCCCATCACATTCGCCGTCTGCGTCACTTCACCGGCTTGAGGCGCAAGAGCTTGCAGCAGCGTCGCCAGCTCGTCGCGGAAATGCGGATCATCAACCAGAGCCTTCTTCAAAGTCAAGCGAAAGAGCGTTTGCTGATCCTCTTCGTTAGGGGTTTTTTCCAACTCTGTCAGTGCTTCTTTCGCGCCGGGGGAAGTCAGTTTGGTTTTGAGAAAATTGTAGAGCTGCATGGTCTTATCGGTGGCAGCGTCACCCACTCGTTTCGCCACAGCTTTACCAGCCTCAGGCAGAAACGGCGTAAGACACGCCACTGTCGTGGCCGCCACAGTTGCGGGGTCGATCATGATTCACCTCCTGTTGAGGCTTGGAGAGCCGCGAATTTTTCGAGGATTGGACCCAAGAGCGCGGCGTCAGGTTCACGCTCTAATTGTTCGGCGTAGTTGCGATAGTTGCGCACCATGGTCAGCATCCACTGTGCGAAAGCGGGCGGTAACGCCAGGAAAAACGGAGAGAGTATGGCCACCGCTTCTTGCGCCGCCGCTAACGCCGCCTCCCGCTGCCCCAGGTCACTCAACACGTTCGCCAGGTTGTTTAGGGATGTGGCCAGCAGTGAACGCGGGGTTTCCGAGTCAGGGGCGGCCTCAACTAAGCCGCGAGTTTGCACAACGATGGTGACATAGATCGCGGCGGCGCGTTCACGCAACATTAAGGTATTCAACGGCAGTTGGTCGGCGATTTCGATCAGCATCGCCAGCCGTACGGCGCCCTCGCGCGCTAAGCAGTCGAGCCAGGTCAGCGGTTCTGGCTCGCCCGCGAAGGCATAATCTTGCGCCGCGCGCATGATCGTCGCGGCCACGCGTCCACCGGATCGCTGAAACGCACGGAGGACGCAGGCGTCCTGCCTTTCCTGAGGATGCGCACGCAAGACCCGGAGCAGGATGGCCTCGCCGATCATGTCCGGCTGGATGGCGTTGATGACGCTCTGTTCGCTCGGCAGCACCGTGAGCAACGCCTCGGCGATATCGGGTGGGTCGCCGGCGGAGTAGTATTGCTTCGCCGTTTTCTCTTCTTCGATCGCCTCTTCCACTGCCGTCCGCTCCAACCCCTGACACAACGTGACATAGGCGGCCATGTGGCTCAGAAAGCGCGGAGAAAGCTTCCTGTTCTTCGCTACGCTTTCAATGCGAGCGATCTCGCGGTCGGCAATCGAGTAAGCTAAATCCGTGCGTGAGAGCGCGAGCACGCGTCCAAAACCCCGCCGCGCGGCGGTGAGACCGGCCATAAATAAAAATAGCGGTTCACCGCCCCAACTCAGGTCCGCCAGCAGCCGATCGAAGTGCGCATCGGCGCCTGGCGCTGGTGGACGCTCGACGCTGTCCAGCCTGGCGAGCACGGCGGTAAGCAGTTCTCGACGTTCTTCAGGGTCCGCCAGACTGGGCAACACGACCGGACGATCCGCCGGATCGAGCAAATGGCGCACGGCTTGCGCATCGCCGCCGCCACGGCCAAAGGCTTCTTGCCACCATCCGCCCGCCGGATCGGCGTGCCGTTCCAGCAGCAACACCCGCAGCGGCTTGCGAGGGTCGCCGCCGTTATCCGCCAATTCTACGAACCAATCGTGCAACTGCCGCGCGCGCGGCGCTGCGTAGTCGATGACGATGAGTGTCGGGTGTTGCCAACCCCACGTCGCCAGATTCTGCTTTGCCATGAAGCGTTCAAGTTCGCGCTCGGTCACGAACCCGGCATCCCACTGCTGCTTCACCGCTGCACCGCATAATTCAAGAGCCAGACGCGTCTTCCCCGTCCCCGCGCGACCAACGAGCACGCGGATGGCGATCGGTTTGGCGCTCGCCATCCAGTCGTGCAACTCCGCCATTTCCGGTTTTCGGCCAAGAAAGGGAATCGCCATACTGTAGGGCGCGAGCAGATCGGTTTCCGACTCACTGTGTTGTCGCCGCCTCAGATAGCGGGTGAGGGTCAGATGCGGCAGATTCTCGACGATGGAATTGCCGTCTCCTTGGATCTGAATAATGACGTTGTCGCGACCATCGGCGACCGCTTGCTGCGTCCCAATGGGAGCAGGAACAGGCGCGGGAGGAGGCGGAGCGCTCACCGGCCCGGCAAAAGATTACGAAATCGTTGTATCCACCCACGGTGTGTCGCCATGATGTTTCCCTATTCAGACCGGGACCGTATACAAGGCGTGAGCAAAACACAAGAGTTGTAAAGAAGCCGAGGAAGAAGCTGGCGCCGAGAGTCCGCCGGGTCTAAGGAAACAGCCGCTCATCCGTCTCGGCATCCTCCACGGTAATCGCGCTCACCGGGCAGCTCTCGGCGGCTTCGAGAATCTTCTCTTCCGTATTTCCCTCCGGATTAATAACAGAGGATTTGTTTAAGTCGTCAAGCGCAAACACACCGCGAGCGGTGTTCACGCACATGGTCGAGCCGACACACTTTTCTTGATTGACGGTGATGCGGAGACGGCGCATGGTCATACTCCTCGCGTCAGAACGTCACCGGCAACGCTTTGAGCGCGCGGCTGACGATCTGCGGCTGCCACTCCAATTTGCTCGGATCGGTGTCCAGCCGTAAATTCGGCAAGCGCCGCAGAATAGTGTTGATCGTGATCGCCGTCTCAATGCGCGCCAACGGTGCGCCTAAACAGAAATGAATGCCATAGCCGAACGCCACATGCGGATTTGGCTGACGGGTGATGTCGAGGGAGTCAGGGTCGGTAAAGCGTTCGGGATCATGATTGGCCGCCGATTGCATCAGTAACAGTCGTTGCCCTTTCTTGATGTGCTTGCCGCGCAACTCGAAGTCTTCCCAGGCGATGCGCACCATCGCTTTCGAAGGACCATCATAGCGCAAGAACTCTTCGACCGCCGGAGTAACCAGCGCTGGATCGTTCCGCAGCTTCTCCATCTGCTCAGGATTCCGCAACAGGGCATGGGTGCTGCTGGAAATCAGGTTGGTGGTGGTTTCGTGACCACCAAACAGCACGAGCGAACAGGTAGCAACAATCTCCTCATCACTGAGCGTGTCATTTTGCTCTTGCGCCGCGATGAGCGCGCTGATGAGGTCATTTTGTGGAGTGCGACGACGCTCGGCAATAATCGCCTTGAGGTAGTCAGCGAGTTCCGACATCGCCCGCTGGGCGCGTTGTCGACGATCCGGCACGCCAATCGCGCCAAAAATAAACAGGGTGATTTCATCCGACCAATCTTTGATCTTTTCGTGATCTTGCGCCGGCACGCCGAGCAATTCCGCGATCACCGTCACCGGCAGTAGATAGGCAAACTCACGAATCAACTCCATGCGGCCCGTTGCAATCACCCGATCAAGCATCTCGTCCACAATCGCTTGAATGCGAGTGCGCAAGCCTTCGACCCGACGTGGGGTAAACGCCTTGTTTACTAACATGCGCAGGCGCGTATGGACTGGTGGATCAGTAAACACCATCCACTTAGCGAAAAGCTGGAAGCTGGGATGAAGATCTCCTCCCGCTTCTTTCTTGAGCCCGGTCATGAACGGCGTCATACGGTCAGCCGATAACCGACGGTCCTG
>JBFWZL010000282.1:0-8662 GCA_050185455.1 Binatia bacterium | reverse complement strand
ATCGAAGCGTTCCCCAGCCTTTGTAACCATCTGATACTCACCATGCATTGTGCCGAATGGGGTCGTGAGCGGACAGCCGGAGGTATATTCAAAAGACTGCCCCGGCGCCAAAACCGGTTGTTCGCCAACGACGCCCGGTCCCCGTACTTCTTCTGCTTTCCCGTTGGCGTCGGTGATGACCCAATGGCGACTGAGGAGTTGCACGGTTTCTGAACCTTCGTTGGCAATCTGAATAGTATACAAAAAGAACCATTGCTGCTGATCGGGGCGTGAACGTGTTGGATCATACCGAGATTCAACCCGCACTCGCACTCCCTCTGTAATTGCTTCGGAAGTAAACACAAGGGCCTCGCTTCGATAGATTAAGGATGCGACGAGTGTACTGACCACCCCACACTCCGTCAACGGTAGGAAAGCAGGTAGCCTTTAGTGACCAGCAGAGAGTGGTCAGGAGGAGAGATCACCTTCTTTTTGGCTCTCAACCCTAGACGCTAGACCATCCGCGCGGTAGGGTGCGCTTGCGCACCAAGAAAATTGGAGGGCGTGCATGAAAACCTACTCGGTTGTTACTCTCAAAGGCGATGGCATTGGTCCTGAGATTATCGACGCCGCGTTATCAGTGCTCGCGACGGTCGAAAAACGGGAAGATAAGTTTCATCTCAATCTGCAGTTTCATGACGCCGGCGCCGAACACTATCGGCGCACCGGGACCAATATGTCCCCGGAAACGTTCGCCGCCTGCCGGGGGGCAGACGCTATCTTGAAAGGACCAATGGGACTGCCGGAGGTGCGCAACCCGGACGGCACGGAAGCCGGTATTCTGGGCGGCGTGTTGCGTAAAGGATTAGATCTCTACGCTAATGTCCGACCAATCCGTTTGTTTCCGGAAGTTAATTCCGCACTAGCCGGCAGGAAAGCTGGTGATATCGACTATGTAATCGTGCGTGAGAACACGGAAGGCGCGTACTTTTCACGTGGGCAAGGCGAAGTCACGCCGGAAGGCGTACGGGACATCATTTCCATCACCCGTGCGGGTACGGAACGTATCGTACGCTTTGCTTTTGAGCTAGCGCGCAAACGACCCGGCGCGCCGCGAGACAGTGTCAAACGCGTCACGTGTGTGGACAAAAGTAACGTGCTGCGCGGCTTTGCCTTGTTTCGTCAAGTGTTCCTGGAAGTCGGAGCGCAATACCCGGATATCGAAAAAGAATGCCTCTATGCCGATGCCGCCGCGCAGGCGTTGGTGCTCTGGCCTGAGCGCTTCTCTGTTCTCGTGTGTGAAAATTTTCTTGGCGACATTTTCAGCGACCTGGGCGCCGCCACTGCCGGGGGTCTCGGCTTTTGCGGCGCGGCGAACATTGGGGCCCAACACGCCATGTTCGAGACAACGCATGGATCGGCGCCCACATTGGCTGGGCAAAACAAGGCTAACCCTGTTAGCGCTATTCTTGCGGCGGCGATGATGTTGGAATGGCTTGGAGAAGTAGGCGCGAAAGGTCGTATCACGGAAGCAGTCGAGACGGTATGTCAAGAGAAACTGGTGTGGATCGACAACGATGGGTGTCCGATTGAAGGAACGAAAGCGGTTGCTGAAGCGGTCTGTCGGATCATCGAAGAAACATAGGGGAGGGTAAGAGCCTTGGTGAGAGTGAAGCGGAGATGGGAGACGGGGAGAATCGGGGAAGAGAAGTTTAACCCCTCGTTTCCTGTCTCGCAAAAGTAGGGTGCGCTTGCGCACTACATCACTGAAAAGGGGGATTCATGAAATTCGGCTTACATTTTCAAGTGCCGTGCAGACCGGAACAGTCGCCGGTGCAGCGCTATCGGGACACGATCGAACAAGCGGTGTACGCCGAGGCGTTGGGATTTGAGTCAGTATGGCCCGTCGAGCAGCATTTTAATTCCGAACTCTCGATTTCGCCCGCGCCTTTGCTCACACTGGCTGCTATCGCGGAGCGTACGCAGCGGCTGCGGTTGGGCATCGCTATTGTGCTGCTTTCCTTGTCCCATCCCGTTCGGGTAGCTGAAGAGATCGCCACTCTTGATGTTATCAGTAATGGGCGGGTGGAGTTTGGGATCGGTCGTGGTTCGATTCCCTCGCATTTTACCGGCTATGGTCTACAGCAGTCCGAGAGCCGTGAACGGATGTTGGAGAGCTTGGAGCTTATCCTCCAGGGGTGGAAGTCCAACCGGTTTTCTTTTCAAGGTCAATTCTGGACCGTGGCGAACGCCGCGATTGTGCCCAAACCCGTGCAACAACCGTATCCTCCCATACGCATAGCCGCCAACAGCGCCGACACGTTTGAGTGGGCGGGTTGCCAAGGGTATCCCATTTTTGTCGCGTCACAAGTGAACCCTTTTCGCAAGATCAAGGAACTACTTCCTCTTTATCGCCAGGCGAGAAAAGCGGCTGGACAAGGAGAGCCGCGTGCTGACGATGTTACCTTACTAGGACCTGTCTACGTTGCTGAAGACCCGGTTCAGCTGAGGCGGGAGTTGGAGCCGAGCATCCGACGGTTTCTGCAATCAATCTCCTCGATTTATGCGTCGGCGGGGCCGATGCCTGAAGGTCGTATTAAAGAAATAATGGAGCGCGTACGGCAGATGACTTACGAAAAAGTGTGCGAAGTGATGGCGATCTTCGAGACACCAGACGCATGCGTTGAGCGGCTAAAGCAATATCAACAAGAGTTCGGCATGGGGCGTGTTATCTGCTGGTTTAACCCTGGCGGCATGGTGGCGCATGAGCACGTCATGCGCAGCATGGAATTGTTCGCCAAGAAAGTGATGCCGTATTTTTAGCCGTCAGCTATGAGCTGTTCGCTTTCAGCCAGAATCGTAGGGCGCGCTGGGCGCACCAAAACTTTCTTATTTTGACTATGGATTACAAGCACGAATTTTTAGATCTATTACTCAAACGCAACGCCCTCAAAATCGCCAAGGATACCGATTCCTTCTTCAAACTCAAAAGCGGTCGCCTGAGTCCGACCTTTGTCTCCATCGGCGCGCTGACTGATGGAGAGAGCTTGTCGATTCTCAAGAAAAGCTACAGTCACGCCGCTATAGAAGGGGTAAAAAGCGGAGTCCTTAAAGACTTCCAGTATGTCTTTGGTCCCGCCTACAAAGGCATCAACCTGTGCGCGTTCACGTGCGAAGGACTCTATGAGTTGTTTGGCAAGAACACCAGCTATCTCTACGATCGCAAAGAAGAGAAAGCCTATGGCGAAGCCACACAAGGAACCGACGCTGCGAAAGTCATTGTCGGCGCGGAGAAGTTTGTTCCAGGCGGTTCAATGATACTGGTGGACGATGTGATCACCACCGGTCAAGCCAAATACGAAGCGCTAGAGAAAATAAAACTCCTGAATGACTATATACTGGCCGGAATGGTTATCGCCGTGGATCGCCAAGAACTCATGGGCGATACGCAGACTGCCGGTTCTCACAGCGCCGTGCAAGCTTTGGAAAAAGAGCTAGGCATCAAAACCGCCGCGATTCTGACCATGCAAGATGTTTTCTCTTTCATAAAAGATTCGCTCGATAAAGCCGTGCGGCATGCGTGGGTTGAGTATTATGAGAAGTATGGAGCGGTGAGGATGGAGTAGAAGAAAAACGAAACGGAGAAACGCTGAAGCTGGGAACCGAGACTAAAAATTTCTTTCTCCGTTTCTTCCCCTCTCCTTCCCCTCCGCAGCTTCCACGCGGCGCACTTCGACCGTAATCGCGTCGGGCCAACACCCCGTGACCACGCCTTTGTTGACCGGCGAGAGGACGGGCACTTTTTGTTAACTCCTGGAGCGCCGTGGTCGGACCGCGCCATTGCTTCGTTCTGACGGTGCCGACACTATGACTGTTTCCGCCATCGTCTGTTTTCCTCTCACTCACCATCATAACGTCCGTTTTCATACCAACAAATGGAGGCGCCACCCTCCATTTCAGCATCAGAGTACTTGTTTATTTCGCACCTTTCCCTCACTGTCTATCTCATACACAATCGGCACTCCGGTGCCGAGATTCAGCTCCAAGACCTGCTGCTGAGTAAGTTGGTCCAATTGCATAACGAGTGAACGTAAGCTGTTGCCATGTGCGGCAACAAGTACAGTCTTGCCAGATTTGACCTCAGGCAGGATCTTTGCCTCAAAATACGGTAGGGTGCGCGCCGCCGTATCTTTAAGGCTTTCTCCTCCTGGAGGGGCGACGTCGTAACTGCGCCGCCAGATATGCACCTGTTCCTCGCCGAATTTCTTAGCTGTTTCCGCTTTATTCAGACCTTGGAGGTCGCCGTAATGCCGTTCGTTGAGGGCTTGGTCTTTTTCGATGGGAATATTGCTCTGCCCGAGTACGTCAAGGGTGATCTCCATAGTGTGAATGGCGCGTCGCAACACTGAAGTAAAGGCTATGTTGAAGTGGACACCTGCCGCTTTAAGCTTTTCCCCCGCTTGTCGCGCCTCTTCCTCTCCTTTCGGTGAAAGCGGCACATCGACCCAACCCGTGAAGCGATTTTCCAAATTCCATTGCGATTCGCCATGACGAAGTAACACTAATTGTCCCATGTTTCCTCCAAAGCGAGTTCTCTTAGGTGCATTGTAGCAAGCTTGGTC
The DNA here is from genome assembly GCA_050185455.1 of Binatia bacterium. GTDB lineage: Bacteria > Desulfobacterota > Binatia > Bin18 > Bin18 > SYOC01. The sequence goes on along the minus strand of JBFWZL010000282.1, from coordinate 4,061 downwards.
GATACGAAAAGAAGTGTGGCGTCTATCGAGCTTGCCGCAACGATCGGCGCCCTCACATACCAAGGCGGCTTCGCTTCGGCAAGCGGGGAGAATGAATCTCGAGCGATCACTTTATTGACGGGAATCTAGCTTTACGGCAACACTTCTCTAGGAAAACCACTTTTGGCATTCTTGCACCGTTGTACAGAAAAACTGAGATTCGAGCGGTGGAGGAGAACGCTAGTCCTCTCGCCCTTTTTGTCATGGCCGCTCAAGTTATAGGAGCATCCTCTACGTTCGGGCGAGCGCCACTTCACCGGTATTGGGGTGGGGCGAAGATGCTTTCTATTCAAAACAGAGCCGATAAATGTATATCGCACCCGATAATGATAGCTCAGTAACAGAAGGGCAAGAGTCACGCGCTTAACCGTTTAGTGTCCGCCAAGCGCCAGAGGGATTTCGTTCCTTTCTCAACCATGCGATCATAGGCAAACTATAATAGTAGTAGTATTAGGGAAGCTCACGGTGGACGTTGAGGAAATTAATCAACTACTTTGGAGCATGGGAACGAAATTTCGGGCGGAGATGGCCCGTCCCGCCAATCTGAAGCCGCGGTGGTTTCCTGTGTCTCAGTCGTTTACATTGGCGGCGACACACAACTTCTTGACACTTCCCACCGTTGTCAAGCGTTTGCTTTCTCGTTCGACGCCTGAAGAGGTCAGTCAGCGTGGTAGACGGTTGGGCTCTCCAATATCGCCGCTTACGCTTTGGTTGTTCGGTTATCATTTTCTTGTCGGTCGTGAAGCACTGATCGACGCAGGTTTCGTGCGAACAAATGTCAAAGGAGAGAAAATCGCTCAAGTACTCGACTACTGGCGCAGAGCGGTCTTCGCATATCGTGGAGACGGGAGACTGGATAACAGCGATGCTGGTTCCACGAATCCGTTTCTTCCTTCTGCAACCGTGCAGGCACTGTATCAAGCTTTGATTCCAATGGACACACGGATACAGCGACTGGTTCCAGAGTTCTGGAAAACGATGGAAGAATATCTTTTTCTCCTCAATGCTGAAGCTCGGCTGAGCGTTACTGATTCCGGCCCTTACCCCCTCAACGTTGAGCGTGTATTGATCGTGCGAGATTTCTTTGACCTCAAAGGGCGTTATTATCCCTGGCGCGATGTCGTGGCGGATATTCCTTACCACTGTTGCACCCTGGCCTTTACTTTTAATCCGGCGGATTTCCAAAGTATTGAGTTGACCGACAGGTCCGAGTTAATTACGACGCCAAGCAGGTATTTGGAGTTCATTCGCGAGATCGCCTTATTGACAAGTGATAATGGCTCTTTGCAGCCCTTGCCTTTTACCGAGATGGATTGGCTTGTTCGCACGGTGAAGCGCACCCACCCGAAAATTCTCAAATGGTTTGAACAAGCCGCGCAACGCGAATGGATCATTTATGGAGCGTTGCCTTGGGTGCAGAGCTCGTACAATCTTGTCACGCGCATGGACGAAACCGTCCCTGAGTTCGACCGTGAGGCGTTACAGTTGCTGACGTCCTATGAAAACGATGAGGCGCGAGCCGTGCGGTGGGCGACACACCGTTGCCTCGCGCCGGGCAACACACACGTGTTTACTCCGTTGAACTGACTTTCTGTCCATGGCCGAGAAAAAATCACCGCTGCCGGCTTTGTTCACTCCACAATACCTCGCCCGCCTGGAAACCTTACGGGTACGGACTCGACGGAAGTTTCTTGGCAGCCGGCCCGGCGGGCATCTCTCGCCTCGACGCGGCGCGGGGTTGGAGTTTGCTGATTATCGTCCCTACACCCCGGGAGATGATCCGCGTTATATCGATTGGAAACTCTACAGTCGTACGGATCGCCCCTACATCAAACTCTTCCAAGAAGAGGAGGAGCTTTACACCTATTTATTCGTCGACTTCAGCGCGTCGATGGCGTATCCCACTGACAATGGAAAGGACAGCGCGGCGCGCGATTTAGCACTCTCACTCGCTTATGTCGTGCTCGCCAACGATGACGCCGTGCAGTTGCACGCCCTGAGCGGGGCCACGGTAAAGAGCAGCACGCCGTTCTTTCGTGGAAGACAACGTCTTCTCGACTTATCCACGTTTCTGCAGCACCAAAAACCGGAAGGGAAAGTTGATCTTCCAGTCGCTCTGGCGCGGCAGCTGCAAGCCGTGCATCGTCCAGGGAAGGCGATCTGGATCTCAGATTTTTTGTTTCCAACGAAAGCGGCGCAAGCCGGGCTGCGCCTACTGCAATCGGCAGATTTTGACCTGGCCGTTATCCAAGTGTTGGGAACGGAGGAACTCGATCCACCACTAGAATCGGGAGGCTTACGGTTGGTTGATAGTGAGAGCCGAGAAGCCGCGCTTGTATACTTCGACGCTCAAGCAAAGAAAGAATATTTGCGGCGCTTGGATTTGCATAATCGCACCCTGCGGAGTTACTGCCACAAAACCGGCGTTCACTTCGCGCAATTCGTCACCAGCCAGGATTTACCGCATTTTGTGCTGAAGGAATTGCCGGCGTTGGGGTTACTGACATAGCAGTCAGTTACCAGTTACCAATAATCAGTCAGGGGGCCCTTACAAGGGGCGCGAAGACTCCGGCCATGTTGTGACTGACAACTGAAAACTGCCAACTAATAACTTTTCTATGAATCTTTCCTTCCTTTCTCCCCTTGCTTTCCAATTGCTGTATGCGCTGCCGCTATTGTTTCTCCCGTACTTGCTGCGCAATCGCGAGAAAGAAGTCATTGTTCCTGCGTTATTCCTATATCAAGGCTTGCCAACCGCTTCACGGAGACGACTTTGGGGGCGGTTGCAACTGACGCGGTCGTTTTTTTTGCAACTGCTGATCCTTCTACTCATGATCGCCGCCGCCGCGCAACCGTTTCTGCATGGACAAGGGGGTAAGATCGCCCTTGTTCTTGATACCTCCGCGAGCATGCAAGCGCGCTCCCCGGACGGTACTGGGAGTTTATTTGCTCTCGCTAAACAACACGCAGGCCAAGCCTTGGCTACGATTCCAGCTTCGGATAGCATCAGTCTCTTCGTCAGCACACCGTTCCCCAAGTTCGTGACCGCCTCAAGCGAAGATCGCGGGAATCTGCGGACCGAACTTTCCCTTACAGAGACAACGGATGCGCCGGACGCCGGCGATGAAGTCCTCTCGGCGTTTTTCTCTAACCTCTTAAAGGAACAAGGGTTTCAACATGTTTTCTTTTTTACGGATCGTTCTCTCACCGCTCCGGCAACTACTAATGCCTTCACGGCTGTCACGTTAGGAGGACCTCAAGCGAATTTGGGGATTACCTCGTTTCGTTTGTACCGTAGTCCGTTCGAACCCGACGAAGTGGACGCAACCATTACGATCACAGGAATGGAACGGTCTCAGGATTTAACCATTAGTATCGAGGATGCAGATATTGGGAAGCAACTCGTATCTCGTTCATTTACAAATAATAAGGCCGCAGATTTTTCCTTTTCCCGCCTGCCTTTGGCGAAAGCTTATCGCGCGCGGCTGAATGTCGAGGACGGTTTGGCGCTCGATAACGAAGCATACGCGGTGCTGCCATCGCTAACGAACGTCTCCGTTTTGTTGGTTTCTCCTTCAGCGAATGTTGCGTCTAGTCTCAACGCTATTCCAAATCTCAAACTTGAGCGTTTGACCCCACAAGAATATACACCGGAGAAAGCTGCACGGTTCGCATTCGTATTGTTTCATCTCGCTACGCCGGAATCACTCCCGCCCACGAATGCTGCGTTCCTCCTCCCTCCCGAGGGTAATGCGCTTTTTCCTCTCGATAAAGCCACGAACCAGGTGCAAGTCACGCAATGGATGACAGCCCACCCATTGACGAGCTACGTGACATTCTCTCTATTCACGCCGGCATACGCGGAGGCGTTACAGCCCGTCGATTGGTGTCAGCCCATCGTGCAGGCCACCGTAGGTCCAATCGTGCTAGCTGGGGAACGAGAAGGAAGGCGTTATGTCGCTACCGGGTTCGACCTATTGCAGTACTTAGGGAAAAGAAATCTTCCCATCTCTATTTTTAAA
>JBFWZL010000281.1:0-8665 GCA_050185455.1 Binatia bacterium | reverse complement strand
TAGACACAGTGGTGGACGGAATTTTCTGTAGCCACGCGCGGTACGCCTCCAGAGAAAAAGAAGGAATGATCTCCGGCGCCAGGGGCCACGCCTCGGGTTTCCCCCAGACGAGTCCCGTCCCCCGGGGACCGAAGATCCCCTTATGACATCCGGCGATGAAGAAATCGCAACCAAGGTCCGCCAGGTGCACGTTCTCGACCCCAAAGCCGTGGACGCCGTCTACGCACAACAACACCCGATCGGCCTCGCTGCGAGTCGCGTTGATCGTCGCCAGCGCCTCGGCCATGCGGCGGATGGGCAACTTGACGCCGGTGCTCGAGTGCACCCAGGTCACCGCGACCACCCGAGTCCGCGGCTGCACGGCCTTGACCAGCGTGTCAACGATTTCTTCTTGCGACGCGGTCGCCGGCTGCTGGTACATATGCAAGTGACCCTTTCCTAGACGCATCCCAAGAGCCGGAAGAACGAGTAGCAATTAGGGGTCACCCATGAGAAGGCTCATGTCAATAAGTTACACCGCACCGCATTGGCATAACGAGTGCCAAACCCTACGGAGAAAGGGACTGAGCGAGGGCGAGAGAGGCAACACTGTACGACTTTACCCCTGATTCCCAAACTGTCGTGTAATCAGGGGTAATAGGGCTAGGGCGCCAATCTTTTGTAGTCTAGTTTAGTCTCTAAATTCCGGCATGACTTTCGTGGCAAACAACTCCAGCTGCCGTCGTGCTTCATCCCACGAGATGAGCCCTTGGTCAAAGTACCAGCCAAACCATTCGATATTGCTGTTTTTGCGTAACGCGTCGAGTTCTCGCTTGATGTCATCCGTCGTGCCCACCAGCGAATACTTCGCCTCCACCATGCGCTCGAATGTATTTGGCACTGGCGTTGTTTCGCCAGGGAAGCGATAGGCTTCAAAGAAGCCGAACCCCGAGAAGTATTCGATGAACCCGGTTCCTTGCGCATGCGCGCCAAGCGAGTATGCCTCTGTGTAATTATTGCCAAGATGCACGGACCGGAAAGCACCGACACTCTGCCCAAGTTCAAGGCTGCGGCCAGCTTTCGCCGCTTCATCTTTGTACGCCTCGCACAGTTGGCGGAACGAAGGCGGATGAGAGACCAAAATCCACGGTACGATATTCTCGGTCGCGCACCAGCGAATGGTCTTTTCGCTGACAGAGAACGGTTGCCAGATCGGTGGATGTGGTTGAGTGTAAGGCTTCGGCACAACACAGATGCGTTGGACCGTGCCTTCTTCATCGACTTCCCCAGGGGCGCCGTATTTAGCAGTCCAATTCTTCGCCACTGGCCAACGGCGGATGCCGACTTCGTAGGGCGTCGGTATTTCGTAGTATTTACTTTGGTACCGGACAGATTCTTGCGTCCAGCACATTTTCATAATTTTGAAGACTTCCTCGAACACCGCGCGGTTGTGAGCATCTACCTCCGAACCGTCCATCGGCGCGCCGGTTACGTGATAGTGCTGACCGAGGACATTGGTCCATCGATCCTGGTAGCCACGCGCGAACCCGGCAATGAAGCGTCCCTTTGTGAGATGGTCGAGGACGGCAACCTCTTCCGCCACACGGATAGGGTCCCAGGTCGGCAATACCAACCCCAGAGAAGCGAATTTGATGCGTTTCGTGCGAGCGGCAAGATCCGTATACAACAGGAGGGGGGCGATCGACGCCTCATACCCTTCGGAATGGAAGTGATGTTCAGTGGTCGCCATGGCGTCAAAGCCCATGTCGTCCGCCATTTGCGCCATGTCTCGCACTTCCTGGAGCATCTGTTGATATTTATCATTATTGCGTCCAATCGGACGGAGACGTTCACGTTCCTCGAAAGTGGCGGGAACGGTCGGCAGGATAAAAAGGTTGAATTTCATGGGCAGCCCTCCTGGTTTACAAAGTACTCAAGCGTGAACGCGAGGGGGCTGCAACACGCAGCGCGCAACACGTATTACGTCCTCCTCTTAACGTTGTAAGTTTCTAGCGTTTTAGCGGCTCTGCAGAATCTTTGCCAGTACCGGCATGAGATATTTCTTGAAGGTGATGGGGTTTTCACCCATGGGGAAATGGCGGATTTCCTCCCTGAGGAACAGAAGAGGTCTTCTTTCGAGATTCTTTTTTTCGCTTTTACCCTTTTTTATCTTTTCACTCTATATCAGTGCCTTTGCAACAACCGATCGCTGAGCATGACTAACGCCTCCGCCGCGGAGTGACGAATTTCTTCCCGTTCCTCCGTCAGCAAGTCCATAATGACTGGCACAGTCTTCACGTCTCCAATTTTCCCCAAGGCCCATAACGCTTGCGATTTCACATAACGATCCCGTTCCTGACCCATAACTTCCAATACTAGCGGTAATGCGCTGAAATCTGTGTTCTCCCCGATCACCTTCAAAGCATTCGTACGGACGAGAGGATCCTCGGAACGCATTGCGCGCACGATTAACGGCCGGGCCGTCGCATAGTCCATCCGATCAAGCGCAATCGCCGCGCCCAGCCGAATGCGGAAATCAACATCTTCAAGCGCCTCTTGTAACAGCGGCAGGCCCCTGGGGTCCTTGAAATGCGCCAGCGAGGCGGCCGCCGTCGTGCGCACGGTGGCTGACGGATCGGATTGAAACGACACCCGCAACAGTGGCAGCGCGTGCTTTTTCTCAAGGGAACTCAGTAAGCCCACTACGGAGTCGCGCACCTGCTCTTGCTTGTCGGATAAGCGCCTCTTGAGATAGACAAGCCCTTCGTTATCCCCGCTCGCGGCAAGCGCCTGAGCAATCATGAGCCCGACGAGTGGGTCTTTCTCTTTTTTGAGGAGGGTGCGGAGCATTGGTAACACGGTAGGATCTCGTATCTCGCTCAGCCCGCCAATACCTTGTACTCTGAGAGAGGTATCCTGGCTCGCGATCGCGTCAAGATAACATGGGAGGGCGGTTTTATCCCCCGTGCGACGGAGTCCGGACAACGCCAAACGTTTTCCTTCGGTATCCGTGTAGTACAGACGTCGGAGTACACATACGGCGCCGGAAGTCGCTAAATCACCAAGCGCATCAGCAGCGGTGCGTCGCAACATGGGTTCATCCGAATGGATCGCTTCATCAAGCACCCACAGAGCAGCAGGATCCCCCAATCGTCCTAACACCGACGCTACAACGTTACGCTCGTGAGGATCAGCACGACGCAGTCCAAGGCGGAGAGCCTGAATCGCCACTTGACGCAACGTGACAAGGCCAGGCGGCGTATGTGGACTATACCGTTTGCGGTAGGCGACAATGGCCCCTGCTACATCACCTTCCCCAGCTTGTAGCGTGATCGATGAAATCTCTTCGGCGTGAGAAAAGTCGATACTGGATGGAAGGAAGAAGGTAGAAAGGGCAAGCGCGACCGTAGCTGGCCAAAAGAGAAGTGTGTTCATACCCATGCCCCGAGAGCAGCAATACAGAGGTGCGAACAGGTATATCGGGAAAAAGGAAAGAGCGGAATAGAGCGCTGAAGAAAGGAGTCAGTAATCAGCATAAGAAGGCTCCAAACTGAAGGCTGCGGAACCCTCCCCCGAAGCGGGGTCGCCGCCGAATCCAATTAATGAGCTATACGAAACTGATAATGTGAGACTTGACCCTAACTATGCCATGCTTCAATTTATGGGACTTTTTTGAATCCCAACTGAACGAAATGCTGATCGAAGGCAAAAGCGGTTTCTATCCCGAATCTCTTCATGACGACGAACGAATGCAATCCGTAAGCGAATAGTCTTTGTTCTGATGCTACTGAAATATTGCCAACCTTCCATGGACAACCCTTCATCTATCAGATTTACGCAAATGAGTGATCGATTTTGTGCGGGATGGCGGAAGCAAAGCGGAAGCGGCTCGCGTGATCGAACAAACCGGCGCGTCGCTTCTCTTCTTGCCGACCTATTCTCCAGGCCTGAGCCCCCTCGAACACAACTGCGCCGCGCTCACGAAAAACAGGGAATACAGTGAAAAAGCTGCTATCGATGAAATCGTCTAAGCCCATCAATAATTATGGGCTTAGCTATAGATGGTAGAAACATGCTATATGAGCAGACAGAAATACGTGATGACGCCAATCGGCGGCAACTAACGGATTGCTAGGTATGGACGAAAATTGGCGCAAGTTTATCGATGGACCGCTGTATCCGGATGCTGATGCGCCCTGGCGGGATGATCCAGCGTATCAACTACTGCTACAGTTTCCTGGCCTGCGCGATGCTGTCGGCGGGGATGTCGTCCCGGCATTGACGCAAGCCGTCGGCCTGGTGCAGGTGCTTGCACAAGTTGATCTCAAGGCTCTTGCTCGACACCATAGGCCGGCAGTGGGGCTTTGTCTCGGCTTTGGCGCGAACCTCTTGGAACCGTACGGTCTCCTGCAGGTTTTCGAGTTGGACCGCGTGCACGCGTATGAATGGATTGGCGAGCAGGTCATTGAAGCCGCACGCAGTTTCCAGGCGCTGGAGACCTCAAAGCCAGGTATCTCCTCGCGCATTCGTTTACATCATGGAACGATTAGCGATTTGGGCGCCGTTGCCGACAACTCCGTCCGCGTGGCATACGTAGCGAACGTCTTTAATCCTGAGATTCCTATGGCCCCCGAAACATTCTCTAGCTCCGTGAATGAGCTGCTCCGTGTTTTGGAGCCGGAAGGCATTGTCCTCAGTCGCGGATCTTCCGGTGTTTTCGAAGAAGCGTTAGCCCAGCATGGGCGGATGCTATTGCAGAATCCCCTGGTGTCGGTGTTTCAAAAACGAACATGAAATGTGCTAAGTAAAACGTGAGACGTGACCTAGAACACGCGCTCCGTAACACACGACGCGAGCCATTTTGCGCTCCTCACGGAAACACGCTACAACCGCCAAGACAGGAATACTGTGAAAGAAGGAGTCTGGATTCATGGGGAACCTGCCGCTTGAAGGCTTGAAGGTTGTCGATATCGCTGTCTTGTTTGCTTCACCGACGATTTCGCAAAACATGGGGGACTTTGGGGCCGACGTTATTAAGGTTGAGCATCCAAGGTCAGGGGATAGCTTGCGCTCGTTGGGCGCCGCAAAGAATGGCATCCCCCTGTGGTGGAAGATTACCAACCGCAATAAGAAGTGTGTCACGCTTGATTTGAGCAAGCCTGAAGGCCAAGAGGTCTTTAAGCAACTTATCGCTGATGCTGATGTTCTTACGGAGAATTTCCGTCCGGGCACGATGGAGAAGTGGGGACTTGGCTGGGAGGTGCTGCACGCGATCAATCCTCGCCTTGTCTTTGTGCGGGTGTCCGGGTTTGGCCAGACTGGACCTTATAAGGAGAAACCCGGCTTTGGCACTTTAGCCGAAGCGATGAGCGGATTTGCCTATATTACCGGTCAGCCGGATGGGCCACCGACACTTCCTGGCACAGGATTGGCCGATGCGGTTGCCGGTCAGCTTGGCACCTGGGCGGTCATGTTCGCCTTGTATGAGCGCGATCATAAGAGCGGCACAGGGCAATACGTCGACCTGAGCGTACTGGAGCCGTTGTTTACCATTCTTGGCGATCAAGCGATTACGTATGATCAACTCGGGAAGGTGCAACAACGAACCGGTAACCGTGTACCCTCGATTGGCGCGCCGCGCAACATTTACAAAACGAAAGATGGGCGCTGGTTGGCGCTTTCTGCGAATGCCCCCGCAATTGCGACGCGCGTCTTTGCAGCTATCGGACAACCCGACCTGATCAACGATCCACGCTTCACCGATAATCGCGCTCGTATCGCCAACATTGATGAGGTTGACGCTATTGTCGGTGGCTGGATTGCCGAGCGCACGGCGGAGGAAGCGCTGAAGAAGTTCGACGAATATGAGTGCGCGTGCGCACCGGTGTACAACATTGCCGATATTTTTGCGGACCCACATTTTCAGGCGCGTGAAGCAGTGACCACGGTTCAAGATCCCGACCTTGGTCCCGTGCGGATGCAGAATGTCGTTCCCAAACTTTCGCGCACCCCAGGAAAGATTCGCTGGCCTGGCCCGACTCGGATGGGACAGCATAACGAGGATATCTATTGTGGAAAGCTAGGAATATCGCGAGAGCGGTTAGCGGAATTGAAGGAGAAGGGAGTAATTTAGCGGCTTGTTGTATGGGTAGTGAAGATTGTGCCAATACAGATTACCGAAGAAGACCTGCATGATCACTTGCGCGCCCGGATGGAGCAGCGGGGAATTACAAGGGAGGAACTTGAACGCACCTTGCATGGGGGATGGGATGCTGTTGATGCAAAACCTGGGACAGTTGGTAAGGTCTTAGTTTTTCCCTTCCAGAAAATATGGGAAGGAAGAAGGTATGAAGAGAAAGAAGTTTCAGTCTATTATAAACTTATCCAAGATAGGATCATGTTGTTGACCGTGAAAGCCCGATATGGTCAAAGCTTCCCCAAAGGTAAATGTTCATGAGAATCGAATACGACCCCAAGAGAGACTTGCTCTACATCTGGTTTGGCGCAGTAGGAACCAAAGCGGCGCAGACGACAACTGTGTCGCCTGGGGTGCACGCGGATTTCGACATGAATGGCAAACTAATCGGTCTAGAGGTTCTTGATGCGACTGAGGTTCTTGGCCGTCACGTACAGTTCGAGGTTGCTTTGCCATTAGCTGAAGAAGCGGCTTCGTGAAGATCGCTCAAGGTGAACATTCCGAGAGGAGAGCGTCATGGCTCGGTTACGTCGCAGCTTATTATTCGTTCCCGCTAGCAGTGAGAAATTCTTCGCCAAGGCGAAAGACTCACAGGCGGACACGCTAATCTTTGATCTGGAAGACGCGGTCGCTCCGGAGCGTAAATCCGCGGCGCGGGAGACCATGAAGGAGGTTCTGCGCGATCCCGGTTTCACTCGTTTCGAACGCACCGTGCGTATCAACGGTCTAGATACACCGTGGTTTCTTGATGATGTGTTGACGATGGTGGAAGCTGGCGCCGATGGGCTTGTCGTGCCAAAAACAAATTCGCTAGACAGCATTCTGTTTGTCGATCGTTTAACAACTTTGGCTGAGCAACGGTGTGGGCGTACGACTGGCTCAGTCGTCCTGCTGCCGCTCATTGAGCAACCGGAGGCGATTGGGAATGCCTTTGCCATTACGAAGGCGACGCCACGCATTGCCGGCATCGCTTTCGGGCACGGCGATTTTTCCCTAGCCATGGGCATTAAAGCCGCTCCGTCCACTGAAGGCGTGGTATTTCAGGCTCGCTGTCAGGTGGTCATGGCGGCGAAAGCGGCGGGGATCACTCCGATCGATAATGTGTTTCTTGACATCCCGAATATAGAAGGACTGATTACGGAAACTCGCCAAGGGCTGCAGCTCGGTTATGAAGGCAAAGCCTGTATTCATCCAAACCAGGTTGAGCCGGTGAATACGGTATACACGCCAACGCTGGAGGAGGTAGAGTACGCACGCGACTTGGTCGCCGCTTTTGAGCAAGCTGTGGCTGAAGGAAAAGGGGCTGTCGCTTTCCGTGGGCGCATGATTGACGGCCCGATCGCTGAGATCGAGAAGATAGTATTGGAGCGCGCGAAGAAGGCCGGGCTCACCTAGTAGTACATGAGAATCCGACTCAACGGACAGGATAAACCCTTACGTGCTATCGCCTTTGATCTCGATAGCACTCTGACGCGCCCGTATCTCGACTTCAAGAAGCTGCGTCAGCAAATCAATTTTCCGGAAGGTGATATTCTCCAATGGCTCGCGCAATTGCCAGCGGAAGAGCAAGCTCGGGCGCAGGAGATTATTGAGGCGTTCGAGCAAGATGGAGTGGAAAACGTCGAATGGAACGATGGAGCGCAGGAAACACTGGGGGCCGTTCGCGACATGGGTTTCTCGCTTGCGATTGTAACGCGCAATAGTCGGGCGTCCCTCCTTGCGGTTTGCCGTCGGTTAGGAATCGAAGCCAGCGCGCTCGTCGCCCGGGAAGATGCGCCGCCCAAACCCGATCCAGCCTGTCTTCTCCACACCGCCGCCTGTTTGGACGTGCCTATTTCACACTTGTTAATGGTTGGCGACTATCGACATGATACTGACGCCGCCCGCGCCGCCGGGGCTATCCCGGTGTTGCTCACGAATGGGCGAACGCCAGCCTGGTCTGTAGATGCTGACCTCATTATTGACCGTTTAGACCAGTTGCTTCTCTACTTGCAATGATGGCTGTGCTTCTGAAAAAACTCAGACTTCTAGACACAACCTTCAAACGCGAACTCCGCATGTATCAACTGATCCTCCGAGATCCACGTACTCCCACAGCTGCAAAGCTGTTTCTTGGACTCGCGGTGGGGTACGCGCTTTTACCATTTGACCTCATTCCTGATTTCATTCCGGTCATCGGACATCTCGACGACGTTGTCATTGTTCCAGGGTTGGCGTTTCTCGCGCTCAGGCTGATCCCGGATGAAATCGTGTCCGAATATAGACGGAAGGTCGTCGCGGCTATCGATGAGGAATAACTGCGTTCAGCAGACGAAGCGTATCCTACAGCGTTCGGTTTTCCATTTTCTGCTTTCTGAGCCTCAACGGTTCGCCACCAATTCGTCCTTTCTCCACCAACTCCTGCCGCCGCTTCATCATCCGTTCGTCTTCATCCCACAGTCGTTGATATAGTCGTACATATGCCGCGCCGGCCGTGTCTGCTTGTTTCGG
>JBFWZL010000280.1:0-8705 GCA_050185455.1 Binatia bacterium | reverse complement strand
AGGATCTCGAGAAGACGATTCAGTATCCCGAGGCTTGTAAAGATAGTCTTGGCCGGTTACGGGTTGGCGCCGCGGTTGGCACTGGAGAAGATCGTGAGGAACGTGTCGACGCCTTGGTACGCGCCGGGGTCGATGTCGTCGTTATTGATACGGCGCATGGGCATACCACGAGCGTGATTGAAACGATCCAGGTGCTGAAACGCTCCTTCCCAAAGCTCGAAGTCATTGCTGGAAATATCGCAACTGCGGAAGGGGCCGATGCTCTTATTCGCGCTGGAGCGGACGGCCTCAAAGTGGGGATGGGACCGGCTTCGATCTGTACGACGCGCGTGGTGTCCGGAGTGGGAGCGCCGCAGCTAACGGCAATTGCGGAGAGTGCGAGAGTAGCGGCAAAGGCCGACATCCCCATCATCGCTGATGGCGGGATTCGTTTTTCCGGTGACATGGTGAAAGCTTTAGCTGTCGGTGCGCATTCGGTTATGCTGGGAAGTTTATTTGCCGGCACGGAAGAGAGTCCGGGAGAAACTATTCTCTATCAAGGACGAACCTACAAGCTTTACCGTGGGATGGGTTCACTGGAAGCGATGCGTGAGCGCGAAGGCAGCCGGAACCGTTATTTCCAGGACGATGAAGAAAACGTTGGAAAATTGGTGCCCGAGGGTATTGAAGGGCGCGTCCCTTATAAAGGCAGTTTGTCGGTGATCATCGATCAGATGGTTGGCGGGTTGAAGGCCGGTATGGGGTATACTGGCTGTCGGTCGCTCGCCGAGTTACGCACTAAAGCGCGATTCATTCGTGTCACATCGGCTGGGCTCAGAGAAAATCACGTTCATGACGTGATCATCACGAAAGAAGCGCCTAATTATCGGATGGAATAAGCGGCATATGGCAGATAGCCCGTTCGCTGCGCCCACTTTATGGCAGATGGCTTATCACCCATCTGCGGCGCTCGTTCTATGACAAGTGGTTCGTTCGCTATGATTTTAATCCTCGATTTCGGCAGCCAATATACCCAACTCATTGCCCGTCGGGTGCGTGAAGCAAAGGTGTATTGCGAAATACATCCCTACAATGTGTCGCTTGAGCGTATTCGGCAGATGCAGCCTGAAGGGATTATTTTTTCAGGCGGCCCGGCCAGCGTTTATACCGAAGGCGCGCCGATGCCGGATGCGCAAGTGCTGGAGACGTCGGTTCCGATTTTAGGCATTTGCTACGGTATGAATGTCCTCTTTCAGCTCTCTGATGGCGTAGTGGCGAAAGCGGACCGGCGTGAGTTTGGCTCGGCGCAGTTGACGATTGACGACACAAGTGATCTGTTCGCTGGCTTCGCTCGTGGCGATGAGACCCGGGTATGGATGAGCCACGGGGACAAGATGGAAACTTTGCCGAGTGGCTGGCGGGTGCTCGCGCACTCAGTGAATTCTCCCATCGCCGCGGGGCGAGATAGGTCTGGCCGTTTGTATGGACTACAGTTTCATCCTGAAGTCGTACACAGCGAACGCGGGCGAGAAATTCTGCACAATTTCCTGTTTCGCGTCTGTCGCTGTGAACCCAACTGGACGATGGAAAGCTTCATCGAACGCGAGACCCAGCTAGTCCGTGAACGGGTTGGTGATCAACAGGTTGTCTGTGGTCTCAGCGGCGGAGTCGATTCGGCGGTCGTCGCGCTTCTCCTTCATCGCGCCCTTGGCGCTCGGTTGACCTGCGTGTTTGTGGACAACGGGTTACTGCGCAAAGATGAAGCCGAGCAAGTAGTCAAGGTTTTTTCTGGATTTGGTTTGAATCTTCATCACGTCAACGCTTCAACCCAGTTTCTCAACAACCTGGCTGATGTAGAGGACCCGGAGCGAAAACGTCGCATCATCGGCCATACCTTTATTGACGTTTTCGAAGAGACGGCGAAAACGATCCCCGACGTGCAATTTCTTGCGCAAGGAACCTTATATCCGGACGTGATCGAATCGGTGTCTTTTAAGGGACCCTCAGCGACCATTAAGAGTCATCACAACGTTGGCGGTTTACCGGAACGCATGCAACTGCAACTCATTGAGCCATTACGTGAGCTGTTCAAGGATGAGGTCCGCGTGCTTGGGCGCGTGCTTGGGCTGCCCGATGAAATCGTTAATCGTCAGCCCTTTCCCGGACCTGGCCTCGCCATTCGTATAATCGGACCGGTCGATACGGAGGGTTTAGCGATCCTGCGCGCGGCGGATGCAATTGTGGATGCAGAGGTGCGAGCCGCGGGACTCTATGAGAAGGTATGGCAAGCGTTTGCCGTGCTGTTGCCGGTGAAAACCGTGGGGGTCATGGGAGACGAACGTACATACGAAAATGTCATCGCGATCCGTTGCGTTGAGAGCGTAGACGGCATGACCGCCGACTGGGCGCGGTTGCCGTACGATTTGCTGGAGCGCATGGCAACACGGATTGTGAACGATGTGCGAGGCGTAAACCGGGTGGTGTACGACATTTCATCCAAACCCCCGGCGACGATTGAGTGGGAATAGTGAGGGTTGGGTGTTGGGAAATGGGGATTGGTAAAAAACCAACCCTTAACCTCCAACCCCCAACTTTCGGTTGTGAGGAGAGGCGAAGAGCATGGGCTTTGTCCATTTACATTTACACACGCAATACAGTCTGTTGGATGGCGCCAACAAAATTAAGAACCTGATGCCGCAGGTACAGGCGTATGGCATGCCTGCTGTCGCGATGACCGATCATGGCAACATGTTTGGCGCGATCGAGTTCTACCGGACGGCAGCGCAGCATGGCGTCAAGCCGATCATTGGATGTGAGATGTATCTTGCGCCCAAGGGGCGTACAGATCGGAGTCCCGTGCGGACAGATGATTACGAAGGCGGCGGCGGCAATTTCCATCTCATCTTACTGGCGATGAACTTGGAAGGTTACCGTAATCTCTGCCGTCTCGTTTCGACGGGTTATAGTGAAGGTTTCTATCACAAACCTCGCGTTGACAAGGAATTGCTGCGGGAATGTAACAAAGGCATTCTTGCCCTATCGGGCTGTCTCAGCGGCGAACTCGCTCGCGCGATGCTGTTGGGAAAAGAACAACTCGCACGTGAAGTCGCGCAAGAATACGCTACGATTTTCGATGATCGCTTTTACGTGGAAATTCAGGCGAACCATCTACCTGAGCAAGAAAAAATCAACCCTGCGCTCATCGAACTCGCGAGAGAACTGTCACTACCGTTGGTGGCGACCAATGATTGCCATTATCTCACGGCGGAAGACGCAGAAGCGCATGAAGTGCTTCTGTGTGTGCAAAGCGGCAAAGTATGGTCGGATGAAAAACGCTGGCGCTTTGGCACCGATCAACTCTATGTAAAATCGCCGGAAGACATGCTGGCGGAATTCTCCCATTGCCCAGATGCGGTCGCTAACACCTTGGAAGTTGCCAAACGGTGCGAGTTGGAACTGAAGTTCGGCAATTTTTATTTCCCGGTCTTCGACGCGCCAAAAGGTGAAACGTTGGAGGACTCGCTGGATCGCGAGGCGTGGAAAGGACTGGCGGCGCGTTTCGCGCAGATTCGCGCCAACGGAACTACCATTGATGAGGAGAAAGAGAAGGTTTACCGTGACCGCTTAGAGTTTGAACTGCATATTATTAAAGACATGGGCTTCGCTGGATACTTTTTGATTGTGGCCGACTTCATTGGCTACGCGAAGTCCAAAGGCATTCCTGTCGGCCCTGGTCGCGGTTCCGTTGCGGGTTGTTTGGCCGCCTACTGCCTCAAGATTACCGACGTTGATCCGATTCGCTATCAGTTGCTGTTCGAGCGCTTTCTGAATCCGGGACGTAAAAGCATGCCGGATATCGACGTGGACTTTTGCTTCGAACGGCGCGACGAGGTCATTCGCTACATTAAGGAAAAGTACGGGTCCGACAAAGTCGCCCAGATCATCACCTTCGGAACGTTAAAAGGGAAACAAGCGATTAAAGACGTGGGGCGTGTCCTTGAGTTTTCTTACGCTGATACGGACCGTATCGCCAAGCTGTATCCCGCGCCAAAACAGGGAAAAGACTTTCCGCTGGAATCGGCGATGGAAATGGAGCCACGTCTCCGTGAACTGCGTGAGAAAGGCGAGAAAGAGAAAAAACTCTTTGACTATGCCTTCAAACTCGAAGGGCTGCTCCGTCACGCCTCGAAACATGCCGCCGGTATCGTGATCTCACCCACGCCGTTGGTAGATCACCTGCCGCTTTTTGTCGATAAAGAAGGCAATGTTTTAACTCAGTACGCCGGGCCGGACGTTGACTCCATTGGGTTGATCAAATTCGATTTCCTGGGCCTCAAAACATTGACCTTGTTGAACAAGGCGGTGGAGCGTGTTCGCAAGAATCGCGGTATCGACGTTGATCTCACCGCACTGCCGCTTGATGACCGCAAGACATACCAGACGCTGACTCGCGGCGACACTGTTGGCGTCTTCCAAATGGAAGGCAGTGGCATTCGCAAGTTGATAACGCAACTCAAGCCGAGCTGTTTTGAGGACATCGTCGCCGTGATCGCTTTGTTCCGACCTGGACCGCTCGATAGCGGCGCCGCTGAACAGTTTATCAAACGGAAGCATGGGAAAGAACAGATCAGCTACCCGCATCCGTTGCTTGAGCCGGTGTTGAAAGAGACCTATGGCGTGACCATCTATCAGGAACAGGTCATGCAGATCGCGCAGGTGCTGGCGGGATATTCACTGGAAGACGCCGACAACCTCCGTCGCGCCATGGGAAAGAAAAAGAAAGAGGTGATGCAGGAAGAGCGGATCAAGTTTCTCAAAGGAACCGCAAAGAATAATCTTCCGGATAAATTGGCCGGTGAAATTTTTGACGCCATGGAAACCTTTGCGGCGTATGGCTTTAACAAGTCGCATGCTGCGGCCTACGCTTTCATTTCATTTCAGACGGCATATCTCAAAACGTATTACCCGCAAGAATTCATGGCGGCGTTGATGAGCCTGGAAATGGGCGACATCAACAAGACGTACAAAAATATTGCCGAATGCCGCCTGCAGAACATTTCGGTGTTACCGCCTGATGTGAACGAGAGTGACCAGGATTTTACGGTGAGTGGCGAGAAGATTCGCTTTGGGCTTGGCGCCGTGCGAGGCGTTGGGGCGAAGGCGATTGAGGTGATTCAAGCTGCTCGTCAAGACGGTTCGTTTACGGATCTCCATGACTTCTGTTCGCGCGCGCGCGGCTCGCAGGTCAACAAACGAGTGATGGAAAGCCTTATTAAATGTGGTGCGCTGGATTCGTTGAAAGCTTCGCGCGCGCAGTTGCTCGTAGGGATGGATGAGGCCTTGAAATGGGCGGAGCAACAAGCGAATGGCGGCGCAAATGCAGCGCAGCTTGGCTTATTTGGGGCAAGTAATGGCAAGAATGGAGACGGTCGGCCTCAACTTCCTCAGGTGGAAGAATGGGCTGATGCGGATAAGCTGCGCCATGAACGTGAGACCCTGGGATTTTTTATTACTGGTCACCCCTTGGATAAATACGTAAGTCGCTTGTTTGGCGTAGTGTCTCTTACCACTGACTCGCTGAAGAATCGTCAACACCAAGAGAAAGTCAAGTTGGCTGGCGTGGTCCACTCTTTGAAACTCAAGAACAATAAAAAAGGTGATCGTTACGCAACCTTCACTTTCGAAGATAAAGATGGAGTCGTTGAGGTCATCGTCTGGCCGGAAGCATACCGTAAGTACGAAGCCGCCATTCATGCAGATCAGCCGGTGTGTTTAAGCGGCGTACTCGATTTAGACGAAGACCGTTGTCAGATTATTGCCGACGAAATCGTGCCGTTGGAATCCGTCGCTACGGAGGAGGTGAAACAGATCCATATTCAGGTGCCGTCTGACGTGACGACGAAGGAAGATCTCTTGGCGTTACGGGAAGTGCTGCAGCAGCATCAAGGTAATTGTCGGGCGATTCTCCATCTTATGCGGCCGGATTATAGTGAAACGGTTATCACATTGCCGCAAGACCTCAACGTCGCGCCGTCTCGGGCGATGCTCGTCGCGATTGAACGTCTTTTTGGCAGCGGCGTGGCGTCGTTTCGTTGAGGAGACAAGAGGAGCTGCGAAAAAAAGAATGGGACGTCAACGCGATTTGACTTCTGAACGGTCTGAACCACGCACCTATACCCTTGGACTTGGTCCCGAACGAGTTGTGCTTGTTGGCGTTGAACGATCGTCTCGGGAACGCGCTCCTGGAGAACACGCCCGTTTCCTGTCGGCAGAATCTTTAGTTGAACTCGCACGCCTGAGTAGTACCGCCGGACTTGAGGTGACGGGGCAGGTCGTGCAGACATTACGCGACGGCGTTCATCCGGCTACTTTTATTGGTGCTGGAAAAGTCGGGGAGGTAAAGAATGTAGTGGTTGAGACGTGCGCCCAGGCCGTGATTTTCGATGACGATCTTTCTCCCGCACAGCAGCGTAACCTGGAAAAAACCTTGGGCGTCAAGGTCGTAGACCGCAGTCAGTTAATCCTTGATATTTTTGCGCAGCACGCCAAAAGCCTTGCCGGAAAACTGCAGGTTGAACTTGCCCAACTCGAATATCTCAGACCCCGGCTCACCCGACAGTGGACTCATCTCTCGCGACTTGGGGGCGGTGTCGGGACTCGCGGCCCTGGGGAAACCCAATTGGAAGTAGACCGGCGGCGGTTGCGTGAACGTATCGCAACGCTACGGCGACGGTTGCTTGATGTCGAACGGACTCGCAACCTGCAACGCCACGAACGCGCACGCGTACCGTTTCTCTGCATTGCGCTTGTCGGATACACCAACGCTGGAAAGTCGACACTCATGAACACCCTGACGCATGCCGGGGTCTTAGTGGAAGATAAACTTTTTGCCACCCTCGACCCGACAAGCCGTCGCCTTGATTTGCCGAATGGTCAACCTGTCATGCTGATCGATACGGTCGGATTTATCAATAAACTTCCTCACCAGCTCGTTGATGCATTTAAGAGTACGCTCGAAGAAGTGCGTTCAGCTGATCTGCTTCTGCATGTTGTTGATGCGACACATCCACGTTGGGCAGAACAAAAAAGAGTTGTGGAAGAGGTCCTTGAAGAGATCGGGGCGGGCGGGAAACCGATGCTGACCGTCTTTAATAAACTCGATCGCCTTCCTGTAGAAGCAGAGGCCGACGAACCGAAACCCTGGTTGCCTTTACCGAGTCCCGCCGATCTGAATGGCGGCGGGCAGGAAGTTGAGGAACTCGGCATTTCCGCGCTCACCGGTGCGGGTTTGATTCCCCTATTACAAGCGATTGGGAGGCAATTAGAACGCGAGCGAGAAATGGTGTGTGTTGAGTTGCCTTTGAGCGCCGGAAAAACACTGGCATGGTTGCGTCGTAATGGTAAAGTGCTAGAAGAGGCATACTCTGAAACGGCGGTTAGTGTTACTGCCTTAATTTCCAGCAAAATCGCCGGGCAGTTACGCAAGCAATTAGCCATGGGAACTGTTGAATGACTGTATCGCTATAATGGAAGGGATCGTCTTGTCTTCCTCTGCTATCCTCAATCTTCCCAATCTCATCACCCTCCTGCGCATTGGCGCTATTCCCTTGTTTCTCATACTGTTGACTGATCAGCAGTATACTCAAGCGCTCATTGTCTTTGTATTGGCTGGGGTGACGGATTCGATAGATGGAGCAGTAGCGCGCCTAACCAATTCCCATACCGCACTTGGCGCGTACATTGATCCGCTCGCGGATAAATTGCTCCTGGTGAGTTCTTTTTTAATTTTGGCGTTCCTGGGCTTTATTCCGCGCTGGCTGGCTATTTTGGTAGTAAGTCGAGACGTCATTATCCTGGTGGGATTCGCTGTCTTGTATTTCATTACTGGGCATTCCATCGCCGTGCGTCCAACGTTTGTTGGTAAGGTGAGCACCTTTTTTCAACTGCTTACCGTTACATTGACGCTGATTAGTTTACATAACCCTGCTTGGCGGTTTCCCTTCCTCTGGCGCGCCACCCTTGTGCTTGCTGGTTGCGCTGTGACCGTATCTGGTTTGCAATATTTATCCCGTGCGTTGCTGTGGCTGAATCAACAGGATGAAGAATGGAGACGCGCGGAAGTCAAACAACGCGACTCCCTTGAGGAGAATCGGCAAAGATACTCCGCGTAGCCGTGAATGTTGACCCGAGGTGGCCGGATCAGCTCACGCGAAAATCACAGGGAAGCCCCTCCCAGCGAGCTTTGCTTGAGTGCGAGCCGTTGCGTTGCTATATGGGTGCTTCCTTGTGGGTATTTCAGGAGTCGGATGAAAATACGGGAGAGGGGCGGAACGTGATTCGGGTGTTTCCCTGTGTTGATGATGCCAGGTTGATGGAATTGTTCCGAAAAGGAGTGGAAGGCCAATGGTCGGCCGCGCACCTCGACTGGGAGCAACCTCTTCTTTTGGACCGCCATGAAAAAGAAGCGCTCGCGCATGTCTTAACGCCGGTCTACCTCGGTGAACAAACCGCCATGATCGGCGCCAGTTCGGTCATTCCCCAATTTTTCGCTGCGCATCAAACCGAAGCTCAGCTCTATCTGGCGACCTTTCTGCTTGATGAAGCCCGACACTTTGAGACCCTCACGCGCTTCTATCACAAAATTACCCAACGTCCGCTGGAGGTGCGGGATCTCAAAGCAATCTTTCGTTACCAGGCGCGCTTGTTCAAGTCGCGAGATAAAGTGG
>JBFWZL010000279.1:0-8712 GCA_050185455.1 Binatia bacterium | reverse complement strand
GCTCTCTCATCTCTACGCATTCGACGATGCCCGAGAGGGAATTTTTGGCTGCAATCGCGAATCGCGCGGATTGTGGTATTTTGCTCGACGTCAATAACATCTACGTGAACGCCTCTAATCATCACTTCAGTCCTCAGACGTATATTGAAAACGTCCCGCGTGACCGCGTTGGCCAGATTCACTTGGCTGGACACAGCCACAAAGAAACATATTTGTTCGACACGCATGATGGGCCGGTCATCGATCCAGTATGGGAATTGTACCGCTTTGCGGTGCGCTGTTGCGGTCGTGTGTCGACTCTAGTCGAATGGGACGAACAAATCCCTGAGTTTGAGGTCGTGTGCACCGAAGCTGAACGAGCGAGAGCGCTAGAAACAGAAGAACTGAGGTTTTCCTATGCTCAGTCTGCATGAACTTCAGTCTCGGTTTTTCGCTTCACTGGCGCGCACGCCTGGAGGAGGGCAGGCATACTTCGATCCAGTGCTTGTCAATTGTGTTAGAGGACAGGGGCAGCTAGGGGCGGAAGAACGCATCAACGTCTATGCAGAAATGTATTTCGCTCGTCTGGTCGATGTCCTGAAGAATGACTTCCCACGCGTGGCTGCCCTTTTGGGCTGCGAGCGATTCCATGAGATCGCCAGTCAATACCTTGCTCGTTACCCTTCAACACATCCTTCGTTGCGTTATTTAGGCCATCGCTTCCCTGACTTTCTGAAAGACTGCGCAGAGACTACAGACCTGCCGTTTCTCGGTGAGTTAGCAACATTAGAATGGGCTCGGGTCGAAGTGTTTGACGCTTTAGATACTGAACCGCTCCGGGTGGAGCACCTTCAACATCTTGCACCCGAGGGATGGCCAGCGCTCAAGTTTCAGGTCATTCCCGCCTTTCGAGTTTTACACAGTGAGTGGCCCGAGCATGCGATATGGCATGCGGCAGAGGCGGAAGATGCGCTCTCGGTTTTAGAGCATGTTCAACCAGAGAAAACTACACTGCGTATCTGGCGCGCCAATTTCTTCGTCTATCACGCAAAGATGGACGTTGTTGAACAGACCGCTCTCAATTGCCTTCTAGCTGACCAGCCATTTGCTTCGGTCTGCGCCGTGCTCGAAGACGTCGTCTCGCCAGAGGAATCCGCTTCCACGGTCGGTGGTCTCTTGCTGCGTTGGATTGAGGACGGCATTCTTGCGTGTTTTCCCGAGCAGTAACCTATCTCCTTCTTGCTCACTTTGCTTAGCTTCTTGATTCGTGACGGTGTTTTCCGCTACAACAGGGCGAATGCTGAACGATTAGGATCTAATGTGGAGGGAAAGCATCGTCTCTATCTCCGCCTTGGGGATAAGGTCGCTCATATACGTTACGAAGAATGGGGTGGTGGAGTCGTGGTCGAAGAAATGACCTCGGTTCTGATCGGTGGAACTTGCCTCGTCCGCATCCTTTTCGAAGACGGTCAGCAGCGCACGTTTAATAACGATCTCGATAGCGAACAGTGCTGTTATTATTTCGGTATCCGCCGCTATCAACACCCACTATTCGACTTTGGTCGTCGAGTTTCTCGCTCGACAAAAAAAATCCCCACGGAATAAAAATAAAAAAAGAAGCGCCAGGCTAGGAGTGCTTCGATTCAGGTCGGTCAGGAACGCGGCGTCTGCTCGTCAAGAGATTCTCCTTTCGGCCCAGTTCGACGAATGTTTCTCCGCGCCAGGGTCTTCAAGGTATCGGTGTTCACCCACGGAATACCCATAGCGCACGGTTTGGGCATTCCTTCTTCTTCCACTTCTTCATACTGAGGGAAGCCCGCCTTCGCAAAGTTCACCATTTTTCGTTTTCCCATTTATTTTTTCCGCTCCTGTTTTAAAAGATTAGTTATTGCTATTCTTTGTTTCGTGGGAATTTTGGTCAAGTCCCAGTCTCGCTGCACTGTTGCCCCCTGGCAAAATCTAGCACCAGTCTGTAGCTTGTGAGTTACAATTTGCAAACATTCTCTCGCGAGTGAGGTCCGATTCACGATGGAACCGGTTGCCGAGAATCTACGATTTTCTGAAGTCGAACTTGAGACCCTAAAATTCTGGGATGAGCACACTATTTTTGCCAGAACCCTAGAAAAGACCAGAAACGGCCAGCCCTTTATTTTCTATGATGGACCGCCGTTCGCCACAGGGCTACCACACTATGGACACCTCTTAGCGGGGACGATCAAAGATATCGTGCCGCGGTTTTGGACAATGCGTGGGCGCTATGTGGACCGCCGTTTTGGTTGGGATTGTCATGGCTTGCCGGTCGAGATGGAAATTGAACAAGCCCTTGGGTTGGGTGGAAAAACCGACATTGAGCGCTTTGGTGTCGCGCGATTTAACGCGGAATGTCGTAAGATCGTACTTCGTTATACGCAAGAATGGGAGAAAACCGTCCGGCGGATGGGGCGTTGGGTGGATTTTCGCAATGATTACCGGACCATGGATCTCTCATTCATGGAGACCGTTTGGTGGGTCTTCAAGCAAATGTGGGATCAAGGGCTGGTTTATGAAGGTCACAAAGTATTACCATTCTCGACGCGCCTCAGCACCGTCCTGTCAAACTTTGAAGCGAACCTGAATTACAAAGAGGTGCAAGACCCGGCAATCACTGTCCGATTTGCTGCGGAGGGAGAAGAAAACACCTACTTCGTTGCCTGGACAACAACACCGTGGACCTTACCAAGTAACCTTGCGCTAGCAGTAGGGCCCGAGATTGACTACATCAAAGTCCGAGACCACACCGACGGTGCGCGGTACATTTTGGCTGAAGCTCGGCTCAAGGTCTACTTCCCTAAACCGGAGACCTATACCATTGAAGCGCGGTACAAAGGCAAAGACTTGGTTGGACGTCGGTTCTTGCCGCTCTTTCCCTATTTCGCGGAACGGAAAAGTAACGGCGCTTTCCGCGTCATCCCAGCGGACTACGTGACGACTGAAGATGGCGCCGGTATCGTGCATATCGCCCCAGCCTTCGGCGAAGATGATTTCTTGGCCTGTCAGAAAGCCGGCATCGACATGGTCAATCCAGTCGATGATGAGGGGCGTTTTACCCAACCGGTCAGTGATTTTGTCGGATTGCACGTAAAAGAAGCGGACCCGAAAATTATTGAGCGTCTCAAGCGAGAAAAAAAGCTTGTCCATCAGGGAACCATTTTCCACAGCTACCCTTTCTGCTGGCGCAGTGACACACCCTTGATTTACCGGGCGGTCACAACATGGTTTGTTCGCGTCGAAGCCTTTCGTGACCGTTTAGTGGCGAACAATCGCCTAACGCACTGGGTGCCCGAGCATCTGCGTGACGGACGCTTCGGCAATTGGTTGGAGAATGCACGAGACTGGGCTATCAGTCGTAATCGCTATTGGGGCACACCGTTGCCCATTTGGCAAAGCGCAGAGGGCGAGGAAGTGGTCTGTCTTGCCAGTCTGGGCGAATTGGAAAAACGGACCGGCGTACGCGTAACCGACTTGCATCGGGAGTTTGTGGACGATTTGATCATTCCCTCGTCTTCTGGTAACGGACCCCTGCGTCGCGTTCCTCACGTTTTCGATTGCTGGTTTGAAAGCGGCTCGATGCCGTACGCTCAGATTCATTATCCTTTTGAGAACGTTGAAGGGTTTACTCGATCATTTCCTGCGGACTTTGTCGCAGAAGGGCTCGATCAGACCCGAGGCTGGTTTTATACCCTGATGGTAGTCGCTTCCGCCCTCTTCGATAAGCCAGCGTTCCACAATGTCGTCGTCAACGGCTTGGTGCTCGCTGAAGACGGCAAGAAAATGAGTAAACGGCTCAAAAATTATCCCGAGCCGGAAGACGTTATCGCTGAACATGGCGCGGACGCCCTGCGTTTATATCTCATCAATTCTCCGCTGGTTCGAGCAGAGGAACTTCGCTTCAGCGAACAAGGGGTACGCGACACCGTGCGGCGTTTACTGTTGCCATGGTGGAACGTCTACAAGTTTTTCGTTACTTATGCGTCTGTTGATGCATGGAAACCTGAATCAACGCCTCCAGGCGTGTCTCCAAATATTCTTGACTGCTGGATTCTTTCTCGACAACAGACATTGATTCGCCGCACTAGTGAAGAGATGGAGGCGTACCGGCTCTACAACGTCGTCCCAGCTTTGCTCGATTTTCTTGATGAACTGACGAATTGGTACGTCCGTCTGAATCGGCGGCGGTTCTGGAGTGAAAACGATAGCAACGACAAACGTTTTGCGTACCGCACCTTATACGAAGTGCTTAGGGGGTTTTCTAAACTCATGGCGCCATTCACCCCGTTCTTGGCTGACGCAATTTATCGAAATCTTCGGACACTCCATGAAGAGACAGCAGAGGAAAGTGTCCATCTCGAAGCGTTCCCTCCGTACGATGAACAGGTCGCCGACGCGGAATTGGAAGACGCCGTTACTCGCATGCAGCGCGTCATTTTACTGGGGCGCAGTCTTCGTAACGAACGTAAAGTAAAGGTGCGCATGCCGCTTCGCCGGCTCACAATTCTCCATCGGCAACAACGCATTCTCGATGAGATTAAACCGTTGGAAACCTACATACGCGAAGAGTTGAATGTAAAAGACGTACATTACAGTACTGCTGAAGGCGAAAAGGTCATACTGAACGCAAAACCGAACGCGAAGCTGCTCGGTCCACGGTTTGGCAAAAAGTTCGGCGCTATAGGCAAACAGATTACAAATCTTACCTCAGAACAAATGCTTACACTCGAAGCCGGAGCTGTGCTTAAGCTTGATGGGGAAGCTTTTCAGCCCGACGAGGTTCAGGTTCTTCGTCAAGCACGAGACGGCGCTCCTGACGTACGTTCGGACCGTTTCATCTCCATCGAATTCCCCTGTGAGTTAGATGATGAGTTAATTGCCGAGGGTTTAGCGCGCGAGATCGTGCATGCAATCCAGAAAATGAGGAAGGACGCCGGATACCGTGTTGAGGATCGTATTGTCGTTATATATGAAACGGAAAGACGTCTTGGGGCCGTTATTGATCGACATGTCGACTATATTCGAGAGGAAACACTTGCGCGGTCAATGCAAAGAGAACGACCGGTCGGTGATCACGTAGAAACTGTTGAAATCGATGGTGCGGTAATAACCCTTGGAGTACAGCGCGAATCCGTTTAACGAGAAGCCGTACGCATGAACAGTAAGACGTCCTGGGTCGTCACGATCGTCACGGTCATTCTTTTCCTCGATCAAGCGACAAAAGCGATGATTGTTCAATCGCTCGCTATGCACGAGTCTATACCGGTCTTTGAATCATTCTTTCATATTACTCATGTACGCAACACTGGAGCCGCGTTTAGTCTATTCGCGCAGGCTCCGGAGTCGTTTCGTCAGCCGTTTTTCCTTGTGACAACAGTTCTGGCTGTAGCGGCGTTGCTTTTCTTTCTCAGAAATGTAGACGAGACGGATAAATGGACTATCATAGCGATTGCTGGAATTCTCGGTGGCGCCCTCGGTAATTTCATTGATCGGGTGTTGTATGGAGAAGTCGTCGACTTTCTTTTAGTACACTGGCGCGGATATTATTGGCCGGCTTTCAACGTCGCGGATTCGTGCATCACCGTTGGTGTCATTGGTTTGCTTTGGAGTTCCTTCAGCGCACGGCGCGCTGAAACCAAAAATGATCGGTGAGGCTAGCCGCCTTTATATTGACCTGAAAAGTTGGGGCCTTTAACATGAGCCTTGGTGGATATGTTTTCGTTAAGCACTTTGGAGGTAGAGTTATGGAACGTTTGGTAAAGGGGGCGAGCATTGCGCTGCTTGCCTTGGTTGTGACCGTGAGCGGGTGCTCACAGCCGTTGAGCACCAGAGAAAAGGGAACGTTGGTTGGCGGCGGGTTAGGAGCCGCGACCGGCGCTATTATTGGCGCGGCGGTGGGAGCGCCTGGTGCAGGCGCAGCGATTGGCGGCGCGCTTGGCGCTGGAACCGGTGCGCTGGTTGGGGACCAAATGCAAGGACGAGAAGTGAAGCAGACGGAGCAGCAACAACAGATTGATCAAAATCAGCGTGAGCTGCAGAGACAGCGTGAAGAGCTTGAACGGCTGAAACGTCAGAAGCAACGGTCTACTAACGATGATGAGTATTGATTGTTGAAGGAGCAAAAACGATGAGCAAGAGAATATTAGTGCAAGGAGGTGCGGCGATTGCTGTATTAGCCTTGCTAGCCGGTTGTTCTCAGCCTTTGACTACACGAGAGAAAGGCACTCTTGTAGGAACCGGGATTGGAGCGGCGACTGGCGCGATTGTTGGCGCGGCGGTCGGGAATCCCGGCGCAGGCGCGGCGATTGGCGGCGCGCTTGGCGCGGCAGGTGGGGCTGTTGTCGGCGACCAGTTACAAAAACGGGACACTGAACTTGGAGAGAACCAAAGGCAGATTAACCAGCAACAACAAGAAATCGCCCGTAATCGTCAGCTTATTGAAGAGTTAAAGAAACAGAACCTAGAGGCGAGAGAAACGGATCGCGGAGTAGTAGTCAACCTGCCCGATGTGCTCTTTGAATTCGGCAGGGCGGATTTGACGGGTGACGCGCGAACAAAAATCTATACGATTAGTGGCGTACTGAACAATCAAGCCCGAGGACGACGAGTGTCCGTGGAAGGGCACACGGATTCCATCGGTAGTGAGGCCACAAACCAGAGACTCTCGGAACGTCGGGCGGAAAGCGTAGTCACGGCGTTGGAAAATGGTGGAGTTAGCCCTCAGAGGATAACGGCAAAGGGATTTGGTGAGCGATACCCCGTCGCTCCTAACAGTAACAGTGATGGAACTGATAATCCCTCAGGTCGTGCGAAGAATCGTCGTGTTGAAGTGATAATCGAGAATTAAAAAAACGGCGAGGCAAATCCTTATTCTCTAAGAGTAAGAACGAGCTGATGACTTGCTCTTACTCTCATCTTTTCCTTTTGATCTAGTCCTTTAACGATTCGTTCCTGAACTTTTGGATCAGTCGCTTTCTTCATCCTCCGGCAGATCTTCCTCGTGTACATGGTCTTCGTGGTCGGGAGTAGCGGGCACTGAGGTTACAGCCGCCTCTTTCTCTGCCGGCTTCTCCCAAAAATCAGCCGGCGCTTTGTTTAAGCGATCGAATATATAATCACGCAACGCAAAGACTGTCTTTCCGCCTTCCGTCGTCGCGAAGGTCTTTTTCGTTTCACCTTCAGACTGTTGCGTTGTGAGCACCGAAGCAAGCTTTTGCTCTTTCTCATCATATGCCACGATGGAAAGAGCGGGGGCCGAAAGTCCGTAGGCTCCTAAATCTGTCGGATTCTCCGCAGCAATCTCGAAGCCACGCAGGTCCGCTAGCGCAGAGACAAATTGAGTTGCGGTAGCTTCTTTGAAGGCGCCTTCTCCAGATTTATCAATGGCCCACTTCTGATCCGCGCCTTTTGTGAGCATGAAGTCTTGCCCATCTTGCCGTTTGATTTCAATTTTGACCGCTTGATCCTGCGTAAATTTAGCGATTATTTTGTCGCGAAAGTCATTGACGGACTTATTGAGGTCACGAAAAACCCAGTCGCCGACCAGGAAAAGCGTGTCCTTCTCTCCGCGTTTAATGTAGCGTTGCTTGACACCTTTCTCTTGCATCTTTTCACCACCAACCTGGAGCGTTTTCTGAGCATTGTCGTCGCCTAACATAAGTGAAACTGTTAATTGTGGCGGCTCGAGTCCGTATTCCTTCGGCTCAAGAATTGGCGTCTCAACAAAGTCTTGCGCCTTCATGTTCTGCACGGAAGAAAGGAACGTTTGCACCTGAGAATCATCCGCTTTGCCTCTTACGGGTTTTTCCAGCGACCACCCTGAGTCTGTTTTTGCCAGAACAATTTCTTCTCCTTGCTTTTGAATTTCTATCTTTTTTACTTCACTGGGTGAGAGAGCAAGAACAGTCTTGTCACGGACGTCCTTTACTTCCTTCGTCATGCCCAAACGAAATGCTTGTGGGGTAAGGAGGAGTTTTGTTTCCCCTTCTTTTTGTAGATATACTGAATACCCCACTGGCGTGTCTTTTCCAATTGACACTCGAGGAAGAGTCTTTCCATCGTTCAAGGTCACTTGCAGTTTTACGACAGGAGCGTTCAATCCATATAAGGCAAGATCTTGCACCGGGTCATCCAAGATACGGGTGATCTCAGCATCAGCAATAGCATTGACGAGATTCGTTACGGTCGTTTCATCCGCTTCCGTGTCAATAGGTTGGAGAATGCGCCACTTTCCCGCCTCATCCTTCTTAAGATGCAGACCGTGATCCGGATAGGTCAACTGCACTTCCGTGACTGCCGCTGTATCGAAAGTGAAGAGTTTCTTCTTGGCCTCTTCTTCTTTTTCATGGGGCAATTCTACGAAATAAACGTAAGCTCCTAACGTCAGGAGGACGACGACCATGACAATGGCTTTGAACAAACTCATAGCAAATTGATTACCGATCGTTAAAAGGTCAGGAAGAAGTTACCTCTTTACTGCATATCGCCGATCTCTCGCTTGGGCTATCGCCGTTGCCACCATACCGCCAAGCCCGCAATGAGTAACAGTTCGGGAAGAATAAGTACGGAAAGATAGAAAATCAGGGTGCCTTGCTGCGCGGTAAATTGCACCCGTGACGCGCGCATCGTGCTAGCACGCACGGAAATCAATCCTTCTTCTCCGATCAGCCAGCTGATGGTGTTCATGAGGAGATCGCGATTGAAATA
>JBFWZL010000278.1:0-8715 GCA_050185455.1 Binatia bacterium | reverse complement strand
TGCCTGAATCTCGGTAATGCGCGGCAGGCGACCCGTGATCAACGCGGTGCCGGTCCCGCCAGCGCTTACGATTTCCGCTGGCAATCCATGCGACTCTATAAAATTGACCGTGTCGATGAGTGCTTGCAAGTCTGTGCGCACCCGGTGCGCGCGTTCTTCTAGACTTGGAACAAAAACGAGGTGACCTTCGTATCCCATAAGCCCGGCGAACGTGAGGCCAGGCGCGCTAGCGACTTGGCGCGCTAAGGCTAACGCAGGTTCGCCCGGTTGTACGCCACAGCGACGCTGGCCGACATCGATTTCAACCAGAACGCGCAGTGAAACTTTGGCGATGTGGGCTGCTTGCGACAACTCCTCGACATTATGGGCGTCATCGACTGCAACCATCATGTCCGCGTGATGCGCCAGGCTCACCAGCCTGCGGATCTTATGTGAGCCGATGATCTGATTTGCGATCAATACGTCTCGGATACCGCCTTCGACCATCACTTCTGCTTCAGCGAGTTTAGCGCAAGTAATGCCGATCGCGCCGGCGGCTATTTGTTTCTGACCGATGATAGGCGTTTTGTGGGTTTTCGCATGGGGGCGCAGCTTCGCGGGCAAGCTGCGGAACGCCTCGGCCATGCGAGCAATATTGCGCTCCATGAGATTGAGATCAAGAAGCAACGCTGGTGTATCGATATTTTCAAGGGGAGAGCCAACTAAAGCTGCTGGAATAGTCATCATGCGCCTTTCTGCTCTCGTTCGTGCGCCAGATATTAAGGGAAATCTGCTACCACAACATGACGAAACCGTTCAGTTACTTGGGTTTGCGCCATGTAACGATATGAGCGGGTGACTTGAACGAGACCGTGCCTCCCGCGGTCACGAAAGGCTTCAGTGTCTGTTCCGCTTCACTTAATAACAGCTGGTGCTGAGCATCATCGATCATATCCGCGAGCGTCCATCCCTTTATATCGGTATGCACCCAAGCCTGAATAGAAGGAAATCGCGCCGTTCCCTCTTGGGTGGTGATGACAGCGCCAGGCATCCCTGCATCGGTGAACAACGAATGCAGAGTTTTTTTGTCGCCAAGCGCGAAAGGGGCTTCCAGCGCCGCGGCAATCTTAGCTCCAAACAAACGGGTCAGCAGCGCCGTCATCGCGGCGTATCCGGGCGTGTTCGCGAGCGAGTCCCACACGGCGACCGCCAGATACCGCCCTGATCGCAACACTCTTGCCATCTCCATCAGAGCGGCACGTTGATTGTCAAAGAACATCAGACCGAATTGACTTACCACCGCATCAAATACGTTATCGTCGAATGGCAGTTTTTCTGCTGGCGCCCGTCGCCATTCAATCTCCGGCGCTTTCTTGTTGGCTACTGTGAGCATGCCTTCGTTAATATCGACTCCCACGACTGCCCCTTCTGGACCGATTTGCTCCCGTGCCGTGCGCGCAAGCGCCCCAGTACCGCAGGCGACATCGAGAACTCGATGTCCTTTTGCGATCTGAGCGGCGTCCGCAAGTCGAGTGGTCCACTCCTGAAAGATGGCAGGGAGAAAGAATTCCTCATACACCTCCGCCGCACTACTCACGAGTTGTCCTCTTGCACTGTCACTCATGTAGACCTCCTTTCTCACTTCGATGATCCAAAAAACTCCTCAATCTGTTGCAATACAAAATCGGGCCGTTCTTCGGCGACGAAATGGCCGCAGCGTTCGACTACGCCGCCTTGCACGTTGTCCGCGACTTGTTTCCAGAGCGGAGCGATGTTGCCCATAAAACGTTCGCCGCCCCAGGCGCGCACGGGCATCGTCAGTTTCTTGGTGCAACTCGTCAGATTCTGGATATCTTCTTCCAAAGCCGCCCGATAGTAGTGAAACCCGGCTCGCAACGCTCCAGGCTGGGAATAAGTGCGGACGTATTCAGCCATTTCTTCCTGGCTGAACAAGGCAGGGTTATAACATGCAACACTGCACATCCGGCTCAGATACAGTTCCTCGTTGCCACGGACGAGCAGTTCCGCCATGTCAGGATTGCCGCCGTGAAAGAAGACATGCCAGAGACGGCGTATACCTTGGAGGCTGATCTGATCGCCTGCGCGAGCGATGCCTGGGGTGGATTCGAGAATCAGCAGACGTTCGACCAGTTCCGGATGGTCATACGCGAGATAGTAGGCGACCGTTCCACCCCAGTCGTGCCCAATGAGTCCAATTTTCTCGTGACCGAGGCCCTTGAGCAGTTGGTATACGTCAGAGGCAAGCGTGCGTTTATCATAGCCGTCGAGCGGTCGTTCGCTATCGCCGAGACCACGGAGGTCCGGAGCAATACTCGTGAAGCGATCCGCCAGCGGTGGAATGAGCTTTCGCCATTCGTACCACGTCTGTGGCCAGCCATGTAGAAACACGAGCGGATAGCCTGACCCGGCGGTGATATAGTGCATACGGAAGCCGTTGACGGTCATGACGTTGTGAGTCCAAGGGTCTGTCATTGACGTTGCTCCTATCTCTGAAAGGAACGCTTTGCCGTGAACTCACATGTTCTTAGGATAAGAAATCACCGCGCGTCAAGAGTTCGCTCGTCTTCTATAGGCGTATCGCTAAAACAGCAACATTCCCTATCTTGCAACCAAGCAAAAAATACGAAAAAGAGGAGCCTGCGAGGAAAAAGAGCCTGCCCGCCAGCAGTGGTGTTTTCTTTTATACCCCTAGCGGCGTTTAGTATTGCGGCCATATTTTCTCCTCCCTTACCACAGATACGCATGTATCATGAAACGTCTCATATTAACTGCAGGTGAGGGTTTCCGCCCTCACAGCCAAAGTTCTTCACCGCCAACCCTCCTGTTGAGAACCCTCACTTTCGTCATCGACCTGAAATTGCAGATGTAAGAGCAATAGTCCCTTAACCGAGAGAAGTAGTGACGCCAGGAACGTCTGTTCCTGACGAATCGAGAGCGTTTGTAGTAATGAAATACTTCATGCGCTGAGGCGGAAATGTGTGCGTGGTGTGTCGTTTGTGCAACCAAGGAAGGACGTTTACGTTAACGGGCAGGACAGTTGTCGAGCTGATCGAGCTATGCAAGAGTTGGGCATCGGCGTCCAACAGTCCTCCAGTGGCTCTATCTGATTGGCCATTTGCTAGCAAGATTCAACGAACAAGCGCCTCCCATGTCGGGAAATGCTCTGCGTCCTACCGTGCTCAGTGGTGCAGAAGCGTCGACGCTGTCTCGAGCAAACGGTCTGGGGTAAAGGGCTTGGAAAGCAATACGGCATCAAGCCCTTCAGCAGCTTTCCTCAACGTCTCATCGGCAAAAGCCGAAATCAAAATGATCTTGGCTGTAGAATTTTCTTTTTTTAATCCCTCAGCGATCTCGGTTCCTAATAACAAAGGCATGCGAACGTCAAGAATAATAAGGGCATAGGGATTCTCAAGGGACAGCTTGTAACCAGTAAGACTGTCTGTGGTCCAATCCACCTCTAGACCTTTACTTTTTATAACTTTTGCTAACAGTTTACAGGAAGTCTCGTCGTCATCAACGATGAGTGCGCGCATGATTTATCACTTTCCTCTTGCTGGTATCGCAGCATAAAGAATGCCACGAAAACAAGGCTTCTTTTTCCTTTAGTAACAGTGTTGTTGAACAAAAGTATGTCTTCGCGAATGTCACACGCGGCACACATTTCCGCCCCATTTTTTACTCTGTCCGCAGACGTTGAAACTCAGGGAAGCAAACCTTTAACGCGCCGTGCGGCAAAGATCAAAGGCACTGGAGTAAGAGAGAATTATGAGAGGGAGGGAGATTTACTACTCCGCCCTCTGAAGAATTCGCGAACCGCTGCGGTGGGCGACTGCTGAGTGGTATCCGTGTTGCTCAGGCATTCCTTGAGCATCTTGCCCATAGCCGCTCTGGTGAACAAACACTGTCCAAAGGAGGTTGTATGATAAACGGTATTGTCTGGTTTATCACAGGAGGCTTAGTGGGAGCACTGGTGAGTTTTCTTATAGGAAAGACGAAGCCGGCGAATCTTGCGCTTGATATCTTTGCGGGTGGTAGCGGCGCCTTTACAACTGGCCTCTTTTTGACGATTGTTTTCGGATTGTATAATATCACTCTTCATTATTTGAGCGTCCCGATCACGGTCGCCTCGTCGATCGGAGCGCTTTTTTGGATAGAGTTGATCAACCTTATTTTGACTTAATGCAGACCCAGCATATTTCCACCCTGAATCAGCGTGCGAAAAATGGTAAAACACCAGGACAAGGAAGGTTTATCCAGAAAAAAAGGAGGAGACCCATGGCGCAAGATTTGGAAGCGCGCATACAGGCGTTGGAAGGAGCGGTGCAGAACCTTGATGATCACGAGGCGATTCGTACGCTTCGTTGCCGCTATCACGAGTGTATCAACGAAAAGAAATTCGCCGACATCTTGGATCTTTTTACTGAAGACGGAGACTTGGATTTCGGTTATCTTGGCAAAGCGCGCGGGCGTGCGGAACTGACGACGTTCTTCGTTGAGAAGGTTCCCGGGCTGCTCTCGTTCGTGAAGCAGTTTGTGCATAATCATGTTATTCACGTACAGGGCGACCACGGAACCGGCTTAAGCTATCTAGAGGCAAAATCCGTGGCCAAAGGCGAAAGCTATTTAGTCGCGGCGCGTTACGACGACGACTACGTCAAACAGAACGGCCAGTGGAAATTTAAACGCATGCATTTGACTCCGTATTTCACCGTACCGCTGCGTGAAGGGTGGGCGCAGGAAGATCGCTTGAAAATGGGAAGGTAGGTTGTGGATTGCAGGTTGTAGGGGGCAAGGATAGATGAGCGCGTGTAACGTTGTCAGAACGATTGTTTTTCGTGTCGTTCTGTTCCTTTCTTGCGTCTTTTGCTGCGGCGAGATGACAATTCGACAGCCTCTCGTCCTGGCGCAGACCACGAGTTCCTTATCCATCCGCAAGGCGGATGCGAGAGTCAGGAGAACGCCGACCCCTGAATACTTTTCCCTCTATTCCCATCTCTCGCGGATTTTCGCCGTGGAGGTCGATGCCCCGGGAAGCAGAGACCATGCACTGCATTATGAATGGAGACTTGATGGGAATCTCATTTCCACTAAGGAAGTCTTCGAACTTAAAGATCAACCTGAAGGGCGGCATACGGTTGAGGTTACTGTGTTTGGGCCGAACGGTTTTCAGGTGGCTCAACGGTGGACGGTTGAAGTACGCAAGAAGAAAGTGGGCGTCGATCCCGATGACCCTAGCGAGCGCTGGCCGGCGAATATTACCTCCGAGATAGATAATGTCGTGACTGACCTCTCTACGCAGCAAATTACCGTGGCAGGGACCGTGCGGAATCCCACCCAGAGAGTCGTAGACAATTTTGCGGCATGGGTGATGGCCCTCGATAAGAATCAAACTCCCATGTCTCACCGCATTTTAGTTGTCCCGCAACCTCAATCTCTCGCGCCTGGTGAAGTCGCATCTTTCTCTGTCGTGATGGCGAACAACGAGCAAATTAGCGGTTTTCGCGTGCAACCGATCGTGCCGATGATGCAAGAGGAGGGAGAGCTTTGAGGGTTCGTAGAGGCGGAGTGGGCAGGAAAAATCCGCCCACTCCTGGCGTAAACTCAACTACGTGTCGCTGCTTTTGTTTTATGGATAAATCCGTCGACTCACGATGACCCGTGGATCTTTCAGGTGCGGTCGCATCCGTTGCGTCCAGCCGGTATTCCGCGCTTTATCCCACGCCGCGCTTTTAGAAATACCTGCGTTGTTCATTTCATACACCGCGAGATACTTGGGATCGCCGGCGACGGCTTGATAACGGCGCGCGCCGGCGACGCCCGGCACTCCGACCAAGGCAGGTAGATGGTCGATGTTGTACCATTGATTGAATTCCTCTTCTTTCTCGGTGGGGATGTTCAAGCGGACGGTTAAGACGAACTCTGCTTCCGGCGCTGGATGGTTGCTACAGGAGAAAATCTGCCGATACTCGCCGATCGCGGTGTTACGGAAGAGAGGGATGATCTTTTTTGACCATTCCGTCGGCGATTCGCGCACCTGACGGAAGGCGTCAGTTTTGAGCACTTCTGGGATCGCCAATTCATAGAGCGCTAAATACTTTGGCTCGCCTTCGACAGCTTGGTAGCGGCGACCGCTGAGAAATCCCGGCACTCCCAATAATTGGGGAATGTGCTCAGTATTGTACCACTCGTTAAACTCGCGCTCCGCTTCCGGCGCGACGTCCGTCCATACGGCCAATAACCCTTGAGCGACTTGTCCTGCCATTGCAGTACCCTCCTTTTCTTCGCACAGTAAGACAAGTAACCCTCTGCTGTAAAGACTTACTTGGGTCGCTGTTTACCGCAACGAATGAGGAGCCAATGAACGTAAAAGAATCTGAATTGCTGTTCGCGCAAGAAGGGCCGCTGGCCGTGGTGACGTTGAATCGGCCTCAAGCCCATAATGCGCTCACGTGGGCGATGTACGATGGGCTGGTTGAGGCATGTGAGAAGACCGATTCCTCTGATGACATTCGGGTGATGCTCATTCGCGGCGCCGGTGGAAAAGCCTTTGCCGCCGGGACGGATATCAGTCAGTTCCAGGATTTTCACACTGAGGATGATGCGCTGAATTATGAACGGCGGCTTGACCAAGTCGTTGGTCGCTTGGAAGCGGTGACCAAGCCGACTATCGCGGTTATCGAAGGAGTCGCCGCCGGAGCCGGCGCGGTCATCGCCTTGGCTTGTGACTTACGCTATTGCACGCCGGAAAGTCAGATCGGCGTCCCGATTGCACGTACCTTGGGCAACTGTTTATCCACTGCAAATTACGCGCGTCTTATGGACCTCATCGGTCCGGCGCGAACGAAGGAATTGATCTTCCGGGCGCGGCTCGTGCCAGCGGAGACCGCTCGGCAACTGGGGTTAATGAATGACGTAGTTTCCGCCGGTCAACTCCACGAGCAGGTCAAAGCCGTCGCGCTGGAGATCGCGGCGCATGCGCCGATTACGCTGCGCGCGACCAAGGAGGCGATTCGTCGACTGCAAATGTATCGCCGCGAGGTCAACAGCGATGACCTCACCGTGCAAGCCTACATGAGTGCGGATTTTCGAGAGGGGGTTGCCGCCTTTCTGGAAAAACGTAAACCTGTCTTTCGCGGATGCTAGAGAGTTTGGAGGAAGCTATGGGCCAGAAACGCTGGGCAATTTCACTGCCGTTTGAAGGATTTACTCTTGCGGAACACACCAATCTTGCACGTGAAGCGGAGCGCTTAGGCTACACAGATGGTTGGTCGTCTGAAGTTGACGGCGTGGACGGATTCTCGCCGCTTGCGGTCGTCGCGCAAGCCACGCAGATGCGCGTCGGTAGTGCGATCGCCAATGTCTACACGCGCGGACCCGCGACATTAGCCATGACCGCAGCGGGGTTGGCTGAAATCGCTCAAGGACGGTTCTGTCTTGGCATTGGCGCGGGCTCGCAAGCCATCGTCGAATTCTGGAATGGCGGCAAGTTTGAACGCGCGACCACGCGTGTGCGCGAGATGGTGCAATTCCTGCGTCCCGCTCTGGCTGGAGAACGTGTGGTGTTTCACGGAGAGACCTTCTCTGTTGAAGGATTTCGCCTCAGCCGCACGCCCGCGCAACCGATTCCGATTCATGTTGCCGCGCTGCGTCCGCCGATGCTGCGCCTGGCTGGCTCCTTGGCAGACGGGTGTATCATCAATTGGTTGTCAGCCGAGGACGTGCGAAAATCCGCAGCAGTTATTCGCGAGGCGGCGAAGCAGGCTGGACGCGACCCCGACTCGATTGAGATTACCGCGCGACTGTTCATTTGTGTTGATCCGCCATCGCCGGAAGCGGAACTGGGAGTGCGCCGCCACATCAATTTTTATCTGAACGTGCCGGTGTACCGCGCGTTTCAACAATGGCTAGGACGCGAATCCGTGCTGACGCCCATGTGGACAGCCTGGGATTCGGGTGATCGTAAGGGCGCGGTTGCCGCTGTCCCTGAACAAGTAATGAAAGATCTGGTGCTGTGGGGCTCGCCGGACGAGGTGCGGGCGCATGTGCAACGGTATATGGACGCCGGAGTCGATACCGCGTTCTTGCAATTTCACTCCTTCGTCGGCGATGTGAAGCAGAAACGCGAAACGATTCATAAAGCGCTAAAGGAGTTGGCCCCGGGACGTTGAACTGTTCCGGAGGGGCACGGCGCACCGTACCCCTCCGTGAGCCAAGGTTGGGACACAGACTACAGTCTAATCCTTATCTTTTCCCCCTTACTCACAATATGCACGCCGGTCGGTGTGTTGAAATGGGTCCCTAGGATTGTGGTGTCAGTATCGCAGTGTTGATCAACAAACTGGGTCCGCGTCTTGATAGCGAGGGCCTTGTCGGCGTCGGCGAGCTGACTCCACTGCGGTTCGGCGATTTGCACTGGATGGATCATTATATCCCCAGTGATAATAGCGTCCTTGCCATTAGACCGGAGGCGAACGCTACAATGCCCTGGTGTATGACCTGGTGTTGGTAAGAGAGTGACTTCGTCGTCAATTTCCCAGGCGTTGTCTATCCATTCCACCTTCCCCGCTTCAATAATGGGTAGAATATTTTGCTGCACGACCGCCTGATCTTCCGGTGTCGGGTCGTCTTTCCAATGTTCCCATTCGCGTTTGTTGAACAGATATTTTGCATTGGAAAAGGTGGGAACCCAGCGCCCGTCCTTGAGCTGTGTGTTCC
>JBFWZL010000277.1:0-8721 GCA_050185455.1 Binatia bacterium | reverse complement strand
GCAGCATGGACGGATGCACGATCGTTTGCCGGTATGTGGTCAATACCGCTACTTTTGCTACTTCATAGGCAGTAAAGAAACTAAGCAGCGCTACGATGACCGCGACCACATTTTCAATCTTGTACAGACCGTACGGGAAGGCGCGACTTTGCCGATGAGCAAGCTTTAGTCCCACAAATACCGCGCCTGACGCCATGAGATCCGCAAAATTGTGAGCCGTCTCCGCCGCTAACGCCAAACTACCGGAGAACGCCGCCATGACCACATTCAGAGCCAGGAGAAAGATGTTGACAAGGATTGAGTAAACACCGACCCGCTCGACTGAGGTCTTCAGCTCTGTTTTGTAATGACTCGGGGTTAGCTGGCGCTGCATGACAATAAAGAATGCTCCTGGTTGTTAAAAGCGGAACTCGCCGGAGTTGTCGCGCACCTTGCGCGTTTCGACGTTGTCGGCGCGGTTCTTCAGGTTCTTACTTTTTGTTATGTTTGCTATCGTAGCGCAAGAGCGGCGCCAGGATAGACCCTTCGGTTTATCGTGAATGTGTAAGACGCTATGCGTTCATCAAAAGAAGAACTCTTCTTAGCAACAGGAATGGATGTGGAGCGAACTTTGCAATTTGTAGCAGTGGAAGAGGGGCTCTCAAATATATGCCGTCTATGCCGGTCTTCGTCTGGATCTTCGCCAGTGGTCTCTTAATGAGCGCGCTTGCGCTGGTCGGGAGCATAACGCTGCTGTTCACGGAAACGACACTCCGTCGTCTGCTCTCGCCGCTCGTGGCTTTTGCCGCCGGCTCGCTACTCGGCGGCGCCTTTTTACACATGCTTCCCGCTGCAGTGGAGAAAGAAGGCGATCTTCTCGCCACGTCGATGTGGGTGCTCAGCGGTTTTACCGTGTTTTTTGCACTCGAGCAGTTTCTCCACTGGCATCATTGCCATCGCTCGGCGTCTACGTGTAAGGAGCCGCTGACCTACCTCATTTTAATTGGCGACGCACTGCACAATTTCATTGGCGGTCTCGCCGTCGCGGGCACATTTCTTATCGATATTCGCTTAGGCATTCTCACGTGGCTAGCGGCGGCGGCGCATGAAGTGCCGCAAGAGTTAGGCGATTTTGCCGTGTTGGTGCACGGAGGGTGGAGCAAGAGGGAAGCGCTACAGTTTAATGTGTTGTCGGCTCTGACCTTTCTGCTCGGCGGGATCGTAACGTACGTCGTTTCGTTTCAGGTGGATATCGCGTTTCTCGTGCCCTTTGCCGCCGGGAACTTCGTATATATTGGCGCGTCCGATCTCGTGCCAGAAGTCAATAAGCATCGAGATCTCATGACCAATATCGTTCATTTCTTCTCGTTTACGGCGGGCATTGCTTTACTCTATGCCATGAGAGTCGCGTTCGGACATGGTTAATAGATGTACGGTATCCCTACTTCTAGCTTGGGATGGGGAATGAGGGTCCGTTTGCATACGTGCGACACAAGCGACCATTTTTCCTACGGCTGCGAATTTTCCTTTAGGAAAAAATCACTGTGTGTGTTAATCGTGTCGGCGCGGCAGAGAGAGAGGCTGACAGCCTGGAAGCGTGAGCAACTGGCGTGTGTCTTGCAAAGATAATAAGGTATGCGAAATTTATCCCTTTACCTTGGACTCTCGGTAATTCTGCTCACGCCGGTCTCTTCTTTTGCAACGCCGACGCAACTAACGGTGCGGGTGAAAAGCAAAGACGCCAAATTTGTCGGTACCGGTGTAGGCGGTGTCTTGATTACGGTAAAAGATGCGCTGACGGGAGAAGTGCTGGCGACCGGGCGTACGGCGGGAGATACAGGCGACACCGAGCGCATTATGAAGACGCCGGTCACGCGCGGCGCGCTACTGGCTACCGCGACCGCCGCTCATTTTACTGCCGCGCTGGATCTTACCGAACCGCGCCTTATCGAGGTGACCGCCTATGGTCCCTTGGCGAACCTCCAGGCGGCGAATCGAGTGTCGGCAACGCAATGGATAGTCCCGGGAAAACATATCACGGATGGTGATGCCTGGCTCATGGAGCTGCCGGGATTCGTGGTGGACGTGTTAGCGCCGCCGACACACATCAAATTAAAAGGGACGCCGCAGACCGTGCAACTGGCCGCGAATGTCATGATGATGTGTGGGTGTCCGATCACACCCGGCGGCGTGTGGGACGCCGACAAATACGAAGTCAAAGCCCTGCTCAAAAAAGACGGCGCAATGATCGGCGACCTCGCTTTGCACTATGCCGGAACTACCAGTCAATTCGCCGGGACCTGGACCGTTCAGGAAACGGGGGTCTACGAAGCGGTGGTCTACGCTTATGATCCCACGAACGGCAACACAGGCGTGGATAGTGTCACGTTTGTGGTAGACCCGTAATCGTTCTTTTCACCGTGTGGGCTGAGTTGTTGTCGACTGTAGCGCGCGTCGCTGATGTGCGATACAAAAGGGCGAGCCGCTGCGTTCTCTTGCCAAACTCAAGGAAACTGACTATGGCAATAATGTCACAAGGAAATGATTGCTCATAGTCTCGTAGGGCGAGTACGAGATCCCATCCGAACGCACCAAGAGTGGTGAGAATCTTGAGGGAGATATGGATGGCTCAATGTCCAGAGGAAGGCGGCTGCAGTTTCTCGCGGTCGCCCTAGTAATCCTCCTTCTCCCTTTCGGCTGGTATTGGTTCTCCTATGTTTCTTTCCGACAGGTCAACCTGACTGACCGGAATTTCCGCCTGCTGGGTGTCACCAGCCAGCAAATCCAGGCCCGGATCGAGTATCTACACCTATCCTGGGTGCAGATGACCAGTGAAGCCGAAACGGCATGCCAAGAACAAGGAAAAAATGATCGGAAAGAGTGTATCAAACGAAAAATCAGCTTGATCTCGGGGATTGAGAAAAACGACGTCAAAGTTGAGGACCAGACTGCCAAAGAAATAGAAGAGAAGAAGGGATTAAGCTTCAAGCTCGAACGAGCGCGGAATGCTGTCAATCTGAATTTGGAAGACAAGCGAAGCGACGTGCGAGTAACCGCAAAAACTGATCTTGGCGCCCTCCTCACTCCGATTGTCAACCGGCCGGAGTTTGACGATGTCTTGGTGGTGCGGCCCAAAGGGGGAGGGCAAGATGAGGGCGAAGTGCTCTTTCAGCGGGCGCCATCAGGAGTCCAAATCCTAACCTGGCCGTTGCGCCCAGAAAAAAAAGCAACCAATGAAAAAGGAGACAAAGGCGCAAACGAAGTGAGTCAGGCAAACCGTCTCCTTGAGATCACGCTAGCTGGCGCACGCTACCAAGTGTTTGTCCAACCTTTGCACTTGTCCTTTGACGAGAAAAAGGACGAAGGGCAATGGCTCGTCTGTGGACTCGTTCGGTATGATCGTTTTCTTTCAGAAAGTTTATCGATTCCCCAGCCAGTTCTGCTCAGTTTCCTCTTTTTGATTCTGACGGTGGCGCTGACGTGGCCTTTCCTGAATCTTTGGTTCATGGGACCACGAGAGCGGCTGGCGGTGTCTGATGTTTTCTTTCTCGGTCTTTCTATCCTTGTAGGGAGCGCGCTGTTTACCCTGGTTCTGCTTGACGTATACGCCTATCTACACCTGGCCACAAAGCTGGATCAACGCTTAGCAGCTTTTGCTGATACCATTCGCGAAAATTTCTATGAAGAATTATTTAAGATTGACCGGCAACTCGCGACGATACAGTCTGAGCGTGTTGCTGTTAAACAACAGGAGGAAGGACGAGACGTTCTCGAGACGACGTCACTTTTGCGAACCGAAATTCTCGCGGAATCCCTCCTTATTGACTACCCTTATTTTGACAGTGTGTTTTGGATCGATAACAAGGGAGAACAAAGAAGCAAGTGGACGGTGCAGACCCAAACAACCCCTTTGATCAATGTGTATGACCGGGATTATTTTCGCAGCATTTTCCAGTGCTGGTCGTGGGTAAGGCCACGTGAGGGAAGAAACGTTCATTTTTATGTAGATCCTGTCTATTCCTGGAATACTGGAGAAAATTTAACAGTCTATTCCGTTCCTATACAGGAGTTCTCGGATGCCAACCTTCCGTGTCCTTCCGCGTCTGATGACGGAAGCGTGAAGCTGGCAGTGGCGGCGTTAGTCACCCGGCCTTTGTCGCTCATTCGTCCAGTAGTCCCTCCGGGTTTTGGCTATGCGATTATCACTGATGAGGGATCGGTGTTATTCCATGTGGATGACACTCGCAACTTGCGGGAGAATCTCTTCGAAGAGACGACTCATAACAAATTCTTACGCGCGGCGGTGTTCGGTCATTCCGCCGAGTGGCTCGACGCTGAGTATGGAGGGAAGCCCCATCGTCTGTATGTCCGTCCACTGGACAATCTTCCCTGGTTCCTTGTGGTCTATCGAGACAAAGAGCTACTGACCACCGCCAACCTTGAACTCCTGAGTGTGGTGTTGATACTCGTCATCTTCTATTTTTTGTTTTTACTTCTTATCGTGCTCCCGATCTTATATCTGTGGACGTCAGAGGATCGCCTCCGCTGGCTGTGGCCCACTCCCGAACGGACGAGGATCTATTGGTTCTTTGCTGGGCTGAATCTGCTGTTGAGTTTGGGGCTTTGTCTGTGGTTGGATCGCATGACTGAGCGACCAGCGTACCTGCTCGGTGTAACGGCGCTTGCGCCGATTCTGGAAGTCGTTTTCATCTACTTCATTCTGTGGAGAAAAGGGTTAACCTCGGATTTGTGGAAAAGAGACTCGGCCGGATTTCGTCTCGGATATGTGTTTGCCGTGGCGTCCATCTTTCTCCCGTTGAGCATATTTCCAGTGCTCACATTTTTTAAAGTCGCTCACGACGACGAGATGATGTTGGTCGCCAAACATGGACAATTACAGATCGCCAGAGCAATAGAGGCAAGAGCAAGGCGGATCAAGGATCAATACTTTTCCGTTCAGATAGACGAGAAAGAGCAGTTTCTCGCTAAGAGATTGGAGCTCCAATGCGGATGGTGCTATCCAGAAACCGCTTTGATCAAATCTGTCACGGATAAACAGTTGCTCGACAGTATTACGTGGACACTGCTACCCAAAAATCCGCTTGACATCTATACAACATTTTTTTTCGACACATGGGTGTTTAGTTCTGCTCCGCGAAAGGAAACAAACCAGATAAAGGGGTCCGAATTTGAAGGGGTACTGAGTCAAATCAGACCTCTTTACAGTGAGGCCTCGGTTGAACTTTACGGTGTCCGGGGACCCGGGTC
The DNA here is from genome assembly GCA_050185455.1 of Binatia bacterium. Lineage (GTDB taxonomy): Bacteria > Desulfobacterota > Binatia > Bin18 > Bin18 > SYOC01. Next base: position 3,474 of record JBFWZL010000277.1, on the reverse strand, counting down.
GGCTAATCGTTTGGGTCCAGAGCTTACCGACCCTTTATCCTGGGGGTGGGAAAGAATAGGATTCCGCAGGGAGCAATTGAAGCTCAAGAAAGAACAAACGGAAGAGAACCGCAGTCTTCTCCTTGTTTCCACCATGCCAGTTTTCGAGTGGCCGACAGGAGTGGTGGAGTGGGGTGGCGTGTCGCTCGGTTCGGTTCTTTTGCTCGTTTTCCTCTACGGCTCGGTACACGTCATTGCCCGGCGTGTGTTTCTGCGGGATTTTTTAGAGCCGCCGAATCCAGGTCAAACGGCGCTGAAAGAACTCTCCCGTAATGTGTTGCTCTTAGGCCCCCCGTTCTCCGGCAAGAGTGAGCTGCTGCATAAACAAGAAGGTTTCTGTGTCGTTGACTTACATAAACAATGGAAGAAAACGGTCACGTACCAGGACGTCGAGCAGGAGGCCCATAAAGTTATTGCCCTTGATCATTTTGAATGCCAGCTAGGAGTGCCGGAACAGGATTATGCGAAACTCCAACTCCTGGAAGATTTACTCTTTACCTATAAGAAACCGGTCGTCATTGCCTCGACAATCGACCCGGTAGAGTTTTACTGCGGCAGTCCTGCTGGGCGAGATGGGGGGGCGAGTATGGCGTCTGCTCGCGAACAAGACAAAGATGCTTGGGCGGGGATTTTCAGTTCTTTTTGGAATGTTTACGTCGGGGATGAGGGAGATCCTGAGGCTTTTGCCGAAGAACTGTCCAGACAGAAAACGAAGATCGTGTCTGGACACACAGATGGCTCCGCCTCCCAGCGGGCGGACAAACGCCTATCCAAATTGTTTCGCCTAGTGGAAAGCGAGTGCCGTCCCACAGCCTATTTGCAGGAAGTAGGAAAAAAGATAGTGCAAGGGCCTACCTTCGCATATTCAACATTGAAGGAATTGAAAGAAACGATATGGGACCAAGCTTGCGTCTATTACCAGGTTGTTTGGTCAACCTGTTCGGTCAGTGAACAGGTCCTATTGATTCGTTTAGCGCAGGATCGATTTGTCAACGCGCGGAATCCTGATCTTCCCCGCTTGCTGAAGCGGCGGCTCATTGTACGCGATCCTAATCTGCGCCTTATGAACGCAAGTTTCGTGCGTTTTGTCGGATCGATCACTCCATCTCGCGAGGTTCTCAGCTTGGAGGAAAAAGCCAAAACCGGTGGGTGGAATGCACTGAAAGCCCCGTTGTTGGTGGTGTTAACGGGAGTAGGGTTTTTCTTGTATACGACCCAACCGGACTTGTTTAACACGACCACTGCTTTCGCCTCGGCGGCGGCAGCCGGTGGAATGCCGGCGCTATTCAAGCTGTTCGCCGCTCTTGTGCAAGAGGACAAAGCAAAACAATCATGATTGGGTAGTGCTATTGTGGGAATGCTGTACTCTTAGTGAAATTGTAATCACAGATGAAGTATTTGATAGCTCCAATATGATTGCTGAGCTTCTTGGAGAACGACAACGTGGACCGCACCAGCCGTGAGACCCGTTGCCGTAGGGTGCAGGTGAAGCGTTCCACATGATTGGTTTGTCGAGCGAGTTTGGAGATGGCGTGATGCTGGGCTGGAGGAATCACATTTTTGTAGACGGTAGAGTGATCCATGTAGAACCTCGCCCGCTCCCGATACAGAGCGGGCAGGTTGGCCCATAATTGTTCAGCGCTGCTCTGGCTGCGGTCACCGACGTAAAAGGCAATGACTTGCCGGGTAGAGGCGTCCATCGCGATCCCCACCCACGGCCGGTTCGCCTTCGTGCCCGCGAAGCTCCAGAGCTCGTCCAGCTCGGCCTCCAGCCGCTGCAGGATCACCGCCGGGGTGCCGCCTGGAAGCGCGCGACCATAAACTGTAAGAGCCACTGCCGCCCGACGCCTACGGCACGGCAGATCCCACGGAGCGAGAGTCTTTCCAAGAGGAGGCGTTCAACCAGTGCGCGTTATTCCTCGGTGATCACAAAATTTTCTGGTGTAAGAACAAAGGCCCGATCACATACCTTACCGCGGTGGTTTTGTTTTCCCGTAGGGATATGACCATTTCTTTTATACCAGGTTGATCCACAGTGTGGACACGCTTCTCTCAGGCTCATCGTGCTTCCTCTCGTCTTCCCGCTTTGGTGGAGGGGCTAGCCAAAAATAGCACGAATCTTATGTGAGCATTACCTGAATACCACTACCCGGCTCCGAGCTTCTGCAGCTTCGCGACTTGCTGCAACGTACGCGCAACTGCTCGCACAGAATGGTCACGTTCGAGCAGTTGTGGCGCGACGTGTCTGCCTAGTACTCCGGTTGCTCCAACGATGAGAACTCTCATGAGCTACTCCTTCATTGAGGAAACCCGCGGCCAATCGGCCGGCATGGCGATGCAAAAATAGCTGTCGTTTCGTATGGCAAATTTCTTGATCTTGCCGGGAACTTCCCCGGATCTCGCGAGCGCCAAGTGTATTGTGCTTCGCTCGTCTCCGCAAGCATTTTACGAATTTACCTTTGTAAATGACGAAACATTTGGGTAAGATCAGGAAAATTTCTCTGGCGGTTTATTATGCGCAGTCGGTACGGCAACCTAACAACAGGGCGCAACCCTGTCCCCAATTGCATGGGCTTGGATTCTCCAGGTATCGGGCGCTACTCCTCCTTCGGGGGAAACCTATCCGCGCCGAGAAGCGTCCATTGACAAAGCCAAAAGATAACCATAGGGTCATTTTTGACCTTTTGGTCAATAACAGACTTTAAGCTCGATCCTGGCTCGAGTCCGAAATCCGTGCGCGCCATCAGCGTTACCGGGTGCATAGGCCATGCGCACGCGTGGGCTGCCCCGGAGGCGGCTGGGGAAAAGACTACCGCAAAACGTAGCAGCGCTCGTTGAAAACGAGCGCTTAGCGCCCGCACTCTACCGAGGAAGCGCGCACTTTCCGGACCCGAACCCTCAGGTTAAGGAAGCCGACAATGCAAGAAACTATGCACGCGTTTCGTTCGTTCCTGAGCATCGTCCTGGACGCTTCTTGGGCGTGGTTGCTCACGTCCGGCATTCGCATCGTGTTCGTGCTGGCGGCGTCTTATGTCTTGCTTCGCACGGTGCGCTTGCTGACGAACAAACTGAACGTTGTGCTCCAAGGCTTTACTTTGTCCGTCGAACGACAGAAACGCGCCTCCACATTGAGTCACATCGTGCGCGTCATTGCCACGACCGTTCTTTTCATAGTGTCGGCCATGCTTGTTCTATCGGAGGTAGGTCTGAACTTAGCCCCGATTCTTGCCGCCGCCGGCATCGGCGGGCTCGCCATCGGTTTTGGCGCGCAAAACCTCGTCCGCGATGTGATCACAGGATTTTTCATTTTGCTCGAAGATCATGTACGGGTCGGTGATGTGGTGAAGGTGGGAGACCAGGCAGGCGTAGTGGAGAACATTACCTTGCGAGTAGAGACACTACGAGATCTCGACGGACGTGAGCAGGTTATCCCGC
>JBFWZL010000276.1:0-8729 GCA_050185455.1 Binatia bacterium | reverse complement strand
TCCTCATTTTTATCATTCCGATGGATGCCCCTGGAGTGAGCCAGCTCCATGACTGGAACCCCTTGGGCCAACGGGCAACGACCAGTGGCACAACGCGGTACGAGAACGTGTTTATCGCAAAAGAGAATGTCTTGGGCGGGCCGGGCGAGTATTTTGAGAAATGCCCGTTAATGGGGCATCACTATCAGATCGGTTGGGCGGCGGTGTATGTGGGGATTGCCGGGGGTGCGCTGGAAGCCGGGATTGAGTATATCAAAACCAAGACGCGACCGTGGGCCGAGACCAGTTACGAGCGTGCGGTGGATGATCCCTATATCCAAAATCATGTAGCGGACATGAGCATCGCCGTTGAAGCGTCACGTCTCTTACTGTACAAGGCCACGCGTCTCATGGAAGCGGCGGCGCACGATCTCAGCCTACGACCGGAGGCGGCGATTGCCGTGTATCAGGCGAAGGTGATGGGTACCGAGGCAGCCTTGGACATCTCCAGCCGTATCTTTCAGGTCTGCGGCGCCCGGGCGGCGGCCGATGCCCCGCAAAACGGACTCGACCTGTTCTGGCGTAACGCGCGCACTTTTACCCTGCACGATCCAGTGGACTACCGCCGCCAACGGATTGGTAAATACCTGCTGACTGGAGAAGCGCCGCCGGTCGGGTGGTACTAAATCGAACCATACAGCGGTTTGCATTTGTATCGAAGAGGTCGTTCCTAGGTTCCCTCTCCCCTTGCGGGAGAGGGACAGGGTGAGGGGAAAAGTAGCGGCAACGAGTCGCTTCGCAGAAATCTGAGGAGACACGTCCATGCGCAAGCAGAAAAAAATGCACTTTGCGCAGTTCTTGATGCACAGCCCGACCTATCACAGCCTGGCGATGTGGCAGCATCCGCGTACCGCGGCAGCGAACTATGACTGGGCACGGCCCGAGCTGTATCAGCATATCGCCCAAGTGTGCGAGCGTGGGAAACTCGACATGGTCTTCTTCGCCGATGTCAGCTTCATTGCTGACGCCTACACTGGATCGCTCGACCCCGCCATTCGCTACGCTACCCAGACGCCCATGCATGACCCGACGCCGCTGCTCTCCTGGCTCGGCGCGGTCACGTCCAAGGTTGGCTTGGCCGGTACCTTCTCGATCAGCCACCAGCATCCCTTCTACGCGGCCCGCCTGTGGGCCACCATTGATCACCTCACGCGTGGCCGGGCAGGCTGGAACGTGGTGACCTCGGTCAACCATAACGAGTCCGCCAACTACGGCGCCGAGTTAATGGCGCATGACTTGCGTTACGAGCGGGCCGAGGAGTTCCTGGAGGTCTGCGTCAAGCTGTGGAACAGTTGGGAAGCAGATGCCGTAGTGATGGACCGCGAACGAGGCATCTTTGCCGATCCCGCTAAGGTCCATCGCATTGAGCACGAAGGACGGTTCTTCAAGAGTCGAGGCCCCTTGAATGTGACGCATTCGCCACAAAACGGACCCGCGATTATTCAGGCGGGAGCGTCGCCGAAGGGACGCGCGTTTGCCGCGAAGTATGCCGAGGCGATCTTTGCCATTCACCCGTTTGTCGAGGGCGCGCGGGAATACTACGAGGATATCAAAGCGCGGATGGAAAACGGTGGGCGCAACCCGGACCATTGCAAGATCCTCTTCGGCATGCAGCCGATCGTGGGCCGGACAGAACAGGAAGCCCGTGAGAAGCAGGAATTTCACAATAGCCTGGTGTCACCCGAAGCCGGATTAGCCATTCTCTCCGGACATCTGGACTACGACTGCTCCCAGCTCGATCCGGATCAGGTGCTCGAATACTTCGAGGTGTCCAGCGTGCAAGGGCTGATCGACATGTATACGAAGGTGGCGGGAAAAAGAGTCACTGTGCGTGAAGCCGCTCGTCTACACGGGCAGAGCGTGAGCCTGCCGCAGATTGTTGGTACGCCGGAGCAGGTCGCCGACCAACTGGAAGCATACTACGATCATGCCGGCGGCGATGGCTTTATGCTGACGGCGATCTACTCCCCGGGAGCGATTGAGGAGTTTGTCGACCTGGTCGTGCCGGTGTTGCAACAGCGCGGACGGTTACGTGAGGACTATCGAGGGAGTACGTTGCGCGAGCATTTGCTGCAGGACGAGTGAGGCGCGGCGCAACGCTCATGCTGCCTGTCGTTGGTAAGGATAAGGAGGGAATTTGGTGAACAAGAAAAAAATGCACTTGGTTGGCTTCATGCTGCACTGCCCGATGAACCATACCATCCTCAGTTGGACGCACCCACTCGACAAAGTAGGCTACTCGTGGACGGAGCCCGAGTTTTGGCAGGAGATTGCTCGTACACTGGAGCGTGGGCGCTTTGACTGTCTGTTTCTGGCCGATCAGCTCGCCGCATTCGATGTGTATCGGGGCAGCATGGACGCGACCCTGCGCTACGCCACCCAGTTCCCCATTCATGACGCCTTGCTGGTCGTCCCGGCCATGTCCGTCGTTACTGAACGACTCGGGTTCGCCGTCACGGCGACGACGACCTATGATGCGCCCTATTTACTGGCGCGCAAGTTGTCTACTTTGGACCACCTCACCAAAGGGCGCATCGGCTGGAACGTTGTCACCTCGGTGCACAACAACGAAGCGCGCAATTGCGGATTGCCAGCCATGCTCCCCCATCAAGAACGCTACGACCGGGCGCAGGAATTCATGGAGGTGTGCTACAAGCTGTGGAACAGTTGGGAGCCGGGCGCGGTGGTGATGGATAAGGAGCGCGGCATCTTTGCCGATCCGGCCAAGGTCCATCGCATCAACCACACTGGAAAGTACTTCGACGTGCCGGGACCGCACTGTTGCGCGCCTTCGCCGCAAGGCCGACCGGTCATCATCCAGGCCGGCGCCTCCGAGCAAGGGCGCGATTTTGCCGCCCAGCATGCCGAGTATGTCTTTGGGATTCAGCTCCGTCCCGACGCCATGCGCGCGTTTAGCGAGGACGTGCGGCAGCGAGCCGTCAAAAAATATGGCCGCAAGCCGGAGGACTTCAAGATCATCTTCGGTATTCAGGTGATCCTGGGTCAAACAGAAGATGAAGCCAAAGCAAAGCAGGAAGTCCTCAACGAGCGCGTGACACTGGACGCCGCGTTGGCGATTTTGTCGGGCCACATGGGGTTCGATTTCTCGCAGCTTGATCCGGATCAGCCGCTGGAACATCTCAAAGTCGAGGGGGTGCAAGGGATTCTCGACGCGCTCACCATTATGCTGGGGAAAAAGAAGCTCACCCTGCGGGAAGCCGCGCTGATGCACGGGCGCAGTGTATCAATGCCCCAAGTGGTCGGCACCCCGGAACAGGTGGCGGATCAGATGGAATACCTGATGCGGGAAGGCGGCGGCGACGGATTTCAGATCACGCCGACCTATGCTCCGGGCAGCTTTCAGGAGATGGTCGATGGACTGGTTCCCGTGTTGCAGAAACGCGGCTTGCACCGCAAAGAGTACACGGGCAAAACGCTGCGGGAACATTTGCAGGAGTATTGAGGGTGACCCGCGGTGGTCTTGCCGCTCGCGATCTGTGCGCGGGGTGCGCTTTCAGCGAAACGGTTACGCACACACTGCACAGGGAAAGCATACCGCTCTGCTCCGCTGCGGTTAAGATTTGAATTATGCTCTAGTTTTTCATGTGCGCAGGGTAAGGCAATAAGCGGCATGTCCCTTGCTACTGAGTTGAGCTGACTTGACTGGACCAACCATATCCAAGGATGTTTCATGACTGATACAGTGCGAGACAGTAAAGGAGGGCAGCACGAATGACTACGACTCATACGTCAAAATCACGCGCCGTACGGGCGCGGCTGAACCATCCGGTGATTGATTCCGATGGGCATACCGTCGAGTTCGAGCCGGGGTTTGTGGATGCGCTGAAAGAGGTTGGCGGCGCCTCGCTCGTCGACCGGTATCGCGCGCGCAAGGCGGACAGCGAGAATGGGCTGATCCGCAGCTTCTTCACCTGGTATCAGCAGTCTCCCGAAGAACGCCGTGACCAGCGCAGCTCGCGTCCACCCTGGTGGGCGCTGCCGACGAAGAACACGCTCGACCGCGCCACCGCCACCTTACCCAAACTCCTCTACGAGCGCCTGGATGATATCGGCCTCGACTTCACCGTCCTGTACCCAACCCTGGGACTGTTGTTCCCACATATCAACGATGAAGAACTGCGGCGCGGCGGCTGCCGGGCGATGAACACCTTTCACGCCAACATCTTTCGGGAATATGCCGACCGCATGACGCCGGTGGCGATCATCCCCATGCACACACCGCAAGAAGCGCTGGAAGAATTGGAATACGCGGTGAAACAGCTCGGGATGAAGGCCATCTTGATGGCGAGTCATGTCCTCCGACCCGTTCCCGATGTCGCACGCATGGCTCCGGCAGCGGCGCCCTACGCGTTCTGGCTCGATAACCTGTGTCTTGACAGCGCGTACGACTACGACCCGGTGTGGACGAAGTGCGTGGAACTCGGTGTGACCCCGACTTTTCATTCCGGCGGGATGGGCTGGGGCAGCCGCGCCACGATCTCCAACTACATGTACAACCACATTGGCCATTTTGCTGCGGCGGGCGAAGCGCTCTGCAAAGCGCTGTTCTTCGGTGGCGTGACGCGCCGCTTCCCCACCTTGCGTTTTGGCTTTTTGGAGTGTGGCGTGGGCTGGGCGTGTAGTCTGTTCGCCGACATGATCGGCCACTGGGAGAAGCGTAACGGCAAGGCCATGGAGAACTACAACCCTGCGAACCTCAACAGAGAGTTACTGCTTGATCTCTATCAACGCTATGGCGGGAAGATGGTAGAGGGCAAGCTCGACCGCATCGCCCAGGGCGGTATGCTGGCGGGTAGTAAAGAAGGCGCGGCGACTATCGATGACTGGTGGCGCTGTGGGATTGAAAAACCCGAGGACATTAAAGACCTCTTCGTCCCGCCCTTCTACTTTGGTTGTGAAGCCGATGATCCGCTGAACGCCAGTGCCTTCAACACCAAAATCAACCCGTTCGGGGCCAAACTCAAGGCCGTGTTCAGCTCTGACATTGGGCACTGGGATGTGCCGGATATGACGGAGGTGACGGAAGAAGCCTACGAGTTAGTGGAAGAAGGGAAGATCACGGAAGACAATTTCCGCGACTTCGTTTTCGTCAATCCCGCTAAAATGTGGACCGACCTGAACCCCAACTTCTTCAAGAGCACCGTGGTGGAAAAACAGGTGAAACAATTGCTCGCCTAAATACATTGTTCACCAAAGGAGGGACGAATTATGTTGCAAGGGAAAGTGATTGATGCAGATGGACATGTGCTGGAGCCGCCGGATCTGTGGCGGGACTACCTGGAACCAAAGTACCGGGAGCGTGCGATCCGCATGGAGAAAGATGCGCAGGGGTTTGAGTATCTGGTGATCGACGGTCGCCCGTCAGTCGCGTCGCGCGGCATTGGTCCGTTGGGCGCGGGGGTGGGTCAGCCGTTTCAGGAGATCTTCCAACCGGGTGCCTTCGGCTACCTCGACGGTCCGCGGGGGGCCTATGACGCCCATGCGCGCCTCGAGTTGATGGATGAAGAAGGGATCGACATCTCGGTGATCTATCCCAGCATTGGTTTGCTGTGGGAAATGGAGGTGCAGGACTCCGCCCTGATTGCCGCCTACGCGCGAGCGTACAACAACTGGATCATCGACTGGTGTAAAGCCGATGCCAAGCGGCTGGTGCCGATCGCCCACATTCCCCTGTTAAACATTGATGATGGGATTGCTGAAGCCAGGCGCATCGCCAAGCTCGGCATGAAAGGCGTGTTTATTTATGCCGCGCCGGCGAGTCAGATTCCCTACTGGGATCGCCGCTACGATCCGTTGTGGGCGACGTTGCAAGACCTTGATTTGCCGGTGGGGCTGCATGTGGCGCTGAACGAGAAGTATGTCGGCCATCAGTGGATCGAAAAATCACGCCGCGATTTGATCGAAGATGACTCGATGCTCTACATGATGAGCATCCCGTTCGTCGCCGACGAACAGGCGGCCTTCGCGTCGCTGTTCCAGGGGGCGGTGTTTGATCGCTTTCCGCAGCTCAAAGTGATTCTGCTCGAAACGGGCGGCGGGTGGATCGCCCACATGCTCGAGCACATGGAGGCAAAGTGGCGGAAGATCGGCTACAAGGGCGGCCTGAAGCATCCACCGAGCGAGTATTTCCGCCGCCAGTGCTGGATCTCGTTCGATCCCGATGAGACTACGATTCCCTACATGGCGCAGAAGTATGGGACGGATCGCTTCATGTGGGCGACGGATTTTCCGCACTGGGACGCTAGTCCGGCGGCGTTGTCCGAGACCAGAGAAGCGATCACTTCTCTGCCAAAGAACGCGCAGCAGAACATTTTGGGCGACAACGTTGCGCGGGTACTAAATCTGTCGTGAGTGACGGCGTCGGATGGGCGCGCCCCACCCGACGCCATAAACAACCAGTGAAAATTCATGATACCCCTCGACGTGTCGCCGAACTCGATCTCGCTCAAACTCTTTGTGTGCACCAAGACTCATTGCACCGAACGTGTCGTCTGCGTGAAGATCCGCACAGCGGACGCCACCACACAAGAGCTGAACGGACCGTCTCTGCTGCGCGCGCTTGAGAAACTCATGACCGAAAAGGGGATAGCCGGGCGAGTCTTGGAAGTCTCGTGCATGGGTGGGTGCACGATCGGCCCGCGTCTCAATGTTGTTGGAACTGACGGATTCAAAGGCACCGTTCGTTACTTGCACGTGGTATCGGGGAAGCGGAAGCCGCTGTGTGTGCCCTGGGAGAAAATCGAGAGTCTGGAAGCCTTACTCGAACATCACGTGCAAAAAGAAGAGCGCAAGGCTCGCTGAGCCTTGCGTGCCCCAAGGATGTGACAATGACGAAAAAGATGCACTTTGCCGTGATTTTACTACACTGCCCGATGCACCACTCGGTGGGGTCGTGGCGGTTGCCGCGCTCGTTGGTTGGCTACGATTATGCCCGCCCGCCGTTTTGGCAAGATGTCGCGCGTATTCTGGAGCGCGGCAAATTCGACATGCTGTTTCTGGCTGACGGTATCGGCGTATCCGACCGCTACGGCCATTCCATCGAGACCACCATCCGCTACGGTGTGCAGTGTCCAACCCATGACGCCGCTCCGTTGATTCCGTTGATGGCGACGGTGACCAGTCGGCTTGGCCTCGCTGTGACTATTTCCACAGCGTATCTGCCGCCACTCTATCTTGCCCGCCAACTTGCCACCCTCGATCATCTGACGGACGGACGAGTAGGGTGGAACGTGGTGACCACGCCACTGGAACATGAAATGGAAGTGTACTCGCACGATGAGCGCTACAATCGGGCCGATGAGTATCTGGAGGTGTGTGACAAGTTGTGGTCCAGTTGGGAGCCGGATGCCATCATTATGGATCGAGAGAGCGGGGTGTTTGCGGACCCCGCGAAAGTGCACCCGATCAATCATGAAGGGAAATATTTCAAGGTCAAAGGGCCATTGCAGGTGGCGCCGTCGCCGCAAGGACGGCCACTGATCATTCAGGCAGGCCAATCGGAACGCGGTCTGGAGTTCGCGGCGAAACACGCCGAGGCGGTGTTCGCCGTCCATCAGACTCCGGCGGCCATGAAGCGCGTATACGACGACCTGAAAACGCGGGCCAAGCGGTACGGTCGTGATCCAAACGACCTGAAAGTGCTGTGGGGACTGATGCCGATTGTCGGAGAAACCGAAGATGCCGCGAAAGCGAAAGAACGCGCGCTGATCGAGGCCGTGCCTCCGCTGGGCGGCCTCACCCAGTTGTCCACGCACATCGGGTATGATTTGTCGCGCGTGCCACTGGATGCAACCTTGGAAGACTTCGAAGCGGAAAACGGGCAAGGCTTGCTACAAATGTTGAGTCAGGGGCTGGGTATTCAAGGTCTTGCCGCCATGTTGAAGAAAGAAAACATGGGGAGGTCGGTGACAGTGGGTGAAGCCGCGCAATTCTACGGGAGCGGCATTGGACCGAAGATTGTTGGGACCCCCTTGCAGGTCGCCAATCAACTCGAAGATATTTTTGACGAGGTGGGTGGTGACGGTTTTATGCTCATCACCCATTATTTGCCGGGATGCCTGGAGGAATTTGTTGAACTAGTCGTCCCAATTCTGCAACAGCGCGGCCGCTTTCGCAAAGACTACCAGGGCGCCACACTGCGGGAACACTTTCAGGAAGAGTAGAGGACCATTCTAACGAAGTAACGAAGGAGGAGAGCGTATGTTCGATATTCAGACGCTGCCGCATCTGATTCGGCAAGACATTGAGTATGGCGAGAACCATTTCCCCATAGTCCAGGATGACGTGCCGCCCGTGGTGGCGGCTGACCCGGGCTGGACTAGGCAGTGGCGTAAAGCCAAAGCCCAACTGCAGCACCCTGAGCGTCTCTCAATGGACGGCTGGAGCGCCAAGCGCAAGGCGCGCCTGGGAGAATTTTTGGCCATGGTGGGATTCTTCGAATTGGACTCGATTGTCTATGGGTGTAATTACGCGGCGACGCATTATGAGATGCCGGCCGCCTGGCGGACGTGTTTGATTAAGCAGGGCTACCAAGATATGGAACACGCCGCCAGTTACCTCACCCGCGGCTGCCAGACCAACCAGCAAGATTACAGGCAGGGCCACGGAGTCACGTCGTTCCGGACCGCCCTCCAACCCTTATATACCCTGGTGCAACGCGACTTGGGCGG
>JBFWZL010000275.1:0-8760 GCA_050185455.1 Binatia bacterium | reverse complement strand
GGGTTGCGCTGCTCAGCGCTCCCTGGACTCCGTGCTCGACTTCCTCTGAAATCACTGCTCGACGTGGCTTGGAATGAGTGCTCGACTTCCTCTGGAATCGCTGCTCGATTAGCTCTGGAATATGCAATCTGACAGACGGGTCTCCGGCAGACGCAGAACGTTGGCGTCTCCAGACGCTCCTGGCCCATGTCGTGGAGTTTCATCGGCGCGAAGACAAGCCTGTGTGGTGGGCCATGTTCGACCGCCATGCCATGACCGAGGAAGAACTCTGCGAGGATCTCAACTGCTTGGGCGGTCTCCAACACCTGCAACGTCCTCCGGAGAAGATCAAGCAGTCCTTTGGCTTCTGGTACACGTTTGATCCCGATCAGGATACGAAGCTCGACGTGGGCAGCCGCTGCTATTTCGCCCATGACCTGAACGTCCAGACTGAGATTCATCACCTGGACCGTGAACAAGGGCGCCTCTGTCTGAAGTTTGGCCCGACGAAACTGAAACAACTGCCTGGCGGCGCGCCGTCAGAACGGCTCTCCCTCATTCCAGACGAATACGTGCGTGCCGATGTCATCGTCAACTCGATCACCGACACCGCCACGCTATGGCGGGATACACAGCACCTGTCTCCGGCACTCGAGGATTTTCTGCTCCGTCGGCCGCCGCGCATCACAGGGCGCAATGGGGGTCCAGTCATCCCTTTGGGCGCAGACCTTATCGAGGCCACTCTCTCAGCCATCGCTGCGCTTGATCGTTCCACCCTCTGTATCCAGGGGCCACCAGGAGCAGGAAAGACCACGGTTGCCGCGCAGGCGATCGTAGCCCTCCTGAAACAGGGCAAGCGGATCGGCATTGCGGCCAACAGTCATGCCGCCATCCTTAACGTGTTGAGCAAATGTCATGAGTTAGCAGACGGCGATCTCAAATGCCTCAAGATCGGTGGACCACGGGAAGTCCCCTTCTTTGCCTCCTGTCCTGGTGCAATCTATGCGGAGACGCTCAAAGCTGCCCTGCCCGCCATCGGCCAGACATCTCTCATTGGCGGCACAGCCTGGGTATTCAGTGATCCGGCGCTGCGAGGGACGCTGGACTACCTGTTTGTCGATGAAGCGGGACAGGTGTCGGTGGCGAACCTGATCGGGATGGCGCCTGCGGCGCACAATCTCGTCCTCATCGGTGATCAGATGCAACTGGGGCAGCCGATTCAGGGCTTCCATCCGGGCGAGAGCGGCCTCTCGCTGCTCAACTATCTTCTGCAAGGACAGGCGACGATTCCGGAGGAGATGGGCGTTTTTCTGGGTACGACTTGGCGACTGCACCCGCGCGTATGTGATTTTATCTCTGGCACCGTGTACGAAGGGCGGCTGCAGCCGGCTCCGCAGACCCAACACCGGATTGTTCGTGTCCCCCCGACCGCACGCTATGTGACCCGGGAGGCCGGCATCCTCTTTATCCCGGTACCGCATGAAGGGAATACACAGGGTAGTGATGAAGAAGTGGCGGTCATTCGGGAACTGGTGGACGAGTTAGTGGGGCGCGAAGTAACCAACGAACAGGGGCAGGTGGCGAGACGGCTCCAGCTCGAAGACATGCTCGTTGTCGCCCCCTACAACATGCAAGTGCGCAAGCTGAGCCGATCCTTAGGGTCGCAAGCACGAGTAGGATCAGTGGATAAGTTCCAGGGACAGGAAGCGCCGGTGGTGATCCTGTCCCTGTGTGCCAGTTCCGGCGAGGGATCGCCGCGAGGCCTCGAGTTCTTGCTCAACAAGAATCGGCTCAATGTCGCGCTCTCGCGTGCACAAAGTCTGGCGATTGTGGTGGCCAACCCGGCGCTGGCGCAGACTCGGTGTCAGTCGCTGTCGCAAATGACGCTGCTCAATCTGTTCTGTCGTGTGATGCTCGCAGGAGGGAAGGGTGGGTAGAATGCCCCCTGGGGAGAACGAATTCCTCTTGCATAGAGGCACGCACGGGCGTTTCCCCTACAGGGAAAACTCTTATATCATGATGCGTCCTGATATATGCTGATCTGTTGGACAGGCGAACGGGAGCGGCATCGTGCTGGACGATGCTCAGGGTAATCGTTCTCTGCAGGTCTACTTTGAAGCTTTGGGACGCAACCGGTGAGGAACATGACGGAAGACCGCTGGCACTCAGTAGAGGAAGTCGCAGCCTACCTCGGCGTCAAGCGGGATACCCTGTACAAGTGGATTGACCGCAAGAGCATGCCTGCCCATAAGGTAGGACGCCTGTGGAAATTCAAGCTGAAGGAGGTCGACAAGTGGGTGAAATTTGGCAGTCCTGGGGCTTCGTCGGACCGGGCTGCACAGAAACGATGAGGGGACTGGTAGCAATCATCGTGAAGTTCAGTGTGAAGAGATAGTATTTCCCCAGTAACGTATGGAAAACAATGGAATCTCTTGCGCGTGCATTCCCTCTGAATGGTGATTGTGAAGCTGAATTCCACAACCTACGGGCTCTGAGTCAGATTCGAGATCTCTCGCCTGCGTCCTCTCGCAATACCTCAAAAGGAGCATTGGCGAAGGAAACCTACGCGGTGTTCAATGCAGTCCGCGCCGGTCTACCATTGTCTGACGTACGGCAAGCGATTCTGAATGGGAGTGTGCTCCAAAAGACTTCTTACGAGACGCGACGGAAAATCTGGAACGCGCTCCATCACCGCTACTTGTCAGTCTGCGCAGAGTGGATCGGTCAGGCATTAGCCGCAGCGACACGAGCAGGTCGGCAGTCGCCTGAGTATCTGTCCCTTGTCTATCTGTATTTTGCCCTGCGAGATCGCCTGACGTTTGAATTTGTCACAGGACCAGTGTGGGAGAAGTGGACCCAGAAGGTCACGGTGCTTGAGCAGAGAGATTTTCTGGCCTTCTTAGAACAGCAGGCCGAACGGTTTCCCCAGATCAAGAAATGGCGCGAGAGTACCCGGCACAGGTTGGCGTCGGCCAACCTCACCGCCTTACGGGATTTTGGGGTACTCAAGGGCGTGAAAAAAAAGCGCATCCAGCGACCGTTGATCGCCGCGGAGACGGTATTCCACCTGTTGTCGATTCTGAGTGCTGAAGGACGGGAAGGAAGAGCGCTGATAGAGGCTCCGGATTGGCGGTTGTTCCTGTGGTCTGAGGCGGATATTGCGTACGCCCTCACAGAGCTTGCCCAAAAGGGATGGATCAGGTTTGAGAAGGCAGGGCGGACGGTACTCCTGCAGATGCTCCGGGGAGCAGAGGGACTCCCATGAGTACGGCTGTCGATTGGTCCTGGAAACTCCGCGAGGCGATCGAACGCCTCAAGACGCGTTACGAACACATCGGGCGAAAAACGGGAGCGCCATTTCTTGCCATTGTCTACCCACCTGAGGCGGAGGGCGCTGTCTTTCGAGAATGGAAAACGCTGCTGCGTACGCTTGGTTCAGAATTTGACGTCCGAGAGATTGACGTCCTTGCCGCGACCATGGCGACCGTGTCCGACCTTGGCGCCGAGAACATCGTGAGCTCGATGAACGATCCGATGCCAAGGTCTAATCCAGAAGCGGAACTGGGACACGTGTGGATCGCGGCGGTCGTGGCGAGAGTCCGAGAGGAGACGAGCAAACGAGGTCGCGGGAAACTGGTGATCGTGCTAGAGCGCCTTGCCGCACTCTATCCAGCCGCAGGACCACGCGCCGTCATGCAGGAACTCTGGGGAAGCGAGCAGGGTGTTCTTGAAGGGCCAGTTATAGTCCTCATTCCAGGAACGCTTACCGAGCCACGCGTGTACTCTTTTGTGAACCAACGCGAGGAGTTTATGTATCGGGGCGATATCCTCTAAGACTTCATCTCGGAACAGGAGACAGGGCATGCGGATCCAGGAGATTTTCGAGACGCGCATCCAGGAGAAAATCGAGCCAGTCATCAAGGTGGCCGAACGGCAGGATGAACAGAAGCTAGCTGCTGAAATTGGCAGTTACGTGGTGACCCCCACGATTGAGCGGTACTTGGAAGATTTCCTGGAACATTACACCGACACGTTGCGTCTTCCCACCACGGAAATCGGTGTGTGGATCTCCGGCTACTTCGGCTCGGGAAAATCGCACCTTGCGAAGATCATGGCCCTGTTGGTGGAAAACCGCCTATTGGATGGTATCTCCGCCAGCAAGCGGTTCGAGAGCCGTATCCCGTCGAATGCACCCCGACGCGAGTCGCTGCTCCGGGCGCTCGCTCGTCTGCCGCACTGTGACTCACGCATTCTCGCCTTCAATATCAACACCCTGGCAGATAGCAAAGCGACTCCGCTGCCTCGCTTGCTGCTCTCACAGTTTTATCTCTCCAAAGGGTATGGCGCGAACTTCTTGTATGCCCGCGTGATCGAAGCCGAACTCGATAAGCGCGGAAAGCTCGACGCCCTTCATACCGCCGCCGAACGGCTCGCAAAAAAGCCTTGGGCGGAGATGCAAAAGAACCTGGGCTTTTATGCCAGGCCTTTGTACCAGGCTGCCTGTGAAGTTGCCCCCGACGTGTTTTCGTCTCCGGATGAGGTGGTCCAGGCGCTGAAGAATGCCGAGAAGGGGGAACTGTACAACGCCCAGTTTCTTGTCCGGACGATGTTGGATGATCTCGAAACACGAGAAAAGACGCTTGGCAAACCGTGCCGTCTCGTCCTGGTGCTCGATGAGTCTGGACAATGGATTGAGGATGACGCTGGGCGGCTGGCTCAGCTCCAGGCCCTCGTCGAGGAAGCCGCAGAGAAGGGTCAGGGGAAACTCTGGGTCATCGTGACCACACATGAGGATATGGGAGCGATCTACCAGAACGCCCGTGCCCTCAGAGCGGATATGAAGAAGATCGAAGGGCGGTTCCGCTGTAAGTTCAGTTTAACGACAGAGAATATCGAGCTGGTGCTCGAAGACCGGATCTTCAAGAAGAAACTTGCGGGGAAGAATGCCGTGATGCAAGTCTACCAAGCCAACCCCGGCGTTCTCCGGGATCTGGGTCAGTTAGCGAATGTCTCGCAGAAACTGCCCGAGTGTACAGACGAACGATTTGTGACTTTCTATCCGTTTTTCCCCTATCACATTCATCTGATTCCGGAGATTGTCAAAAGCTTGCGCAGCGCTGGCGGCCGCGGTGAGCAATTATCAGGCTCGACACGGACGTTGCTGGCCATTACGCAAGATATCCTGCGGGCCGGCCGTCGTGACTATCTCAATGCGGCGGTGGGCGAAGTAGTATCGTTCGACGAGGTGTACCACAACCTGTCTGGCGAGGGGGAGGTCAGTCCTGACGCCCGCCGCGAGCTTGGCCGTATAGAAGAAGTGGTTCCCCAAGCGACGCCATTCACGCGTCGTATGGCCGAAGTGCTCTATCTCATCCGCGAAATCGCCTATGTGCCGCGGACGCTCGATAACCTCGCGCGCTTGCTCGTCGAGCACACTACTGAAGACCTCGTCGCCATACGCGGGAGAATCGAACCAGAGCTGAAGAAACTCATCGACGCCAAGCTGGTGGCGAAGATCGGCGAGGAGTACGAATTCCTGACTGGCGAACGTCGGACCTTTGAAGAGGAGGTGGCAGGCGAATCGGTGGACCTCAAATGGGGAGATCTCGAAGCGGGTCTGGCCAAGTTTGCCACAATAGATGTCCTCGGCTTTGAGACGGTTCCCTTTAAAGGCGCGGAGTTCCGTGCGCGTCTCCTCTTTGACGGAACGCTCATCGCCAAAGAGGGATTTGTCGACATCAAGGTCTCCTCGCCACTGGCTGCCCTTGGCGGCACGAAGATCGCCGATCTGGAAGACGCGAGCCTTCGTCCTGATGAGCAACAGACCCTCTTTGTCCTCTGCGATCGCGTCTCCTCCTTCGATGATCATCTGCGATACTACCTGGCCATGAAGACGGTGATCGATCGCTGGAAAAGCGACCCCTACAAGTCTCCCGAGGCGCACAAGCTTGCGGTCGAGCGGGAATCGAACGACCTCGATAAACTCAAGGGCACTGTCCTTACTGGCATTCGTGCTGGGTTGAAGGGAGCCCATATTATCTTTCGTGGCTCCACGCGCACAGTGTCGCCGAAGCCGGGGCACACTCCCAGTGAAACGCTCCGCACCGAATTGGCAAGCTTCTGGCCAACGCTCTACCCGAAGTATGAAAAGGTCCCGGTCAGGATTGTCAATGAGCAGCGCGCTATTCTCGATATCCTCAAAGGGACCAAGGACCTCACTCCGGATGTCCGTGAATTGAAACTGTTCGATAAATCCGGTCAACTCGACCCCCATTGTCCGCTGCTCGATGCCATCCGCTTTTCTCTTACAACGCGACAGAATAGAAAAGAGCGGACGCTGGGGCGCGACCTGGTGTCCGAGTTCGAGCATCCGCCTTGTGGGTGGGACCCTGGAGCGGTCCGTGTAGGCGTGGCGGCGCTCGTGCGGTCTGGTGCGTTGCGAGTCCTGATCAATAAGAAGCCGTACACGAATCCTGCGGACGCCGAGCTGCAGGATGCGCTCCGCGTGAGCCGGAATTTCGATAGAGTCGAATTGACCCTCGAAGAGACTGAGGTCGATCCAGAGGCGTTGACTGAGGTGCGCTCGCTGGTGATGAAGCTGACGCGCAAGCGCAAGATTGATGAAACGCCGGCGGCGCTATCGGCAGAGATGGAGATCTTCAGCAAAGAGCTGCTCGACCGGGCAGCAAAAGCCAATTTGTGGGCCGAGCCAGCGGGACTGCCTTTGCCTGCAGAGTTTCAAGAAGGCGTAGCAACTTTTGAGAAGATCGCCGCGTTGACGAATCCGGTGCATCGGGTGCGGGAGGTGTACGACCAACAGGAGCACCTGGAAGCCTATGCGGCGGCTATTCAGAAACTTACTGCCTTTGTGGAGAAACATGGCAAAGGGTTCACCGAGATGCGGAATTTTGCTGCCGGCGTGGCGGCGGTGGAACATATCCTCCCGACGAGTGGAGCATGCGCATCGTTCCTGGGAAACTGGAACACCGCGCGTATACACGCCAGTGTCGCGGTGGATGAAGTGTGGAAGGATCTACAGAATGGCAAAGCTGCCGCCAGCCTGGAGGCAGAAAAGCTCCTGACCGGTTGGCGAGAAGAGGCGCGAACTCGCGTCACCCAGGCGCTCGATCGTCTCCCTGCTGAACTGCAGGCGCATGGACTGACTCCTCCCCTGCTGCAGGAATCACTCGCTGTCCCGTTGCAAGCGTTCCTGGTGTCGCTTGCGAATGAAACAGAAACTGCCAGGGTCGCAGCCTTACCGGAGCGCGCCAGTCGCCTGGTGCACGAGCTGGGTGAAAAGATCGTGCGCGAACAGCAGAAGCGAGCGACGACGCAGGTCGCTGATGGCGGTGAACATCCTGCGCCTCACCCCAGACCGTTGAAGCGTATTCGCATCGTGGACGTTACCTCCTCGGTCCGCATTCGCGATGAAGCGCAATGGCATCAGGTGAGAGATCGCCTGGACGAAGCAATCACGCGCGAACTGGCCGCCGGGAACGAAGTGGAGATCGGCTGATGGACAGTGGCCTGAAGAAAATCCTGCGTGCGGTCAGTCTGGAACTGCGGCACGTGCTCGAAGGTCGCTACGATGACCAAGGCCGCTGGCTTGCTGGTGATCTGGAGCGGCGGCTGAACGAGCTAGGAGTATGGCGTGACCGCCCCGCGAAGCCGCTCGCCGAGTTGTCGCATCTCTCGGCTGAAGATAAAGCCGCACGTTATATCGTCGATGCCTATTTGCGGCTGCGTGAGGAGGCTGGGGTTGCTCGCAACGAGGCAGTCGCTGAGTTTGTCCGCGAAGCAGCTTACACCTGGGCGAACCGGCTTTTTGCTCTGCGGTGCATGGAGGCGCGTGGCATCATTGACGAAGTGATCTTGCAAAAAGAGAATTACGGTGGTCGATCCATGGTGCACAGCCGTTTTGCGCGCAGGAACCCGGGAGCATGCGCAGGTGAAGATGACGGTCTCTTTGCCGTGTTGTTCACTGAATTTGCCGAACGCGCTAAGGACCTCCCTGTACTCTTCAATCCGTATGCTCCAGCGGTAGCGCTTCGCCCTTCGGTGACCGCGTTGAAAAAATGCATCGCGCTGCTCTCCGGCAGAGAAGCTGTACGTGGTCAAGAGCCAGCGAGTGATGCGGTGTTCGAAGCGCCGGACGCGTTCGGTTGGGCGTATCAGTACTGGAACACCGAAGAAAAAGATCGCGTGTTCGAAATGGTGCGAACCAAAAAGGGCGCGAAGATCGAAGGCGCTGATATCATCCCGGCAACCTGCATCTATACCGAACCCTACATGGTCAAGTTTCTCGTCCAGAACTCCCTGGGGGCGCTGTGGATGGGGATGCATCCAGAGTCAAAGCTTTATGAGGGATGGGAATACTACGTCAAAGATGCTGACCGTGCGCCAGTCGAAAAGAAGCCGGTTGCTGCGCTGACGTTCCTTGATCCGGCATGCGGTTCAGGCCACTTCCTGCTCGAAGCGTTTGACCTGTTGTACGCCATGTACGAAGAAGAAGGGGGTAGAGGCTCGGGGTTAGGGGCTAGGGAGGGAGCAAGAGAAGGGGCTAGGGGATCGGGACTAGGGACTAGGGAAGGAGAGGGCAATGACGGTGAGCAGCTATCGGGAGTTGAAGGTTTGGCAGGTGGGTATGGAATTGGCGGAGCAGGTGTATCGGCTGACGTGGGAGTTTCCCAAGCAGGAGATGTATGGACTGTGCAGTCAAATGCAACGAGCATCAATATCGATTCCTTCCTTCCTAGCGGAGGGTCACAGCCGGGACGCGAG
>JBFWZL010000274.1:0-8761 GCA_050185455.1 Binatia bacterium | reverse complement strand
ACCACTAACTTGCGGCGCGTCGCTCCGCTCCGACTGGCCTTGGCCTCGACTCTCACGCTGTTCGCCATGCTTGGAGTGACTGCTCGCCTTCTCCTGGTCTGACTGCTCAACATCGCTGGAATACACATACTATGAACCGAAGATTTCCCCATGCAGGCTGATGAGGGATTCTTGGAGTCGTAAAAGCGTTTACGCGGAAAGGCGGTATGTAAAAAGGTCAAACGTATTACGTCTTGCGTAATGTGTGAAGAGAATGGGAATAATCCTACGCGCGATTCAGCGCATCACATATCATGCCTCACGATGAATTTCCGGCAACGTCTCTGCCGCTAAATAGACCGAGACGAGTGTAATTCCCGCCATGATGGTCATATAAGTAGCGATGGGCCAGGGCTTGCCGCCGGACCAACTGAGGAGCGCCGTGGCAATCAACGGAGAGAGCCCTCCGGCAAAGACTGACGCCAGTTGATAGCCGAGCGACGCGCCGCTGTAACGCACCTGCGCCCCGAACAATTCCGAGAAAAAGCTGGCTTGTGGTCCATACATCGCCGCATGGCCAATACCCAGTCCTAAGGCAACGGCAAGCCAAATAAGAAACGTCTGTTGGGTGTCGAGTAACCAGAAAAAGGGAAACGAGAACAATGCGGAGAACGCGGCGCCCAGCATGTAAACCGGTCGACGACCAACACGGTCCGATAACGCGCCAAAGAAGGGAATCGTCACCAGTGCACAACCAGTGGCGAGTACAATCCCCGTCAAAATCGTGCCGCGCGGCAACTGCAACTGTTCTGTCACATAGACCAGCGCGAACACGCTGTAGATATAGAAGAATGCGTTCTCCGCCAGCCGAGCTCCCATGGCGAGCAAGATGCTCCAGGGATGAGTGCGAATAGCGTCCAACACCGGCAGGCGCGCTTCTTGTCCTAAGGCTTTTACTTGCGTAAACGCCGGCGTCTCGTGAATCCGCAGACGGATGAACAACCCCACGCCGACAAGCAGCAGGCTGAACAAGAATGGAACCCGCCAGCCCCAAGAAAGCAACTGCTCTTCCGGTAGGGTAGAAACAAGGGAAAATACGCCGGTTGACAGCAATAATCCCGCCGGCACTCCGACTTGCGGCCAACTGCCATAAAAGCCGCGTTTGCCCTCTGGCGCGTGTTCCACCGCCATGAGTACGGCGCCGCCCCATTCGCCGCCGACGCCGAACCCCTGAAAGACACGTAGGAGAACGAGTAGGAACGACGCCCAAATACCCAGCGTTTCGTAGGTCGGTAACAGTCCAATGCAGAACGTCGCCACGCCCATGAGGAGAAGGGTAAGGCTGAGCATCGACTTGCGACCAATCTTGTCTCCATAATGGCCGAAGATCACGCCGCCAAGTGGGCGCGCGACAAAACCGACGGCATAGGTGCCAAACGCGGCGAGCGTGCCTACCAGGGGATCGAAGGTCGGGAAGAATAACCGATTGAAGATAAGCGCCGCCGCCGTGCCGTAGAGAAAAAAGTCGTACCACTCGATGGCGGTGCCGATGAAACTAGCGACAGCGACCTGAGTGATGGAAATCCGTTGGTCTTTGCTCGTCATGGTAGTCAACGCTTGTAGCGTGTCGCAAGCGAAGAGTAAAACGTCAGGAGAACGGAAGACCTGCTTCAGACGTGAGAAAGACCGGAAAGCTAAACTTGCATTCCTTTCCGCCTCTGGCATAAGAAGGTGACGGAAGAAAGAACGTAGATTTTGACGTTCAGCGCCGCTCGAAGAATTGAGTCATTGAGAGATTGCAGCAGAATACTCTTGTCCTTACAGTGCTGCTTTTCAATGATGCAATGACCCGATGCAGCAATGATTCAATAAACAAATGACCCGACCAGGACAAGCTGCCGAGAGGCGATAGGCAATTGCTGAATAATCGGATCAGAGCTAAACAGATTCCGCCATGAACGAAACAATTCTTGCCGCTGGCTTAGAGTTTCCCGAAGGTCCTGTGTGCGATCGTGATGGGACTGTATACGTCGTCGAAATTGGCGGCGGTCGGGTGCGAAAAATTACTGCTGACGGCGCGATGACGGTGTTCGCGCAAACGGACGGCGGCCCCAACGGCGCGGCGCGCGGGCCTGATGGCGCGCTTTATGTGACGAACAACGGCGGGTTCGCCTGGCACAAGGGTCGTCCTGTCGGCCCGGCAGCGGATTATGAAACCGCCAGGATCGAGCGCATTGATGCGAACGGCAACGTGCAGCGGCTGTATGATACTTGTGATGGCGTGCGCCTGAGCGCGGTAAACGATCTCGTGTTTGACGAGATTGGCAATTTTTACTTTACTGATCCCATTCATCGTGATCCACAAAGACCTGAACCAATGGGGACTCCCACCTATCGTCAGGGCAAGGTGTATTACGCCTCGCCCGACGGGAAGATGATTCGCCGTGTAGCGACCAACCTCCAGCATCCTAATGGTATTGGGATAACGCCTGACGGAAAAACACTGCTTGTGGCTGAGACTTTTGCGGCTGATCTTTTGGCTTTTCCGATCCTGAGGCCAGGGAAGCTGGGTGAGAACCGGTTGTTTGGTCGGCTCCCTGCCGGCTACTATCCGGACGGATTCTGTCTAGATGAAGAAGGGTATGTGTTGGTCTGCGGTCCCATGGGCGGCGGCATTGTCGTATTTGACCCGACTGGAAAAGTCGTCGAGGTGATTGCCAGCGCGGACAAGATGATCACGAACATTGCCTTTGGTGGACCAGACTACTCAACCCTTTATATCACCGAGTCCGGCCTCGGTCGGGTTGTGACACGTCCGTGGTCGCGCAAAGGATTAGTGTTGTGGCCAGAGCGGCAATAAAAAAGGCCCTTCGACCCTTCAACTTGGCTCAGGACAGGCTTCGCTATCGCTACGTTCAGAGTGAACGGAAACGTACTTCTGGTTATATTGGGAGGAGAAATCCTCCGTTCGTCCTGAGCGTAACCGCAGAGCGGTGGAGTCGAAGGACAAGTGGGTGAGAGTGGGCGAAACATGCGATTCGGCACATATTATTTTCTACAAGCTCCTCCAGGACGCTCAGATGAGGAGGTTATCCACGGTGAATTAGCGCAAATCGTATTCAGTGAAGAACTCGGCTATGACACTGTCTGGCTGACCGAGCACCATTTTACGGAATATGGCATCTCCGTAAGCCCCATGGCGCTAGCTGCGGCGATTGCTGCAAAAACCGAGCGCATCGGCATCGCTCTGGCGGCGGCGATTCTGCCGTTTCATGATCCTATCCGCCTTGCCGAGGAGATTGCTTTTGTCGATGTGTTGAGTCGTGGCCGTCTACGGGTCGGTATTGGGCGTGGCAATCGTCCCATAGAATTTGCCGGTTATCGTGTGTCGCAAGAAGAAAACCGTGAACGCTTTGGTGAAATTCTGGACATTATGGTGCAGGCCTGGACTCAGGAACGGGTTTCCTACTCTGGCCGCTTCTTCTCCATCGACGGTATTCCGGTGCGTCCCAAACCCCAGCAAAAGCCGCACCCGCCGTTGATGCTTGTGTGTGTCAGTCCAGAGACGATCGCCTTTGCCGCGCGTCGCGCCTGGCCTATGTTAAACTCGATTCTCTTCGGACCCATCCAGCAGTTAATCGATAAACGCGACCACTATGTGACGACAATGCGGGAAGCCGGGTACGGTGAACACGCAGTGCAGAAGGCGCTCAGTTCGTGGAGCGTCTCTCGTCACATCTGCGTGGCGTCAACGGACCGGGAAGCGATTGTAGCGGCGCAGGCCGCCGAATTGTGGTATCAACAAGCGCTGGCGCGGTTTCTCGTTCCGGAAAACATTGACGCTGCTCCTCCGTCTCTTCAGCCGCAATTCCGTATGCTTGCCGAGACGCTGAAAACTGTTTCTTGGGAAAAGCTGCTGGAAGAGACTGCTGTCTTCGGCTCTCCCGAGCGAGTGATCGACAAGATTTATGAAATGCAAGAGATCGGAGTCGGGGAATTACTGTGTTGGATGAACTTTGGCTCACTGCCCCAAGAGACGGTGCTCCGGTCGATGCGGTTATTCGCTGAAAAAGTCATGCCTCATTTTAGAAAGTAAACGGTCGGCAGTGAGCAGGCGGCAGTCGCAGAGAACGGTCAAGCGATATGTTCTTCACTCTCTGTCTCTTTCTCCTTTTTCTGTCTCTTTTCGCCGAGCACGAAAACTTAGTTTGATCGGCGTACCTTCCAGTGGGAACGCTTCGCGTAAATTATTCTCAAGATAGCGCATGTACGAGGGCTGAATGCCTTCCGGCACGCCGGTGAAAATCGCGATGGTCGGCGGCTTGGTCTTGACCTGCGTGGCGTAGAACAATCGCGGCTGTTTGTTCTTATAACTCGGCGGCGGATGCCGTCGCGTCCACTCTTGCAAGTGGCGATTCAGCACTGCTGTCGGTATTTGTATAGCGTGTGCTTGCGCGACACGCTCAACGGTGGGTAGGAGTTTTTTGATATTGGCTCCTGTCAGTGCGGACATAAAAACTACGGGCAATGGTTTCGTGACGGGGAAAAAGTAGCGCAGATCTCCTAGATATCGGCTCTGATTCTTCTTCTCTGGTGGGACGGCATCCCATTTGTTGATCACCAATACCAACCCCCGTCCGCGCTCCCAGGCGTACTGGGCTAACCGGGAGTCTTGGTCCGCCATGCCTTCGGTTGCATCGATGACGAGGAGCGCGATTTCCGCCCGCTCGATTGACTTCAAAGCAATCATCACACTGGCTTGCTCAACGCGTTCATAAATACGGGTCCGTCGGCGCGCGCCGGCGGTATCCACTAAAAGCATTGGTTTGCCTTGCCACTCGATGAGGCTATCTATGGCATCCCGAGTCGTCCCGGGGACGGCATCGACAATTGACCGCTCGAATCCGACCAGACGATTCAGCAGAGATGATTTCCCTACGTTCGGGCGTCCAATGAGCGCAACTTGTAATGGGGCGGCTTCATCCGTGGCTTCATCCGTGGTGGAGGTTGTTTCTTCTTCTTCCGCCTCTGTGGTTACCTGTGGGAATGTTGCAACCACGGCATTCATGAGATCAGTTATACCGCGCCCGTGGGCGGAGGAGATGGGAAACAAGGTATCGAGCCCAAGCGAGAAGAACTCAGACGCCGCAAGTTCTTGTTTCTCGCCATCCGCTTTGTTGACGGCGAAAAAGACCGGTTTATTGCTGCGCCGGAGCAAGTCTACTGCTTCGGCGTCGGTGGGATTCACGCCTTCCTTGCCGTCAAACAAAAAAAGCACGGAATCGGCTTCGTCAATGGCCAGTCGCGTTTGCTCTTGGACATGACCGACAACCCCCTCGGTTTCCGTCAGATCGATGCCGCCAGTGTCGATAAGTAAAAATGGCGTATTGCGCCAAGTCGCTTGGGCGAAATTCCGGTCTCGAGTGACGCCTGGGGTGTTATCCACCACCGCTTTTCTCTGGTGGATTAAGCGGTTGAACAGCGTGGATTTGCCGACATTCGGGCGCCCGACGATGGCGACGACCGGGAGGCGATGGTGTGGGGATACTGGTATAGACTCTACAAGTGCTGTTTGTGTCATGGTATGTTGTCTTAGTGTAAATGTAATATGCAAAGCGTAAAATACGTTTCCTGGTATTTCGTCACTCTGCTCTTATAGGCAACTCCAGTGAGCGCTGCTCTCTATTCTTCATCGAGGCGTATGTCATTAGGATTCGTTGTCATCTTCCAGCTCCTCATGTCTATACCATAAAGCACACTTTTTTCCCCGTACAGTGCCGAGGAAAAGTTCTCTTTTCCTTTGCTGTGCTTGCAATGCTGCTTACAGGCCCGTTTTTCCTGATTAGAAGCATCGTGCAAGCGCAGCCAGCATTGAGAGGTTGATTTTCTTGGCTTTTTGCTACAGGAAGATTAACACAATCGTCGCTCAGCCGACGCAAAAGGGGGAGAAGATAGGAAGCAGGCCGCTCAGCGGGAAAGTCAGGGCAGAAGGTGCAGCTTCCGTTGTTCGGACAGGATTCCGCTAGCGAGATATACTGCGGGCTGATATAGGGATATCCGGCCAAAGTAGCGGGGTTTGGCGCTGAGAAAAAGCTTGACAAAGTGAGCAGAGACGCGCGATATTACCCACGGTTTCATTGGTTTGGGTGAGACTTACTTGGCGAGATATGCGGCCAAGTAGGTGACTGTATACTCAATAGTTAGACCACGCCTTTCCAGGCGAGTTGGGAACCGCTAAGCTTCATGAGGTGAAGGCGTATAAATTCACGGACTACTTCGAAAATGAGATCTTACGGAAACGTCCGTACTTGAAAAAGGAGTGGTGTATTCAAGTCCTAGAAAATCCGATTCGGAGCGAACCCCAGGAGAAGAATCGATTCCGCTTTTGGGGAGCGATTCCTGAATTTGACCATCGCATCTTACGAGTCGTCACCCTTGAGGACCAAGTGACTATTCACAACGCCTTTCCTGATCGGAGATTCAAACCATGAAGCTGACCTACTACCCGGATACGGACTCCCTCTATATTGATCTCTCTGAGCAGCCGAGCGTGGACAGCCAAGAGATCTCCGAGGGGATCGTACTTGACTACGATGCCAGCGGGAACCTCGTCGGAATTGACATTGACAATGCCAGCAAGAAAGTACAGCTCAAAGAGTTGACGCTCAGCAAGTTGCCCACAGCGATCCAAACTATCGTGGCCTAACCCGGCCCTGCAGCGCATCGCGGCCCGGTGGCGGTTCTGGTAAATCTGCACGGCAGCGTCTGGGCCGCTCGCGCTGAGGGCGAACGTTAGGCGCGCAGTAAGCGTGAGCAATAAAATGACTCTAGCCGGAAGTTAATCTAATGAAACTTGCAGAGATCAAAATAGAAAACTTTCGTGGCATCCGCTCACTGCATCTGCCTCTTGACGGATTGGTGGTGCTTATCGGGGAGAACAACATCGGCAAGTCGACCATTCTGGAGGCTATCCGGCTGGTTCTCTCTCGCGGTCTCGGAACTCGGCGCGGTGGTCAGTTCACCGAATACGACTTCTATCTGAAAGACGCGGTCGCTACGCCGCAAACAGCCGACCCAATCAAAATTACCCTGCATTTTGCTGAGGAACAGGAAAACGAATGGCCCGATACCATTATCCAGCAAATGGACTCAACCTGCCAGTTGGATACAAACGGCCTTTATCACATTTGGTTACGGGTAGAAGGGGTATACAATCAAGATTCAAGATCGTTTGAAACCAAGTGGGCTTTTCTCAATTCAAGCGGTGCGGAATTGATTCTCAAGAATGCGATCCCGCTTAATCTTATTTCTCGTTTTGTTCCGCTCTTTTTCCTGTCGGCGCTCCGCGACGCCTCCCAGGAGTTCGGGCAGCGTGGGCAGTTCTGGAGCGGATTCCTGAAATCCGTCCAGCTCCCTGACGATCAGCAGAAACAAATCGAAGAAATGCTTCAGCAGGTAAATACGTCCGTTATTGGCGCGAACGCCGGATTGACCGAAGTGATGAAGAAAATTGCTGACGCCGGGCGGCTTGTTCCTCTGGATTCAGCCGATCCCGTGGCGCTGGAAGCAATTCCGACCCGTGTCTTCGATATGGTCGGGAAAATTCAGGGGCATCTGAAATCCAGCTATGGCGCGAAGCTGCCATTGCACCGGCATGGGGAAGGAACTCAGAGTCTTGCCGTGCTGATGCTCTTTCAAGCCTTTGCGGCTGCTAACCTGGCTGAGGACTATGCCCCCGAATCTACCCCGATTCTGGCACTGGAGGAACCCGAGGCGCACCTTCACCCTTCGGCGATCCGTTCGCTTGGATCGTTTCTGAAAAGCATGACAGGCCAGATTCTCGTTTCGAGCCATTCCGGCGATCTTGTCTCGCGGGTTCCGGTCATGGCGCTTCGCAGACTATACAAACATAATGGAGAAACAAAAGTTGGGCATGTTGCGAATGGTTCCTTCACGAGTCGAGAGCTACAGGCAATCGACTACAGCATTCGGCTCGCCAAAGGGCATTATCTGTTTTCCCGCTGCTGGCTGCTGGTCGAAGGCGAGTCGGATTGTCACCTCATGCCCCTGCTTTTTGAAGTGGCGGGATATTCCCAGGATCAAGTTAGCTTTTCCATTCTTGAAATCAGCCAGGTCATTGAGAAAGGCGAGCCCCTGATAAAATTTGCCAAAGCCTTGGGTATTCAGTGGTTCTTGATGGGGGACGGTGACCAAGCCGGTCGCGATTATGTGGGCCGTGCGGAAAACCATCTCGAAACCGGTGAAAGTCTTGCGGATCGCGCTCGGACATTGGACCATCCCGATATCGAGTGTGAGTTCTGGTGCAATGGTTATGAGGGTTTTATTAAGAATATGGTTCCCGCCCAACGCAAACGCCAGATCAAATCCGATGCGGCAGGTGACAACGCGAAGGAGACACAACAGATGATCAAGGCAGCCATCACCCAAGTGGGAGGCAAACCGGCTTTCGCCCAAGCCTTGGCGACGGAGATCCAGCAACGCGGCGCAGACGCTATTCCCCAGACCATCCAGGACATCATCGCTCGCGTTGTCCAATTGGCTGGAGGGTGAGATGGTTGACTTATCCTCGCTTAACGAAAACCAGCGTGAGGCTGTCTTGTGGGACAAGGGGCCTCTCCTGGTGCTGGCTGGACCTGGTTCAGGCAAGACGCGGGTACTGACGAGCCGCATCGCCCGAATTTTGGAGCAATCCGGAGGGCAGCATTTCAGAATTCTTGCGCTAACCTTTACAAACAAGGCCGCCGCCGAAATGCGTAGCAGG
>JBFWZL010000273.1:0-8768 GCA_050185455.1 Binatia bacterium | reverse complement strand
GTCATCACGCCGCTACGGCAAATGGGGGCGGATATTACCAGTGAAGGTGGTGAGAATCGGGCGCCCTTGTGTATCAATGGTCGTACACTACACGGTATTTCCTATCGTAGCCCAGTCGCGAGTGCGCAAGTAAAGTCAGCAGTACTTCTTGCCGGTCTCCAAGCTCAGGGCCGGACGCAGGTATGGGAACCGGTCCGTTCTCGTGATCATACGGAACGGATGCTTCCCGCATTCGGGGTGCAGTTGGAAGTGCAAGGAACCGAGGTTAGTATCGAGGGCGGTCAGGTGTTACACGCATGTGATGTCGCCGTGCCCGGAGATCTTTCCTCCGCGGCGTTTTTCATTGGCGCCGCGCTGATGGTTCCAGGATCGGAACTCTACGTTCGTGGCGTAGGACTCAATCCGACGCGAACCGGGGTTCTCGATATTTTTCGCGCCATGGGCGGCAAAATTGAGCAACTGAATGAACGGGAAATGTGTGGAGAGCTCGTCGGTGATCTGCTGGTGCACTCCTGCCCGCTTAAGGGAGTCGAGCTTGCTGAAGAGCTTGTCGTACGCGCGATCGACGAGATCCCCATCATTGCCCTAGCTGCGGCTGTCGCGCAGGGGGTCACGACGATTCGTGGAGCGCAAGAATTACGTGTCAAAGAGAGCGATCGGATTCAGGCGCTGGCCACGGGATTATCCGCTTTGGGCGTTCGCGTTTCTGAACTACCTGATGGTTTAATCATTGAGGGGGGTGAACTCCGGGGTGGGAAGGTGCACAGTTTTGGTGACCATCGCATTGCCATGGCGTTTTCTAGCGCAGGGCTAGCCGGAACTGGGGAGATAGTGCTAGAAGGGGTGTCGTGTGTGGATATCTCGTTTCCCGGTTTTTATAGTTTGCTACGAGATCTCGCCGGACACCTCGCCAAACACCCATGAAAGCTAGTTTGATCATCGCTGTAGACGGACCGTCCGGCTCGGGAAAGAGTTCGTCGAGCCGCATGTTAGCGAAACGTTTGGGTTATCAATATGTCGATACTGGCGCTCTGTATCGTGTCATTGGGTTACTGGCGGTCGAAAACAACGTCTCCTCTGAGGATGCGACGCAATTAGCCGCTTTGTGTGAAGGGTTGGCCCTCCGTTTCCTTCCCGAAGCTCACGGCCTGCGGATCTTACTCGGAGAGCGTGACATTTCAGCGGCTATCCGTCGACCGGAAGTGAGTCAGATGGCGTCCAAAGTATCAGCGCAGCCGATCGTGCGACAACGACTGCTCTCGGTACAACGCGAATTGGGCGCAGCTGGGGGAGTGGTGATGGAAGGCCGTGATATCGGTACAAAGGTTTTTCCCGAGGCCGATGTCAAATTTTATCTTGATGCCTCGCCGGAGGTACGGGGACGTCGTCGCTACGCCGAACTACAGCAGCAGGGAGTAACGACCGACTTGCAGGAAACGATTCAGGAAATGGCAGAGCGAGATCGGCGCGATAGTAGTCGTAGCCACGCGCCGCTGCAGCGCGCTGCGGACGCCGTATTCATTGACACCACGGCGCTGGCGCTTGTAGAAGTGGTGGAGACAATGATGCGCACGGTCCAGGCCGCACGCAAGTGCTGATGGTGAAAGGAAAAAAGAAACCGTAGCTCTTGCAACCTGAAGAGGAGGAGGGTATGGAAAGGCGATGATCAGGGAGAACTCTAGGGGGTACACCGGAGAATGGAACAGGACAAGGTAGATTTTCCTCAAACACCGATAGCAGCCCAAGAGGGTGGCATGGAAGAAGATTTCATGCAAATGCTCGAAGAGAGCGAGCGTACGGTCAAGCCTGGGGAGATTGTACGCGGACGCGTCGTCCGGATCGGGCCGGAATTCGTCACGGTTGATATCGGCTATAAATCTGAAGGGCAAATTCCTCTCGCGGAGTTTCGCGCCCGCGATGGACGCATTGTAGTGAACGAGGGCGACGAGATCGAGGTGTATTTTGATGCGGCGGATGCGGAACAAGAAGGTATCGTCTTGTCCAGAGCGAAAGCCGAGCAGTTTCGTGTGTGGCGCGACATCGAAAACGCTTATACCAATAAGACTCCTATTGAAGGCGCGATTGTAGGGAAGGTAAAAGGGGGGCTTAAAGTTGATATTGGTGTGACCGCCTTCCTCCCCGGGTCTCACGTCGACCTTCGCCCGGTGCGTGATTTGGATCGTTTTGTTGGGAAACGCGGTAAATTCGCCGTGCTCAAATATAACCGCGCTCGCGCTAATGTTGTGGTGTCGCGCCGCGCCATTTTGGAACAAGAACGGGATTCGTTGCGCGACGAGACGCTGAAACTGCTCGAAGAGGGCGTCATTCTCGAAGGGGCAGTAAAGAATATCACCGATTACGGCGCGTTCGTTGATCTCGGCGGTATTGATGGTCTACTGCACATTACCGACATGTCCTGGGGTCGCATTAGCCACCCGTCTGAAGTTCTCACTGTTGGCGAGAAAATGAGAGTGGTGATCCTGAAGTTCGATCCCGAGAAAGAACGGGTTTCCCTCGGTCTGAAACAGCTCGTGCCGGATCCGTGGGGAACGGTGACCGAACGTTACGCTGTCGGCGGGCGCGTGCATGGCAAAGTAGTGAGCCTAGCGGATTATGGGGCCTTTATTGAACTAGAAAAAGGCGTCGAAGGACTCCTCCACGTCTCCGAGATGTCGTGGACAAAGCGAGTGACGCATCCATCAAAACTGATATCCGTGGGCGAGGAGCTTGAGGTGATGATTTTAGAGATCGATCCGAGTCACCGGAGAATCTCGCTTGGCCTCAAACAGATCAGTCCTAATCCTTGGGAAGTCGTCCGCGCTAGCCACCCGGTAGGCAGCCGAATTCGTGGAAAGATTAAGAGCATTACCGATTTTGGCGTATTCGTCGAAGTAGGTGAGGGAATTGATGGATTGGCTCATATTTCCGATCTGCATTGGACGAAAAAAGTCAAACACCCATCAGAACTCTTCAAAAAGGGCGATGAAGTGGAGGCGGTTGTTCTCGGTGTTGATGTAGAAAATGAACGAGTGTCGCTGGGTATCAAGCAAGCGACACCCGACCCATGGACAACGCTTTCCATACAGCATCCTATTGGCAGTCGCATCAAGGGAAAAGTGACGAGTGTGACGGACTTCGGCGTCTTTGTTGAAGTAGACGATGGTGTTGAAGGCTTGATCCATATCTCGCAGCTCTCGACGGAGCGAGTGGAAAAACCCTCAGCGATCTTCCAAGTCGGGGAGGAAGTGGAGGCGGAAGTCATCCACATCGACCCACGCGAACACAAGATGGGATTGAGTGTTAAAGCCTTGCGACGCAGTGAGGAGCGAGCAGAGATGGAGTCCTACCTGAAGCGGGAACGAGAAGAGGCTCGTTTCTCTCTCGAGGATGTGATGCCGGAGGAATTCCGCTTGGACAAGGATGATCGAGATGATAAAGGCGGGCGTCGAGGGGCATAAATAAAGGGGTAATGATTGTGCCGCGGAAACGGGCGGTGAGACGAGGATTAGGAATCCTCGGAGCATTTCTGTTGATGTTTGCTTTGACTGCATGGTTCCTAACCTCTTTCGGCAATGGCGTTGGGGCGACTCCGTGGTCGTCTGCCATTGGAATTATCGAAGTCCGCGGCGTTATTGACGAAGATGAAGAAGTGATTGACTCTATCCGCCGCTTTGCCAAGGCTGACCAAATTCGCGCGGTTATTCTCCGTGTTGAATCACCCGGAGGAGCCGTGACGCCCTCGCAGGAAATCTATCGTGAACTCCTGCGATTACGAGAAAAAAAGCCATTGATCGCCTCGCTGGGAGGAGTGGCGGCTTCAGGAGGATACTATATCGCGAGCGCGTGCAGCACGATTGTCGCGAACCCAGGCACGATTACCGGGTCTATCGGAGTCATCATGGGGACAATGTACAATGTGCAAGGATTATTGGAGAAACTGGGAGTGAAGGGAACAGTCGTCAAAGCAGGAACCTATAAAGACATTGGCTCTCCGATCCGAGACATGACCCCCGAAGAACGACAGATCCTCGAGTCAATGCTTGACGATGTCCATAAGCAGTTCATCGCCGCTGTTGCCGAGGGCAGAAAAATGGATGAATCCGTCGTGCAAACCCTCGCTGATGGCCGAGCTTACTCTGGTGAACAAGCGCAACGGCTGGGGTTGGTTGACCAACTGGGAAATTTCCAAGACGCGATTAACTTGGCGGCGGAAAAAGCGGGAATCTCCGGAGAACCTCCTTTGGTGCGTGCCCGAATGCAAAAAAAAACATGGTGGCGACAGTTACTATCACTCTGGCTTGGAGAAATTTTGAGTGGAGGGGAGTCAGGATTACGCTTGTTTTTCCTAGGCCCCCGGCTTTCATGAGAAGGGAAGCTACGTTGTGACGAAACGGGACTTAATTGAGGAAGTGGCTCTGCAATATCCGCGGTTCTCTCGGCGCGATGCCGAGGTGATGGTCAATGCTGTTTTTGACAGTATGACTGATGCGCTTGCCAAGGGAGAACGCATTGAAATTCGCGGCTTTGGAAGTTTCATTGTGAAACAGCGATCTGCGCGGGAAGGGCGGAATCCCCGGACCGGTGAAATTGTTTCAGTGGCCGAGAAAAAAGTGCCGTTGTTCAAAGTAGGCAAAGAACTCCGTTTGCGAGTTGATGGTCAGCCGGTAAGCGAAGAAGATATGGAAAGAGATAATGGAGACGACTACGGGGATGAATAGTGAGTGGTGTGGTTTCGTCAGGAGATGACCGACAGATAAGAAGCGTCCAGGTGCTATGGGCTCCCTGGCGTATGAGTTACATCGAAGGGGAAAAGCCGGACGGATGTATCTTTTGCTCTTCGACTGAGGACACGTCCTTACGATCTTCCCTCATTCTTGCGACCTCTCAGCACGCGCGCGTCATGCTGAACAAATACCCCTATAATAACGGCCACTTGTTGGTCGCTCCCCAGCGGCACACCGCTCAGCTGAACGAACTCCCCGACGATGAATTTCAAGATTTAATGACACTCTTTCGGCGCGCGATTGATGTTGTCAACACTGCTTTTCATCCACAAGGACTCAATGTTGGGATGAATCTCGGCGTCTGTGCTGGAGCTGGAGTGGCGGATCATTTACATTGGCATATTGTTCCTCGGTGGGCGGGGGACACGAATTTTATGCCGGTCACTGGATCAGTGCGTGTCATGCCTCAGCATCTTCTTGATTGTTATGATCGGTTGCGACCGTATTTTGCTCCTCAAAAGGAAAGCGTCCCGTAGAAGTGAATAGGATCGTGCAACATATGAAAGTTGATGAAACCTTCCGTCAAAACGTTCGCACAGTTGGAGATCTCAAAAAGTCCGATTATCGGATTCTACCCGTGCGCGAAGAAATGCGTGAAAACCTCCTTCACTTACTTGCGTCCGGTGAGAATATACTTCCCGGCATCATTGGGTATGAAGAAACCGTCGTCCCGGAAATTGAAAATGCCATTTTAGCGGGACACCACATCGTGTTTCTCGGCGAGCGCGGCCAGGCGAAGTCGCGTATTATTCGCGGACTCGTGTCATTGCTCGATGAATATGTGCCTATTCTACGTGATGCGGAGATTCCTGAAAACCCTTTTGCGCCGATTACTCCCTCGGGTCGTCGGTCACTAGAAGAGAAGGGAGATGCACTGGAGATTCGTTGGCTCCATCGCGAAGACCGTTACGCGGAAAAGCTTGCAACTCCGGATGTGGCGGTTGCCGACCTGATTGGCGAAGTTGACCCGATCAAAGTGGCGGAGGGACGATATCTCGCGGATGAAGAAACCATTCACTATGGTCTGATACCCCGCACGAACCGCGGCATTTTTGCGATTAACGAATTGCCGGATCTCACGGAGAAAGTACAGGTTGGTTTGTTCAACCTTATGGAAGAGAAGGATGTCCAGATTAAAGGGTTCAAAATTCGTCTACCGCTCGACGTAGTATTTGTCGCGAGCGCGAATCCGGAGGACTATACAAGCCGTGGACGGATTATTACCCCGCTGAAGGACCGATTTGATGTCCAAATTCGCACGCATTATCCGCGTAAACTGGAACAAGAAATCTCGATCATGGAGCAGGAAGCCACAAAGCTGCCGCGTGGAGAGCGATCGATTTATGTGCCGCAGTTCATGAAGGAAATTCTTGCTCAGCTTACGATGGAAGCGCGGAACTCGAATGAAATCAATCAATCGTCTGGCGTTAGCGTGCGAGTGACGATCAATAACCTGGAAAGCGTACTCAGTAACGCAGAGAAGCGCGCCGTACGCCTGGGAGAAAAAGAAATCGTCCCCCGTGTAAGCGACTTACCTTCGCTATCTGCTTCAACGGCGGGAAAGATCGAACTAGAATACATGGGCGAAGAAAAACGCGAAGAAGACATCATTGAACGGTTAACGAACCGCGCCGTGCTGAAAATATTTGACCAACATATTAAGCTGGATGCCTTGAAATCTGCTATCGCTTATTTTTCTAATGGGTGGGGGGTGAAAGTATCGGACGCAATGTCTGCCAGTGACTATCTTGAAGACGTGCGTAGTATTCCAGGCCTGACTGAAATCGTCCGTTTGCTTGGCGTTGATGAGCACCACCCCGCGCAGGTTGCTTCAGCGGCGGAATTTATTCTCGAAGGTCTCCATTTACATCAAAAGCTCAATAAGAGCGTGAGGGAGGACTGTACACTTACCGGGCGTAACTCATGATTACAATCCACTACTCCGCATGGGATGGCACGCAGCGCGTGCGACTGTCCGCCGATCAGATGTTTGAAAAGTTGGCGGAGCATCTGTCGCATACCGACGATCTTCAACAAGCGATGGATCAACTGATGCGTCAGGGGGTGGAGGGAGAAAACGAGGACAGTAAGCTCAAGGGGCTGGATGATCTCGTACGTGAGTTACGGGAAGAGATGCGCAAACGGTTTCGCGAATTTAACCTTAAAGAGTCGCTCAACGAAATGCAGCAGCGGCTCGAGCAGATTGTACAACAAGAAAAACACACCCTCGCGGAGCGCCGTCAACAGAAACCGGGGATCGAAGAAAAAGAAAATTTTCTGAAAAATATGCCGCAGCGTATGAGCGACCAGATGGAGAGGTTGACGCGCTACGAATTTGAAGACGCCGATGCTCAACGCGCGTTTGACGAACTCATGCAGGAGTTCAACGATATCCGCTCGGTGGAAGATTTCCAGCGTCGCTATAAAGACTTGTTTAATGGTCAACAATCATTGGACTTTCAGCAGACCAAGGAATTGATGGAGGAGATGCAGCAACTTCAACAAATGGAGCAGAATCTCCTCTCCGGCCGGCTTGACAACATCGACATGGATGAGCTGCAGCAGCTCATGGGACAAGGCGCCCTGCAGGATTTTGACAACTTGCAACAGATGCAGTCCATGTTGCAGGACGCCGGCTTTCTCATCCAGAAAGAAGGTCATCTGGCGCTCTCTCCCAAAGGGGTGCGGCGGATCGGTCAGCTCGCGCTGCAAGATATCTACGCCAATCTCTTGCGCGACCGAACCGGGACGCACGCGTCGGATCATCGTGGGATTGCCGATATCAAGCCGGATGAGACGCGCGCCTATCAATATGGCGATCCGATGCACCTGGATCTCGTGGGCACTCTCAAGAAATCGTTACTCCGCGAAGGCGGAGTGCCGATTAAAATGGGGCCGGAAGACTTTACGATCTTCGACACTGACCATACAACCACCAGTTCGACCGTGCTGCTGCTTGATATGAGCTGGTCGATGAGCTGGGAAGGACGCTTTGCTGCGGCGAAGAAAGTGGCGTTGGCGTTGGAGAGCCTGGTTCGCACCCGCTACCCGCGCGATTATTTTTCCGTGGTCGGGTTTTTTACTCGCGCGGTGGAACTCAAGATTAAAGACTTACCCGAGGCGAGCTGGAACATGGGAGATCCTTTTACCAACTTGCAAGACGGCATCCGCCTCGCCAGCGACCTGCTGCATAAACATCCGAGTCACAACCAGAACATTATTGTCGTGACCGATGGACAGCCGACCGCGTATTTTTCGCGTGGTCGCTTGTATTGCGAATGGCCGCTATCCTTCGGCGGCATCAGCATGCGCGCGGCGCAAGAAACCCTGCGTGAAGTCGAACGCGCCACGCAACGACACATCACGATCAACACCTTCATGTTGGACGACAGCCCGAGCCTGCGGGCATTTGTTGACAAAATGACGCAGATGAACCGTGGCCGGGCATTCTACACTAGACCAAATCATCTCGGCGAATATTTGCTAGTTGACTACGTTTCGCGGAAAAAGAAGAGAGTCTGAAGGGCTTGTCCCAGTGAGGAACCTTACTGGCCTTACCTTCTTTCACCATGGCGTCACTCTGATAGTGTGGACACCGCACGACTGCTTCCGCCATCGTCTGTCCTCTTCTCTCGCATCATCATAGCGCTCGCTCTCCTACCAACAAATTGGAGACACTACCAGAAAACTCTCGATAGATTTTACAGTGTCGCCTGTTCGAACGCCCCTTCCCGCGACGCGCCGATACCCCGCACACCAATATCAGCCCCGTGGGGAAAATGGTCCCAGCGTTTATCGATAATCGGATTGTCGGCTTCACTCGTCATC
Organism: Binatia bacterium; assembly: GCA_050185455.1. Classification (GTDB taxonomy): domain Bacteria; phylum Desulfobacterota; class Binatia; order Bin18; family Bin18; genus SYOC01. The sequence goes on along the minus strand of JBFWZL010000273.1, from coordinate 156 downwards.
GCAACCTCACACTCTTCAGTGAGGACGCTCTATAGCGAAGTCCGGAATCATCGATAGGCTCTAACGATTTCATCGATTGTGGCGTGTTCCTGGTATTCTCGGTGTTTCTTGAGCGTGGCGAAGTCGTGTTCGATGGGGTTGAAGTCGGGAGAGTAG
>JBFWZL010000272.1:0-8799 GCA_050185455.1 Binatia bacterium | reverse complement strand
ACGGCCTTCCCGCGGTTGGTTCGACGAGCGCAGTGGCAACGGCGGGGGAAACTGTTCCGGACTGCGAAGTCTGAACATGAGCGCTGTCTGACGGAGAAGAAGGTGTGGTCGAAGCGGAGGGGGGAGGGGCCGACGATGTGGAGGTTTGAGAGGGAGCGTTCGACTGCTGACTAGACGATGAAGGCTGGACGGGAGCAGAGACGGTTTGTGGCGACTCCAAGGACGCCGAAGGAGGCGTTATTGGGGGTGACAGTGGTGTAGCTTGCGGTCTTGCCTCAAAAGGCGAGTCAGAGGGAGCAACCGTACGATCCTCGTTCTCGCTTGGAGCTCTTGTATGTAGGTCGCTATATTGTCCAATTAGCGCGAGAGTCACTAATACCGAAGCAAGGATGATTGACAGAGAAATCGCCCGAGACCGTTGGGGTGCGGGGCCCAACATCTGAGGGGACTGATTCGAGGACGCGGGCTTGTTGTTTGTTTGTTGTATGTCCTGGAGTTCGTTGGTGAATTGTGTCACGACGAGATTCACGTCTATATCGAGGAACGTCGCATACTGCCGTAAATGAGGAATAAAATAGAAGGGGTCAGGAAGAAGGCGAGTGCGATAGCGGGGATCGGGGCTTTTCCCTTCTAAGGCCATGAGGTAGGCAAGCGGGATGCGGGTTTTTTGCGCCGCCTCCTCGAGTGTCATGTTTTGCTGTTCTCTCGCTTGACGGAGAGTTTGAGAGACTTTTTCCATTGGAAGCTCCTGCGCTTTAGCGAGCAACCGAGTGTGCTCTCGCTTTACCTTTCTTCTTTTCTTATAAAACTATCTCCCCTCTTTGCCATAGGGGTAAACATTTATTCGGGAGGCGCATCCGGTGGGACGCTACGGATCGCATTAACGGTCATGGGAACGAGGATATCATGCAGAAAATCGCCTCGCTCGAGCTGGACGATCAATTCTTCCCAGTATCGTGGATCAGTAAATCCTTTAATAGAGGGGCTGAGGAAACGATCAACACATTCGTCCAAGGCGCGGGTATAGAGTTCCATGCCTCGTCGATAATCTTTCATGCCTTCTATATACAGACGGAGCGCATGAGCGTAAGTCTCTTGGATTCGACAGAATTCGTCGCTTGTTATGGTTTGGGCGCGATAGGCGGTCCGTGCTTCCGCGAGCTGAGGCCCTAATCGCTGGTGTCCGCGCTCCCATTGCCGACGAGACTCTTCATGCTGGGCGCGGAGGTTCTCCAAAGTGCGACGTTTCGATTCTACTTCCGTACGTCGGAGCGTCGCGAGTTGACGGGCTAATGTCCTGTCGTATGTTGGCGGCGGATTGGCTAAAAGCGCCTGCAAGTCGGCGTCAAACATCTGCAACTTGGTCTTACTGGATCGCACTGCTTGCTCGGTCATGCGTAAGGCGTGCTCTTCTAAGACAATTTCTTGGGTGAGCGCAGAGACGTTGTCGTCACACGCTGCGTGCGCCGGGGGGCAGCGGCCAAGAAGGAACAAGAGAAGAAAAATCCAGCGGAGGAAAAGCTGCCCGCAGCGTGTTTTATAATCAAGAGAAGGTTGCTCGCCGCCTGAGTGGACGTTGGGGACAACCAAGACGTGAACAGCCATAGGTATTGCTTTCTTGAGGGCAGCCCTTCTTTGTGGTTTTTGAGGCAAACATTGTCACTTACTCACTTGAGCATAAGAGGAACGCGCCCAGAAGGGGGGGCGGGATCGTTCAGAGGAAGAACTGCGACCGGTGGGAGAAAAATATAATCCCTTACCGAGGATTACTCTTGTGCAAGTATATGGACTTCATATTTTTGTATGCCGAACTGAAGACAAGCCTGTACCGAAGGAAGAAAAAGATCGAGTTTTTTCCCCTTGATTTTTCCGCCGGTATCCTCCGCGATGCGCTCACCTATTCCTGCGATATAGATCCGGCTTCCGAGGGGAATGATGCGCGGATCGACCGCAACCGTACGGCCAACTTTAGGCAAGGTGCCCGTTGCGGTTGCGTTCAGTCCGCCCCGCGGATTGCGGTAATGAGTATAAGCTGTGACCGAGAACGTTCCCAGTCGATCGCCAACTCCTTCGGGGGTCTGTTTTTGACGGACCGCGTCGCCTTTCCGAACCTTGCCCTCATCAGAATGAGGACGTTGTTGCGCCTGGGTGTCCCCCACAAGCGGATTTCCTGGGAGCGTTGTTCCGATGAGCACGCCGCCAAGCGCGCATGCAGCAACACTCTTTGTGAACATCCTCTACCTCCTCGACGGTGACTTGCCCGGGCGCCATCCCGACATGCGCAGGGTGACTGAATACGCATAGTCACTTTATGTGACTTTCTGTTTCAGTAGAGATGCACCGCAAAGGCGAACCCGTCGTAACCCGGTGGGCACAGGAAGTCAAGGGGGAAATTGATGTTGAAGTCAAGCAAGGAGTGTGCCGAAGAGGGCGATGCGGGTGGGCTAGACGGGTTGAAAAAGATCACAAATAGAGATATATAAAAACATTGTTAACGGAAATTTTCAAGCGTCCGGGATACAAAGGCAATTGAATTGTTGAGCGTCTTTATTCAAGGCGAAATTAAAAATGTGGAATATGGAAAGTCTGATTTGGTGCGCGCGTCTCGGGGCATTTTCTTGGATAGGCAAGATGATCACGCAGGGACTCTGCGCACCGAGACGCGGGATTCGTCGGCGGTTGATGAGCCGCGCAGGCTCAGCCGTTATTTGATTTCCGAGGTGCAGTGTCCGCACCGCGTCGCCTTTATCGGGATGGTGGAGAGACAATAAGGGCAGTCTCTGGTAGTTGGTGGCCCTTCTGGCGCTGGTTCCGGCTTTTGCCTCAGTCGATTGAATTGCTGGACGAGCAGGAAAATAGCGAAAGCGACGATGACAAAATTGATCAGATTGTTGAAAAACAGGCCGATGTTGAGGGTGGGAGCGCCGGCTTCTTTTGCTCTGGCCAGACTATCGTAGGCGGTTCCTGAAAGATTAATGAATAAATTGGAGAAATCTACTTTGCCAAGAAGCAATCCGATCGGCGGCATCAGGACGTCCTCAACGAGAGAAGAGACGATCTTGCCAAACGCCGCACCGATGATAATGCCGACCGCCATATCCAGCGCGTTGCCTTGCACGGCGAATTTCTTGAACTCTTGCAACATACCCATAATGCTTCCTCCTTCTAGCTCTATCAGTAGGATTGTAACTTCATCAACGCAATCGACATCACAGCCTATGCTTTCTGAGTGGTTGAGTCTCCCTCCTTTTCGTCGTTCCAGACGCCATGGCATTAAGGTGTGTTCAGCCCCTGTTTCTGTGGAGAATGAACTTTTGCTACTATGTTTTTCTTCAAGAGTCTATAGTTTTCTTTGTTGAGTAGGAAAAGCGGCTCGATGTTAGAGGCAAGAGTTCTTTGCCGTGCTGTTGACTGGAACCGTTGTTTTGCTGGTGATTGCCGCTTTACGGGAATGAAAAAATATGCATTATTAGCTGCTGTTCGTGAAAGCTGTGTCCCCCTTCTCGATTTGCGACGCGCCATTAATGCATCGAGCGCGAGAGACTGGAGGCGTGAGCAGCTGAAGAAGGCGTCTGGTCTGCTCCCTTGTATTCGGACTTTTGATTTGTCAAGATTTGCCAGCCAACCGGGACTGCTTGCGCCGCCAGGATACAAGACATGCAAAGAATTGCCCTCTGGTTACTGCTTTTCATCTGCTGGACCGCTGTCAACACTTTAGCCCTTGTGAAAGAAACCGCTCCAAATTTGTTGCAGGATTTGTTTCGGGCTGTGGGCATACCGGCTCCTAAGGCACAAATCCGTCAAGTTGGCGGATGCTTGTCTCTCTTTTCTGTTCCAAAGGCGGACCAAGTCAATCGACACGTCTCTGGAGAGCAGTTGTTGAACTCCATTTCTCGCACTGCCCAAGGCTAAGGCTAATTGTTAAGATCCATGAAGAGCGATCAGAAGGGACGATGGGAGTCAAAAAAGAAAAGATGACTAAATCTTTGAAGTCTTCTCTTAACGTTAGTCTTACGCTGTTTGTACTGCTTCAGATTTTGCTGACCCCTGTCGGGGCGCAACAAGAGTACATCGCGCGGGCGGTTTCCGTACAAGGAACAGTGGAAGTCCAACGGGTGGGAGAAACGCAGTGGCGTCTGGTGAAGTTAAATGATTCATTTCGCCCGGGGGATCAGCTTCGGGTGTCAGAAAGAAGCAGAGCAGACGTCGCTATGCTAGACCAATCGGTTCTGCGTCTGAACGCGAACACGACGATCACTATCCAAGCCGTGAAGGAAGAGGGAATGGGGGTGATTAATCTCCTCAAGGGCGCCGCGCATTTCTTCAGTCGCGGTCCCAGCAGTCTGGAAGTACAAACCCCTTTCGCGGTCGCCGGTGTCAGGGGCACTGAGTTCCTCGTCGACGTCGAAGTGGATAGAGCGCTTTTGACTGTCTTTGAAGGAACTGTGTCTGCAGCAAACCAGGCTGGAAGCTTGCTGTTGACGGATGGTCAATCAGCCATCGCCGAGACGGGGAAAACGCCAGTGCTGCGGGTGGTGGCGCGCCCCAGGGACGCTGTCGCTTGGGCGTTACACTATCCCCCGGTGCTCTATTTCCGCTCTGAAGAATTTCCTACCGGGTCGGGATGGCAGGGCAGGGTGCGACAGTCCCTTGAATTTTATTTGAAGGGCGACATCCAGAACGCGTTCGAGAGTCTTGCGGCTGTTCCCACGACTGTGAGCCACTCGCGCTTTCTTGCCTATCGTGCATCCTTGTTGCTGACCGTGGGTCGTGTAGATGGGGCTCAACAGGATATTGAACGGGTGCTGAATCTGAATCCGAACGACAGCAACGCTCTCGCGTTGCAAACGATTATCGCCGTGGTGCAGAACGACAAGGAGCGCGCGTTGACCATTGCACGGCAAGCTGTCGGAGCGGCTCCCCAATCCGCCGCGGCGCTCATTGCTCTCTCATACGCCCAGCAGGCGCACTTCGATCTCGATGGTGCTCGGGCAAGCTTGCAGCAAGTGGTGGGATTCGAATCACAAAATGCGCTGGCCTGGGCGCGGTTGGCGGAGCTCCATTCATCATCCGGGGAGTTGGGCGAAGCGTTGAGCGCGGCGCAAGAGGCAGTTGCTCTAGAGCCGAATTTATCGCGTACACAAACTGTGCTGGGTTTTGCCTATTTGACGCGAGTTGAAACAGAACAAGCCAAGGAGGCTTTCGAGAAAGCGATCTTTCTGGATCAGGCTGATTCTCTTCCTCGCCTTGGTCTGGGATTGGCGAAGATCCGTGAGGGTGACTTGCAGGCGGGCGGTCGGGAAATCGAAATCGCCGCCAGTCTGGACTCCAGCAATTCTCTGATCCGTAGCTACTTGGGAAAAACCTACTATGAGGAGAAACGAGAGCATTTGGACGAACGTGAATACGCCATGGCGAAGGGACTAGATCCGCAAGATCCTACGCCATGGTTCTATAGCGCCATTCAAAAACAGACCGCGAACCAACCGGTGAAGGCGCTGCAGGACTTGCAAAAGGCGATCGAACTAAACGACAACCGGGCGGTATACCGATCCCGGCTGCTGCTCGATTCAGACCTGGCGGCGCGTAGCGCCAGTCTTGCACGCGTCTATAGTGACCTGGGTTTTCAGCAACTGGCTTTGGTGGAAGGCGGGAAATCAGTCAACATCGATCCCAGCAATTTTTCCGCCCACAGGTTTTTGGCCGATTCTTACTCTGTTTTGCCGCGTCACGAGATCGCCAGGGTCAGTGAACTACTTCAGTCTCAACTACTGCAACCTTTGAACATGACGCCCCTCCAGCCTCAACTTGCCGAGAGTAACCTGTTTTTGATTAGCTCCAGTGGACCTGGAACCCTCTCGTTTAACGAGTTCAATCCTCTCTTTAACCGAAACGGAATCACCGCTCAGACGAGCGGCATGGTTGGTAACAATGATACGTATACTGGAGAGGGCGTGGTGTCCGGCATCTACAAAAACCTTGCCTTCAGCGTTGGCGGATTTCACTTTACGACGGACGGTTGGCGGAAAAACGCGGACCAAAAAGACGATATCGCCAACGCATTTTTACAATACGAACTCTCCCCCCAGACGAGCGTTCAAGGGGAGTATAGATACAGAGACACCACCAATGGAGATCTTCAGTTAAACTTCTTCCGGGATGATGTTCTGCGGAACTTGAGAGTGGGAGCAGAAACAGAGACCTATCGTGTTGGTTTACGTCACGCCTTTTCGCTTCATTCCATTCTTCTCGCTTCCTTTATGCATCAGCGCCGCGATACGCTGTCGCATGATGAGCCTCCTGGGCTGACTTCTTTAGATATTAAAGAGCCCTGGTTAACAGGGTTTAGCGGAGAGCTGCAATATCTCTTTCGCTCACGGTACATCAACATTACCAGCGGTGTCGGACACTTCAGCGTCAATAGAGACCAAGTGCTTACTGTAGAGTTTCCTCCTCCCGATGATTTTTTGAATTTCAGTGATCCTGCCGATCTCGATGCCGAGCACACGAATGCGTATCTGTATTCCTATATCAATGTTCTCAAAAGCGTGACGCTTACGCTTGGTGCCAGTGGGGATTTCTTTACAACCCATTCCACGGCTTCACAATCGAAAGACCAATTCAACCCGAAATTTGGGCTTACCTGGGAGCCGATTCCCGGCACTACGCTGCGCGCCGCTGCGTTTAAGGTTTTCAAGAGAACGTTGATCACGAATCAGACCCTTGAGCCGACCCAGGTGGCTGGTTTTAACCAATTCTTTGATGACAACGAATCAACAGAGGCATGGCGCTATGGCGGCGCCATCGATCAGAAATTCTCTCAGGCGATATTTGGCGGAGTGGAATTTTCTAGGCGGGACCTAAAAGTCCCATTGGCTGTCACAGACCTTAACACGGGTCTGACGAGCGTCCGCCGCGACGATTGGAGCGAGAATCTAGGTCGCGCCTACCTGTTCTGGACACCGCACGAATGGCTGGCCTTCAGTACAGAATATCAGTACGAGCATTTTGACCGGGCTGCGGATTTCGGCTTCGGATTAAAGGAAGTTACGACGCACAGAGTGCCTTTGGGGTTTAGATTTTTCCATCCTTTAGGATTGAGTTTAGGGCTGCAAGCAACTTACTTTAATCAAGATGGTGAATTTCAGCGCCGAGCCGCGGTCTGCTGTGAGTCTGGTGCGAGTGACTTTTGGGTAGTCGACGCGGCGATTAGTTATCGCCTTCCTCAGCGTTACGGGTTCTTCACGGTCGGAGCGCGAAATTTATTTGATAGAAAGTTCCAGTTTCAGGAAACAGACTTTAACAATCCGACGTTACAGCCGGACAGGATGTTCTTTGCGAAACTTACGCTGGCTTTTCCCTAGAGATCGGCAACCTAGGTTAGATCAGAGGAAATAGTTGGCGGAGAGGGCTTACGAGGCAGGACGACTTTCTAGACAATGACGATAAACTGGTTCCACAGGAGGTAGATCATGCTAGTAAAAAAATTCTTACTATTGGCTGCAGGCGTGGGTGCTGTTAGCGCGCTATTTGCGGTTACCGAGGTGGGCGCGCATTCTGGGGGGGGCTCGGGCGTTCCGCCGGGTGATGTCCCAGTCGCTGAGCCGGGTCCCCTTTCTTGTACAACTACGAAGGGGAACTTTCGATTTACCGCCGTACAGGTGAATAACCAGTTTCCTGTACCTGTCCCATGTGTGAACCCTAATAATGAATGCTCAGAATACCGATATACACTGACAAAACTTGGGAGTAAGAATGCTGACCACGTTGTATTCGCGGTATCGGCTGACTTGGCCGTAGACTCGGCTTCCCCTTCTGCTACTGTTACCCCCCCTGGTCCAGGAGACTCGGCCACCGACTTTTTGGAGAATGAATACCATCAATATCCGGTAAGAATAAACCCAACCACTCATACACCGGCGAAAATTGTCACTAAAGGAGCCTCCTCACCGCGGATTTCCACAGTCCTTGTGAAAAGTGGGTCAAAATTTGAGTCTTGCTTGATTGCGGGACCGGGCGTGCCTGTGGGGCAATTCACTGCGGTAGCACTCACGCAGGATCAATTGGTTGCGGGCGGCAAGTGCGTGGCTCACCTCGTTTATGATGCCGCTGGTAATATAATAGATGTACAAACAGAGCCGCCGTGCACAGTGACGACAGGAGACGTATTCATTAACGGCGAGAAGCTTCAAGATAACCGTAGCCCTAACGGGATAACCCACGGCACCAACACGTGTACGACTTATGGCCCGCCGATCCCAAGCCCAGCGAGGTCGATATGTCGGTAAATGCGACGGGGGCAGGTCCTACAATTCTGTAGCGACGTTCTGCCATCTTCTGCTCCTCAGCCTGGCGGGGCCCGCCGGGCTGGGAGTCGAGAAGAGAGTGCGATTACCGGAGAGGTGGAGGAAAGTAGCTGATGAGATTGCTTAAAGCCGTTTTCTCCATCAATGCGGTTTCCTTGACGCTTGCCACCACTTTTGCGGTTGTCATTCTCTTTCGTTCTCATATCCCTATTTTTGATCTGATCGAATTAAAGACCTATGACCTCCGGTTTCTCTCGCGAGGCCAGATACAACCCTCACCCTCAGTTGTCCTGGCGCTGATCGACGAAAAAAGCCTTGATATTGAAGGGCGCTGGCCCTGGCCTCGGTCTAAAATGGCAACGTTGGTGGATCATCTGTCTCGCGATGGGGCCAAGGTGATCGGTTTTGACGTCGGATTCCTGGAGCCGGATGAGAATTCTCAACTGAGAATTCTCACTCAACTGAGTCAGACAGTAGAGACTTTGGGAATACA
>JBFWZL010000271.1:0-8818 GCA_050185455.1 Binatia bacterium | reverse complement strand
TTCCGATCTGTATATGTCCCTGCCGAGCCGTGTGGCTGAACCCTATCAGGTGGCGCTCTGTTGATAATGTTGCCCTCTTGGAGAAGTGAGCCTCAGCGAAGAAATAGTCAGGAAACTCCGACATGCTGACGGCTACGTGGAAGAGCGCCAGTATGCTGCTTCGTCGCTTTTTTTCCTCTCTTCCGCGCGACCGCAGTCCGGCTATGACCCGCGGAAAGAGTAGCCGCGCTCCATTTTTTGATTCTGCGATGTGTAGTTCCTCGCACCTCCCTTTTTTCTCCGGCCTCTTTTTTGCTCATCCCCGGTTGTCCACCAACACATGGGAGAAGGAACGGGGGAGGACTCCACAACATTAAGTCTTGGTCAACACGTCGGTTGAGGAAATCGCCTCGTCTACTACTGCGAGCGTGCTCCTTATGAAGAACTGTCTTTCGTAGACTAGAAGGTCAGTCCTTTGAGTCACAGGACTATGGTCATATACGACCAGGATGTCGCTGTAGGCTACGACCGCGCCGGCCACCAATGATCGTGGAATCCCCGCCTACGCTCTCTCAGCTTCTTGGCTCTCTATCACCTGACAGGCGAAAAACTACGGGAAGACCGCTAGCGCGCACTGGACGGGGAGTAAGTCCTGCTTCTGTGTGTGAGGTCGGATTATCGGTGGTCCTGCTAACGTTGAAATTCATTAAGGAGGAAACCCCTATGTGAAAGTCTGGCGCAAAGAACACTCTAGAAAACCATCATATTTGCGTTTAGCCGCCCGCACCAAACAATTTGGTAGGTGAGTTATCGCTGAATAGATTGCGCAATAAAAATCTATAGTAAGGAGGAGACCTTGCTAACCCTGAAAATCGATAACATGGAGGTCATTGTGTCGACACAAGACGTTGTCGGCAGATCGCTTCAAGAGAACGCTCACAAGACCGTTCCAATGGTCGCGCGGCGTCTACTGGCGGCTGCGGTCTGTTTATTTGCTGTCGGCGCAGTACCAGCTTCAGCCCTAGTTCTCGATCTCGAGAGGCTCGACGGACCGACCGCTACCAAGATGATGGAGGAAGGCAAGCTAACCTCCGTCCAACTCACCCAGGCCTACATCAATCGCATCGAGGCGCTGAACAAAAGCGGCCCCGGACTCAACGCGGTCACTCAGCTCAATAAGGATGCGCTGAACGAAGCCGCCTTGATGGACCAGGAGCGCGCCCAGGGGATTGTCCGCGGCCCCGCGCACGGTCTGCCAGTATTGCTCAAGGACCTGATCGACGTCAAAGGCATGTACACGTCAAATGGAAACTATTCTCTCCGTGAATCTTTCCCTGAGGAAGACTCAGGCATCGTGAAGAAGCTGCGCGCGAGCGGAGTCGTGATTCTGGGTAAGTTGGGGCTGTCAGAATACGCCAACAGCTTCGGCAGCCAACCCTCAGGATTCTCTAATCTCACCGGCCAAGTCCTCAACGCGCTCGACGCCGACCAGAACCCAAGCGGCTCGTCGTCGGGCTCCGGCGCGGCGGGCGCCGCCGCGCTGTCGATGCTAACCATTGGCACCGAGACGTCTGGCTCGATCATCAGCCCGTCGACCGCCCAGAGTCTTGTCGGCATCCGGCCCACGGTCGGGCTCGTCCCGGCGTACGGCATCGGCCCGATCTCGTCGTCACAGGACACGGCTGGCCCGATGGACCGTACCGTCGCCAACGCGGCAATGAACCTGCAGTCGATGGCGGGGCGCGATCCCAAGAACGAAGCGGGGTACGAGCGGGTCTTCGGTTCGAATTGGGAGGAGTCGATCACCAGGGCGCCGGACCCGCTGCCGGACTACATATCGGCATTGGATCTGGACTTCGTCCGTGGCAAACGCATCGGCTACAATGGAAACTTTAATGACGGGACCCCGTCCAAGATGGCGTTCGATGCTCTCGTGGCGGCGGGTGCGATCATGGTGGAGCGGCCACAGATCTCCGTCGGGAGTGTACCGGGCCTGCCCGGCGGCTTCCAGCAGCACCAAGCCATCAACCTATATTACGAGAACCTCGGGCCGAACGCACCGATCAAGAGCCTCCTGGAAGAAATCGCGGATAACCAAGCCAACGCCCACGAAGCGCTGAAGTTCGGCAACCAAAACCATGTCAACTCATCCCTGGCCGACGTTACCCTGGGAGGGGCGAACGACCTCGCATACCGGGCGGCGATGCCAATTCGCCGGGCGGCCCAGTGGGCGGCCATCAACGCCATGATGAATAACGAGACACCCAATGATCCGAGCGACGACTTTATCGCCATCCTCGGCTCTGTCCCGAGCGGCGCCACGGCTGGCACACCGCAGATCACGATTCCGATGGGCTACAGCGCCACGACGCGACGGGCGCAGGGCGTGTCGGATTCACGGTAACCAGCTCAGCGAGCGCAACCTGATTGGTGTGGCATACGTGATCGAGCAATACACAAAGCTGCGCCAGCCGGTCTCGGAGTTGAACCCGAGCATGTACCGGTGCGCCAGGACGACGCCGCGGCCGCCGTTTTCCAAGCGGGGCGACTGTAATCCGGACTTCGAGAGCTTGGTCAGGGTCCGCACCACATCACCGCTGCCTTTCTCGCTCGAGACTGAGTCGGTCAAGAGCCTGCAGGAGCGTATGACAGCCGGGACGCTGACGGCAGAGGCGCTCACGAAGGCGTACCTCGCCCGCATCGCCATGACAAATGCGGATGGCCCGGCGATCCAAGCCGTCCGCATGGTCAACGCGGATCGCGCGTTAGCCGATGCGGTCCGCCTAGACGTCCAGCGTAAGCAGAAAAAGCTCCTCGGCCCGTTGCATGGCATCCCGGTGCTGCTCGATGACGTAATCGACGCTGCAGGAATGCCAACCACAGGCGGCTCAATTGCCCTGCAACAATCCACACCCTCGAAAAGCTCGAAGATCGTCGCCAAGCTTGAGGCGGCTGGCGCGATTATCCTCGGTAAGACAAACATCACCGAACTCAACGGCGTGTTCGACTCGAATTTGCCCGAAGGGTACTCGTCGCTCGGCGGCCAGGTGCTTCTGCCATCCGACACGGACGATACGCCGGCTGGCTCATCCGCCGGCTCGGCGGCGGCAACGGCGTCAGGGCTGGCAGCCTTGACTATCGGCCTAGAAACGTCAACCGACACAGCACAGATCATCGCGCCGGCCGGCGTCGCCGGGGTCGTAGGCCTCAAGCCGACCGTTGGCCTCGTCAGCCGTACGGGTGTTCTGCCAGCCGCCAAGTCACAGGACTCACCGGGTCCGATCACGCGGACGGTCTACGACGCAGCTGTCGCGCTAGGGGTGATAGCCGGTCCCGATCCTGAGGACAGTGCTACTTCGGGGGCCCCGACATCGCCGGACTACCTCTCGGGCCTTTTGTCGACGGCGCTGAGCGGCAAGCGCGTTGCAGTGATCTCGTCCAACACGGCGCCATATCCGACCGCGGTGACCGCGATCCAGCAACTGGGCGCCACGGCCGTCGTTAAGTCGGTCGGCACGCCCAGCCCGAACCCGCCGAGCATCGTCATGAGCGAGTTTAAGCGTGACCTAAACGCCTACCTGTCTCGTCGTACACGCGGAGCTAAGTCGCTGCAGGAAATCATCACCTACAACAACGTGAATCCAATAGAAGGATTGAAGTATCAACAGCGCGATTTGATCAGCGCACAGGCGGTGAATCTGTCTGATCCGACCACGAAGGCCGCGTATGAGTCCGACAAGGTCACGGGTCTGGCTTCAAACCGAGCGCTGATCGATACGATCCTGAACAACGGGACGCCCAGTGACACTAGCGACGACTTCTACGTCATCATGGCGCCGAGCGGCAACGCACTGGTTGGGATTGCCGACCGCGCAGGGTACCCGGTCCTGACAGTCCCAGCCGGTTTCGGCACAGGCGGCGCAGGCCGCAACCCGATCGGGGTCACCTTCGTCGGCTCGGCCTTCAGCGAGGCCAAACTCCTCGCCGCAGGCTATGCCTTCGAGCAGGCGACGAATGTGCGGCTCACACCGGGCCTATTCGCTGCGAGCCTTCCGAATCCGCCAAGCGTGACGAACCCAAGTATGTGGCGTTGCGTGCCAGGCAGTACGTTCTTTTTACCGCACCACTGCCATCCGGGCGACCTCCTCGCGAGCCCGTAGATCTTCAGTGCTACTGCATAGACAGGACGGATGGCGGCGCCAGTGTCAGACTTATGTCGCCTTCCGTCTTTGCAACAATTGAGGAGCGCTAAAGAGGGCAGTCAAGCACCAGCTCATTAAACCCATCACCACTAATCGCCCTAACATCCGGGAGGAGAAGACTGATGAACACGAGGAGATCCCTAACCACTAACTTATCCCGCCGCCTGCTCTGCTTGTTGCTGTTCGTTGGCTTTCTGGCGCTTGGTCTCCCCATGCGCGCCCACGGACAAGCGCTTATCACAGCTAGTGCCTTTTTAGGAGACTGTAGTGGCGTCATCATCGTGACGCAAGATACCCGCGTAAGCGGCCGCGCTACGGTAGCCAAAAGCTGTGAAATTGCCCTGGAGCCTGGAGTAACCTTGGAATTTCTCAACGCTATCCTCAACGTTAACGAGCTCTCTATCACTGACGCCGACGCCATACTGCACGTAGCCAACAGTCGGCTAGAGGCCCTTAAAGGGGCATTGGACGTGGACTTATCTGGCGACGCCAGCACGGTGAGCCTTACCGAAAGCATCTTGATAGCAGCCACGGACTTGGCATTGACCGCAGCGCAGGTGAGTGCAACAAGCTCACAACTGACGGCAGGAGCATTTTTGGATGTATTCTCCTTGAGTGGGGAGGTGGCGCTGAACAACAGCCGTCTGACGGCAACCAGGGAAGATCTTCTCGTGGATGCGGCCACGACCGCCACGGTGACGGCGTCGACGCTGACAGCAAGAAGCTTTGTCGAGGTGGGGGCGCTCTTAGAGACAGTGACTCTCAAAGATAGCCGAGTGACGGCCAGCAACGGGGATATTGGAATATTCGGAGAGACACAGACCACGGTAACAGGAACCGTGCTGACGGCTAGTGACTTTCTAGATATCCTGGCGTTTACGGGGGCAGTAGTGCTCAACAAGGATAGTCGACTGACAGCAACGGACATTCTCGTGCATGGGGAGACGCAAACCACAGTAGCGGCGTCTGTGTTAACGGCAGGACTCACAATGAATTTGGGGGCGTTTGGGGCCACACAAGTGCAGACGAGTAAGTTTACGGGTCTGGAGTTGAATATTTTCTCGGATGACAGCACAACGGCAGCCAGTCTCAACAACTTCGTAGGAGTCAAAGGACTGCTTGAGATCACCGGCGCGGGTGGATGTACCTCAACCCGAAACGTGCCGGATACGCCGTGTAGCTAAAATCAGAGTACATGAGCCTCGTCCATTATCAGAACAAACTGTTCTGCTCCTTCGTCCGGCGATTTTATCGCCGGACGCCGCCATGACGACGTCCCAGCCGGTTCCTGATTCTCCAGCGTCGTGCAAAGGCTGCGACTTATCACGTCTAGACTTTTGTTTATTACTATTAGTTTGTTTCACTACTCGTCGGCAAGGTCATTAAAACTTCTTGTGGCTGGACGGGCAGCTCTATGCCCCGCGCCAGCCACTGCAGTGATTGCCAGGGAGGCGGGGCAGCAAAATCATAGGAGCCAAGAATAAGTACAGGAGTTCCATATTTGAGCACATTCCACCCTTTGTCATCTAATTCCCACCCTTCTCCCCAGCCATACAACCATTGCGCGTCACGCTTGAGCAGCCGTACACAGGCGTGACTGGCTGGGTCTCCCGGCAAACTGTACTCATGAAGGGACAACCCCAGGCGGTTGTGAAAATTAAAGTACCAGGGCATGAACCAGTCCGGGTCCACAGTGCTGTGTCGTCCCTTCGAGCGCCAATTCAAGTGGAAAAGTCCTGACGGTGTAGGCGCACTCTTTCGCCCCGTACTCACCGGCCCCCAGCGCGTCAAGCGTCCGTATTCATAGCCGCCGAACACCTGGCTTGGCTTATGGATGATCAAGAATTTCGCGTATGAAGCAATTCCCTCGTACCATAAAGGTAAAGGACTATAGCGTAGTTCATCCTCGAACCAGCTCTCTGGCACAACCATAGTCTTTAGCCGAGCAAGCGCGGTCAGGTCGCCACGGTTAAGTTTCTCAAGAAGCTGGAGTTGAACAGGGCTGAAGCGGTCCTGCAGTTCCTTCGCTCCGTTTGCCAGCGTTGTCAGGTAGTAAATGACCTCCCGCGTCGGAATCACTAATAATTCATCAGACACACAACGAGTGGGCGAGACAAAAAAGCAAAACACAACCCCGATACTTCCCGCCAACGCTACTAACACTGCCGCCCGATTCCCCTTTGCCGCCGCTTTCACGTGGCTAAGATAGCAGTTCGCTTTATCGTTGGTCCATTGCTAATATCACTCAAACGAAAAATAAAGGAGGCAAATATATGCCGCAGATGCGAGAAATCACCTCAGGACTACAATTTCCCGAAGGTCCCGTCGCTATGGACGACGGCAGCGTGCTGGTGGTGGAAATCACGCGTGGAACGCTCACACGCGTACGCCCCAATGGTTCCAAGGAAGTGGTGGCCGAAACCGGTGGCGGACCGAACGGCGCGGCCATCGGGCCGGATGGCAAGGTCTACATTTGTAATAATGGCGGGTTCAGATTTGACCAGAATGGTCATCCGACGGAGGGACTGCCGGACGGTTATACTGGCGGGTACATTCAACGGGTGGATTTAGACAGCGGCAAGGTGGAGGTCCTTTACACCGAGTGTAATGGCCATCGCCTGCGCGGACCGAATGACATTGTCTTTGATGCAACGGGTGGATTTTGGTTCTCGGATTTTGGCAAGCTGCAAGAGCGCCAAAGGGATCGCACCGCGCTCTATTATGCCAAACCGGACGGTTCGCTGATCAAGGAAATGGTCTTCCCGATCGATGGTCCGAACGGCATCGGTCTAGCTCCTGGGGATACGCACCTTTATGCAGCTCAGACCTTCGAAGGTCGGGTATGGGCATGGGAGATTTCCGCTCCTGGAGAGCTACGAAAACCCTCAGCTGAAGGGATGGCGTTACTGGCCGGTCCCGGAGGAGGAAAACTTTTAGCTGGGCTGCCTGGCTATCAACTGCTCGACTCATTGGCTGTGGATGGCGCCGGGAATGTCTGTGTGGCGACCCTGATCAATGGCGGGATTACGGTCATCTCTCCCGATGGCGCATCGGTGGAGTTTGTCCCCACCGGTGATCCCCTCACGACGAACATTTGTTTTGGTGGGCCGGATCTGCGCACGGCGTATATTACCCTGAGCGGTCAGGGAAAATTAGTAGCAACGGACTGGCCTCGCCCCGGACTAAAACTACACTACAACCGATGACACCATACAGGCATAGGAGGATACAGCATGATCAAGTATATCATCTGCGCCAAACGCAAGGCCGGAATGACGTGGGAAGAATTCGACGCGTATTGGCGGAATCACCATGGGACCGTGGTAAAAAGCGTGCCAGAGTTCATCCGCCATGTCAGGAAATATGTACAGTGTCACCTCGTTCCAGGGGCGGCTCCACTGGGAGCAACGGGCGACTACGACGGCATCGCGGAATTATGGTTCGACAGCGTGGAGGAATTGGAGAAAGCCTTTAACGAGCCTCGCTATCTGGAAATTATCCGCCCCGACGAACTCAAATTCGTCGATCTGAGCAAGTGTATTTCCTTTGTGACCGAAGAGCTGCAAGTTGTGTAACGCGCCAGGCGCGCAAGCGCCTGGTCGTACGAAAGGAGGACTTTGCAATGGCAAGTACCGATAAAGGATACGTGTCCGCCGACGGACACGTCGTGGAGCCCGGCGACTTGTGGACCACACGGATGGACAAACAGTTTCGTGATCGGGCGCCGCGCGTCGAATCACGCCCAAACGGGGACTATTATCTCATTGACGGATTTGCCCCTATACCAGTAGGACTCGAAGGCGTCGCCATTGATGACAAAATTGCCGGGAAAATCGAATCCGCTGAGGGTTATCGTCATGCTAATACTCGGCCTGGAGCATGGAATCCCCAGGCGCGTTTGGCCGACCAAGATCTGGATCACGTACGCGCCGAGGCCATTTATCCCGGGCTCGGCCTGTTCATCTCATCAGCGCCCGACGAGGCCTATGTCCGTGCGTGCCTGCAAGCCTATAACGAGTGGCTGAGCGAGTTCTGCGCCGCGGCTCCTACGCGGCTTTTAGGGGCCGCATTGCTTCCGATGCGCGGGCCGATCGAGTGGGCTATCGAAGAGGCAGAACGAGCAGCCAAGTTGGGACTACGTTCGGTGATGATTCCCACCGAGGTCGCCAACCGCTCGTATGGCGAGCCGGACTACGCACGGCTGTGGGCGACGGTGCAGGATCTAGGTCTCATCTTAACTTTACACGTCGGGACCGATGAACCCTTTATGCGCAAGGCGGCGCGGATGGGAGTGGGTAAGAGCTTTGTCGATACGAAGATTTGCGCGATGCAGCGGGCAATGGCGGATCTGATCTGGGGAGCCGTTCCGCAACGATATCCGCAGCTGCGTTTCGTGCTTGTGGAAGGAGGGATCGGCTGGATTGCTTCAGTGCTGCGGTCTATGGATCACTGGTGGGAAGATCATCGTCACTGGATGGAGCCCAAGGTGGACGAGGCGCCGAGTTTTTATTTTAAACGCCAGTTCTGGGCCACATTTGAAGACGACCGGGCGGGAGTGCTGACCCGGGAACTGATCGGCGTGGATCGCTTGATGTGGGGCTCAGACTACCCGCATACAGAGGGGACATTCCCCCGCT
>JBFWZL010000270.1:0-8829 GCA_050185455.1 Binatia bacterium | reverse complement strand
TGAAGAAGACACCAGCCGACTTGGAACTTGGAATTTGGAACTTTGAACTTTAAGGACGACTTCTCCCCAATTCGTGAATTTGATGGCGTTTCCAATGAGATTGACAAGTACCTGTCGCAAATGGGTCAAGTCGCCGTGTACGAGAGAAGGAAGATCTGGAGCAAGTTCGCAACGCAGTTCTAACTTTTTTGTACACGCTTGAGAAAAGAATAAGGCAAGCGTCTTCCTGACCATGTCAGGAAGATGAAAATCAGTATACTTGAACTTCAATTTACCAGCTTCAAGTTGGGAGAAATCGAGAATGTCGTTGACCAGATTCAATAAGTCGGCAGCGGATTGCCTGGCGATCTCCGTATATTCTTGTTGTTCTGAGGTAAGCGACGTCCCCAACAAGAGATCGACCATACCAATGACGCCGTTCATAGGGGTGCGGAGTTCATGACTGACGGTAGCGAGAAACTCTGATTTTATCCGATTCGCGGCCTCTGCTGTCTCTTTGGCTTGGCGTAATTCCTCCTCCATCCGTCGACGTTCAGTAAGGTTGACGCCGTAGCCGCGCACCAAGGAGGTTTGGGGCACAGGGAAAAAGGTCCATTCATAACTATAATCGTCTCGCGTAACGAGCAGATCACTGCGCATAGCACCGGTATGAAGGCACTCATGGACAATTTCAGCGAGGCGCGGGGGTAAGATGGTGGGAAAAGTCTCGTCATTGAAACCAAATTGGCTAATGAGTTCCATCATCGCGGGATTGGCGTAGAGAAGTGTCGTACTCTGGTCAAATTCAACAATAGGGTTGGGGCTTTCTTCCGGAATGGAGGCGAGTCGCTGGAGGTCGTTCTCCATCTCTAATTGCTGGCTGACCTCACGCCAGGTCACGATAGCGTAGGAATCGGTCAGGCTTGCAAATGGAGCACAGCGATACTCGACTGGCCGCATCGTTCCGCTCCGTGTGCGGATGAGCATCTGCGGCGCTTGTAGTGGCAGGCCCGAGCAAAGCACCTGCGAAATCGGACACGCCATCGTGGCTCCTGTCTCGTCGGGCAATGTACATCCAATCAGCTCATGTAAGGATTTGCCAAAGCAGGACGCCTCGCCCCACTCAAGGAGGTTTTCGCCCTCCAAGTTCAAGCCGACGATGCGCCCCTGGGAATCGACCACACAAGCGGCGATCGGCAATGAAGAGAGGAGCAAGTGTGCGTCTTTTGCCACTTGCCGTACGGCTTTCTCATTCGCGGGAAGGGGAGAAAGAACTTCACTAGCCATGCGTGTCTACGTCACATCCTGAAAATAATCCGTAAGACTGAAAGGGATGGCCTTTGCTTCAAGTGGACGGGTGATGAGCTGCACCGATTCATCTGGCGCTGGCGTTAGAAGGTCAACAAGTCGCGGTTCAGCCAAGGGTTGCCCTTGTGGGTTGCACACCACGTAGACAGTGGGTTTGAGCGACTCGTCCGCCTTAGTGGCAACAATAATGCCTCGTTCCCCGGTGTTGAGCTCAACGACGGTGCCGACAGGGTAAACCCCTAGCGTGCGGATAGCCCACGCCACCTGTTCACTAAGCAATTCGCCTGTTTGTCCCATTTTATACAACCGGCGCAACGCTTGTGTTGGCAGATGAGCGATTTGACCACCGTGGCCGCTCACAAAACCGTCATAAAGGTTGACGATGCTCACAATCTGACTTAGCGGGGAAAGCTCTGCCGCCGTGCAGCCTTCTGGAAATCCGGAACCGTCCGCGTGTTCGTGGTGTTCAGCAATAATGCGAAGCACTTCCGTTCCGATCTCTTTGTTAGGAAACAAAAGAGAAACGCCAAGGCGAGGGTGCTCGTGCAACAATTTTTGCGCTTGTAAATTATAGCCGCTCGATTTACGGAGCAAGTTGCGTGGTAAGCGCGTTTTGCCAATATCGTGAAGCATAGCTCCGATGCCCAGAGTTTCGAGCTGTTCCTCGGAAAGTCCTTGTTGTTTGCCAATGACAAGCGATACTACGCACACGTCAATGGAGTGGGTAAGCAAATCCGCTTCGAAGCGCTGCAGTTGTGTCAAAATGAGAGAGGCTTCCGGGCGGTGAAGAATCGTGGCGAGTAGGCTGGACACTGCATATTTGACTGCCGGGCTATCGATAGACTTGTTGATTTTTACGCTGTCAAAGATCCCTTCCAAAATCGCCAGCGCCTCCTTACGCGTTGCGCGGGCGGCGGGCATCGCCGCAGAAATACCTGTAATAAGAGGTTGCAGTGTGGCGGGAGGAGACGTTGGTCGGGTCTTTGCGGCAGTCGACGATTGGGGTTGGTCTGCTGGCTCCCTCTCCTCTGGGTCAATGGCAAGGGACTTCATCATTGATGAGGCGGCTACTTCTATATCGACTCCCTGTGTCGGGTCGATATCCACGGCACTGACGCCAGCTTCCCGCAGTTTTGCAATATCCTCCGGCCCCCGAACCGTCCACTTGTGAGAGAAAAAAGGGGTCTGCCACCATGATTTGTCTAAGCCAATCACGTACATGCCGGACCGAAGTTGATCAATATGAATACGCTTTGTCATCAACTTTTCACTGCTAGAAACAGACGTCCTTTAGTCGTTTCTTACTACTCTTTCGTTCATCGGAAGTTCCTGTCGTTTCATTTAGTCATGCGGCTTCTTGGCTAGTCTGTTCCTTGTTTTTATTGAGAGGAGTCCAATGGGCGAGCACTGCTTTCAAGGCGTCCGACTTGATGGGTTTAGAAATATAGTCGTCCATCCCCGCATCGAGACAACGCTCACGATCGCCCTGCATCGCATTGGCGGTCATGGCGATAATGGGAGTTCGGCGAACGGTGACTTGCTTATTGCGTGTTTGCGTTGGAGCGCTGGAAGACTGTGGCTCGCCTGACTGTAAACCAAAACTATGCTGCGCTTCGCGTCGACGAATTTCTTTCGTAGCTTCAAAGCCATCCATCTCCGGCATTTGGCAATCCATGAGCACAACGGCGTATTGAATACGCTCCAGGGCAATGACGGCTTCAAGTCCATTGGCGGCGACATCGGCTCGGTACCCTAGTTTCTCAACCAGGCGCACGGCAAGTTTTTGGTTGACTGCATTATCTTCAGCGATCAAAATTGGCGCCCGACTGCGCGCCTGCACTTCGCTGACAGTATGCTGTGTGACGAGCTGCGGAGGCATTGCCGTAGCGGATGTGCACCCGAGAATAGTGGTCAGGCATCCCCAGAGGTGGGCTTGGCGTAGCGGTTTGGTGAGATATCCATCTAGCCCCGCTTCTCGGGCGAGTTGACTATCGCCTCGACGTCCGGCGGAGGTTAACAACAGTAATTTGCTTGACGCTAAAGTCGGGTCCGCTTTTATAATTCGAGCTAACTCAAGACCATCCATAGACGGCATCATGAAATCAAGCAGCACAAAATTATAGGGGTGACCGTGGGCTGCGGCCTTGCGCAACATGTCGAGAGCTTGAGGCCCATCCTCGGCCTCATCTGATGTCACCTGCCAGGTGGCGAGTTGGTGATGAAAAATACGTCTGTTCGTTTTGTTGTCATCCACAATCAATGCATACAATCCGGCCAGATCCGTCCGCGCCATGGTCTCAGCCGTAGCCGCAGATTGGCGCTTAAGTTTAACGGTGAACCAAAAGGTGCTTCCTTGCCCTGGTTCACTGACGACTCCGATCTCTCCCCCCATTAGTTCAGTGAGCTTCTTACTTATCGCTAACCCTAGACCTGTTCCCCCGTATTTACGGGTGGTGGAAGCATCGACTTGAGAAAACGATTGAAAGAGTCGATCGCGGCGCTCTTCTGGAATGCCGATGCCGGTATCTCGGACGGAGAAGTACAAGAGTGCTACATCCAAAGACTCCACCTCATCAGATGATTGCTGCTCCAAACCTTTCGGATGGAAGTAGTCTGGTGGGGAAGCTTGCACCTCAACCACGACTTCTCCCTGGGTAGTGAATTTGATGGCGTTCCCCATCAAGTTGATGAGGATCTGCCGTAGTCGACCCGGGTCGCCCCGTAATGCGGTAGGGATGTTCGCATGGATGAGGCACCCAAGTTCAAGTCCTTTCGTGGAGGCTTGACCGGAAAAAATCTCAACTGCTTCTTCAACTGCCGTGCGCAAATCGAAGTCGATAATCTCCAACTCCATTTTGCCGGCTTCGATCTTGGAGAAATCGAGAATGTCGTTAATGATCGTCAGCAGTGCTTCAGCGGAATGGCGGACGGTTTCAGCGTACTCGCGCTGTTCCGAAGTTAATGCCGTGTCAAGCAGAAGTCCAGTCATCCCGATCACGCCGTTCATTGGCGTGCGAATTTCGTGGCTCATTGTAGCCAAGAACTCACTTTTGGCGCGGGCGGCCTCCTCGGCGCGTTGCTTGGCGAGTTCGAGTTCTTCGACTATCAGAGTAAGTTGGGCTGCATTTTCTTCTTGAGCAGCCTTGGCGCCTTCGAGGTCGCTCGCATAGCGAGCCAATTGTTCTCCCGAGCGTTTGCTCTCAGTAACATCCATGAGCAGGCCGTCCCACAAAATATCGCCATTGGGTTGTCTTTGGGGACGAGAGGCGCATTGCATCCATTTCACTTTCCCTTGACAAAGAAAACGTCCCTCCCACTGCCATGACTCTAGGGTTCGTGCTGAGTGCGCTACAGATTGTTCAAATTCTGCGCGATCATTGGGGTGAATCAGATCTATGAGGACCATGGCGTCGTTTTGGATAGCCTCTGGTTCAAGATCGTAGAGTTCCCTACAGCTTGGACTGACATAAGGAAAACTCGGTTCCTCCTTGGTATTCAGCAGAAACTGATAGATCATTCCTTGAGGGAGACTGGCGGCCATATGGTGAAAACGCGCCTCGCTAGCTCGCAGCGCTACTTCTGTCCGCGCGAGATTTCTTATAACCATCGCGACAATTCCGAGAGAGAGAAGAAGAAATATGATGAAAGCTGGCATGACAATAGTCCAAAGGTCGTGCAAAAATGTGGTGGACTGTGCGTTTTGCGACAAGGCAGAGGCAGGAAACGCGGCAAGAACAAGAAACAAGGCGCCGGGTACGAGCGCCTTTCCCAAAAGAGGGAAAACGGTTCTGTCGGTTTGTTGTGCTGTCGGTTGCAAAGTTTTCGGAAAGTTGAAGAGCTTCATGGACCCCCAGGAAAGAAAACATGGCTTCGGACGAGATTGACTATGGGCTTTTGGGCTCCTTTTTTACATCCTCTGACGAAAAATCGGCTAATAGGTGAAAAACTTGCACAGTTGTTCTTTTTCTATGCTTTCGGGTACAATTGGAAAATGTTTGGCTACCTGGAAAGACGTTAAAAATTGCAAAGGGAAAGGAGACCGCTATGAGGAAATGTTTAGTCTTATTAGCGATGGGAGTATTGTTTTTTCCTGGAACGAACTGGGCTGAGCAAATGCAACAGCCGCCAGCGAAGCACGAACAGAGTCGACCGTTGGCTCCAGAATTCGCCAAAGGCATCATTTCACCTATCCTGAGTGTACTCTACTTTCCCCTGAAGTTTTCGGTCGGAGCCGTGGGTGCTGTCGTCGGCGGTGTGAGCGGCTGGATGACAGGAGGGAATATTCGAGCTGCTGAAGGCATTTGGCGGCCCATGACCGGGGGGACTTATTTCATTACGCCTCAGGTCATGGATGGAGAGCGTCCTTTCTTGCCCTTCGACGGTGGGGAGTATGCGCAGCCGCCTCCGCGTGTTGCGCCATCCGGATCGATGATGTACGGACAACCATAAAGAAGCCTCAGCTATCTTCGTGTTCTCCTCTCTATGCTGAGGGGGAAGCATGTTGACTCTCCTTCGCTTGACAGCAGCCGTGTAGGGCGCTAAAAGTCTCTCGCCTTTTAATCTAGCCCAGAGAGGTTAGGAAGGGTGAGCACAATAGAAAGCTTCACTTCAAATACGAGCACTCCAGCCCCCTTGAATCTTCAAGGGGGTTTTTTTTGTCCAAAGGAAGAGTGAGTACAGATGCGCACCGTACTTGATCGGGTAGCGATTCAGCGGGCGCTTACGCGCGTCGCCCATGAAATATTGGAGAAGAATCAAGGATCGGACCAACTGGCGTTCATTGGGATTCATACTCGAGGCGTGTTCCTGTCGCGTCGGCTTGTGGCGGCTGTCAAAGATATTGAAGGGCAAGAGAGACCGAGTGGCGAGATCGACATCACCCTCTATCGTGACGATGTCGGACGAAGTCGCATCCACCCTGAGGTGCGTGGTACAAAGATTCCTTTTAGCGTGGATAATGTGCGCATCATTCTAGTTGACGACGTGTTGTATACTGGACGCACCGTGCGCGCTGCGCTGGATGCGATTATCGACTTCGGACGGCCACGCAATATCCAACTGGCGGTGTTGGTGGATCGCGGGCATCGAGAATTACCGATTCGGGCTGACTATGTGGGGAAAAACTTGCCGACTGCCCGTGATGAGCGTGTCTCCGTACGCTTGATCGAGTGTGACGGCATGGACGAAGTGGTCATCGAGTAGAGGGAGCTGTGATGTTTGCGCATCGCCATTTGCTCGGCATCGAAGGGCTTTCTACAGACGATCTTCAGTTCGTGTTAGATACCGCTCAATCGTTCCGCGAAATTTCGGAACGCGAAGTAAAAAAAGTGCCGACTCTACGCGGTAAGACAATTATTAATTTATTCTATGAATCGAGTACGCGCACTCGGACCTCGTTTGAGATCGCCGCGAAACGGCTCTCGGCGGATGCGATTAATATCTCCACCTCAGTGAGCAGCGTAACGAAAGGTGAAACGCTTATTGACACAGCGCGCAATCTGATAGCCATGCGACCATCCGCCATTGTGATTCGCCATCCCGCTTCCGGCGCGCCGCATCTGCTGGCGCGATTGATGGATTGTCCGGTGATCAATGCTGGAGATGGAACGCACGAGCACCCTACGCAAGCGTTACTTGACGCCATGACTATCCGAGAACACAAGGGAGAGATTGCCGGGCTAACGATTGCAATTGTCGGCGATGTTTTGCATAGTCGAGTGGCCCGCTCAAATACGTTAGCGTTAACAACCTTAGGCGCGAAGGTGCGTTTAATTGGTCCCCCAACTTTGCTACCGCCTGAGTTCTGTCGTTGGGGCGTGGAGCTTCATTCTGACTTGCGAGTTGGACTTGCAGGGGCGGATGTGGTGATGGCGTTGCGTTTACAGCGAGAACGCCAGGACCGGAATTTTCTCCCCAGCGCGGAAGGATATTCTCGACATTTCTGCATTACGGCTGCCGTGTTAGCCGAGGCCAAGCCTGACGTGTTGGTGATGCATCCCGGTCCGATGAATCGTGGGATTGAGATTGCTTCCGAAGTTGCGGATGGTCCCTATTCCGTTATTCTTGATCAAGTGACCAATGGCGTCGCGGTTCGTATGGCGCTTTTATATCTACTGACCGCACAGGGAAAAGAAGAGCTTGAAGAACGAAGCGAACCTGCAAAAGAAGAACGAGTACCGCGCCGACGTGTAGCGAGCCGTTAGTTATGAAACTTGTCATTCATGGAGGCACAGTCATCGACCCGGCCAACAACCGCGACGCGGCTCTGGATATATTGGTCGAAGATGGGTGGATTCGAGCAGTCGATAAACCCGGCAGTTTCTTCGGCACGGGAGATCCTGGGATTGCCGCAAATGGAATGGTCGTCGCGCCGGGCTTCATCGATATGCATGTGCATCTACGCGAGCCTGGATTTGAGTATAAAGAAACGGTGTTGACGGGAACGCAATCCGCCGTAGCTGGTGGATTTACGACCGTAGCGTGTATGGCGAACACGAATCCCGTCAATGATAATGGCTCTGTAACTCGCTACATCATCGAGAAAGCCCAGGCGGCGAATCTAGCGCGTGTGTTTCCGATCGGCGCTCTGTCGAAGGGGTTGAAGGGGGAATCGCTAGCCGATATTGGCGAAATGGCGGCCGCTGGAGCCGTGGCTATTTCTGATGATGGACGCCCGGTGATGGATGGCAACCTGATGCGTCGTGCGCTGGAGTATTGCTCGATGTTCAATCTGCCCATTAGCGTCCATGAGGAAGATTTGCACTTGGCAGCGGGGGGGGTGATGAATGAAGGACCGACTGCACTGCGGCTCGGCCTGAAAGGCGTTCCCAACGCCGCGGAAGATGTCATGATTGCGCGTGATATTATTCTCGCGCGGCTAACGGGTGGGCGCTTGCATATTGCGCACGCCAGTACGCGCGGAGCCGTTACCCTCGTGCGGCAGGCAAAAACGGAAGACTATCAGTTACCGCCGAAGCCGCGCCGCATCATTTCATGCTCACGGAAGAAGCCGTGGTAGGGTACAACACTAACGCGAAGATGGCTCCACCGCTCCGCCAATTGGAAGATGTCGAGGCGCTCAAGGAAGGGTTGCGGGATGGGACGATCGACGCTATTGCCACGGATCATGCGCCACATCACTACGACGAGAAAGAGGTTGAGTTTGATCAGGCGGCGAACGGCATTGTTGGTTTGGAAACGGCCCTGCCTCTGACCTTGCGGCTAGTGAAAGATGGGGTGCTGTCACTCTTTGATGCAGTGCGAAAACTGACTGTCAACCCCGCGCGCATCCTCGGCCTGCCTTATGGAACGCTTTCGATTGGCGCTCCTGCTGACCTGGTGATTTTTGACCCGGCGCATGTATGGAACGTATTCCCTGGACGGTTGCGATCGAAAAGTAAGAACACACCGTTCGGTGGTTGGGAAGTGACGGGTAAAGTGATGGTGACGCTCGTGGCGGGGCGAGTAGTCTATGAGGAAAAATAGGTTTTTAGTTCTTAACCGGTAGTTGAATAAGGATCAAAGACTAAGAACTAAAAACTA
>JBFWZL010000269.1:0-8851 GCA_050185455.1 Binatia bacterium | reverse complement strand
TAAGGAGAAAAGCCACTTCCTAAATTAAAGTAATAGGTGAAAATAGGAAGGACAAGTCCAAATTCGTTATCTCCTTTTGCTGTCTTCTTCTTGAGCGAGGTAATGACACCAGCAAAAGGCTCGATGCCAACTTCAAAAGACCCTTCGGGAAGGAGCCACGGCTTCCCTTTAAATAGAGTGTAACCAATATGGACGTGCACGGGCACCATTTCCACCCCTTTATTGTCAAGGCTAAAAGTATATCCGGTACGGAGGCCGGAAGACCACGTTCCAGGTTTTGGCAATAAATCCTCCGCGTAAGCGGTGGAAACAGTCCAGCACATAAAACCAACAACCATCCAGCCCCAAACCCGCCGACTCCATCTCGCCATAAGACACCCTCCTCTCATACGCATGGCAACCGCTCCTATCCCACCGCGCAAGATTTGGCAACGGCACTATACTTCTGTACTCAGTGAGGTTTCCATAAAGTCCTTCTTTCCCTCGTCCCAACAATAGGCCCGGATCGTTTTCACTTGATGGTCATAAATCGAGATCACGAGGTACGCAGTATCCGGATACGACGGCTCATCACCAAATAGTGCTCTGGCTTTATCTTCAGCAGAAAAGTACGCGTCATGATTTGGGTGGGAATGATAAAAAGCCTGTAATTCCGCTCGCCCGCTATCAACTTCTTTTATCACCGCCAAGAGTTCCTTTGGGTCCATGAAATACGCAATAGTAGCGTCTCGCGGATAACCATGCGGATCTTTAGCGTGCATAGCGTTTTGGATATTGGTAATACGCTGTACTTCCTCAACGCCACCTCGTTTGAGAATGGCTCCGCAACATTCATCAGGAAATGTCTCCTGGGCATGGCGACAAATCGCATCCCAGGTCTGAGCAGAGAGACGCACCATAAGGCAGCTCCTTCGTTTAGCCATGATGTTCCATAGCCAGGCAGTACAAAGACAGGACAAAGACAGATAGATTAGGCGAGAGCCACCGTCTTGGAAATAGTAGGAGGAAGCAATGAAAAAATTTACAGAGACAGTCGCCGTCGTCACTGGAGGCGCCAGCGGCATTGGTCGGGCCATGGCTGACCGTTTCGCCGCTGCAGGCATGAAAGTCGTGCTCGCGGATGTCGAAGAAAACGCATTACGGCAGGCGGAAGAAGAAATGCGCGCGGCTGGCGCTAACGTGCTCGGCGTCGTCACGGACGTGTCCAAAGCTGAATCCGTCGACGCATTGGCGCAACAGACACTCGCTTCTTTTGGCGGTGTGCATATCATCTGTAACAACGCAGGCGTCGGTGGCGGCTTCGGTCCCTCATGGACGCAACCGCTGCAAAATTGGGAATGGGGATTTGGCGTGAACCTATGGGGAGTAATTCACGGTATTCGCACCTTCGTTCCTATCATGTTGCAGCAAGATACAGAGGGGCATGTCGTTAATACCGCTTCCATGGCGGGGCTCATCTCGGGTCCGTTTATGTCAATCTACGACGCGACGAAATTCGCTGTTGTGACCATTTCTGAATCGCTGCATCTGGAATTAGCGATGCAGAACGCAAAAGTGAAAGTGTCGGTATTATGTCCTGGATTCGTCAAGACCAACATCGCCACCTCCGAACGAAACCGCCCCACCGATCTCCAAACCGGGATGCCGCAATTTTCCGAAGCAGAACAGTCGTTCGCGGCTATGATGTTTGCGGGGATCGCTTCGGGGATGCCGCCCGCGGAAGTTGCCGAAAAAGTGTTCGCCGCCGTCCAGGACGAACAGTTCTACATCTTTCCGCACCCGGAATTTCTCCCGGTTGTCCGCGCTAGAATGGAAGCCATCCTGGAACAACGCAACCCGCTGTCCGTCCTGTCCACGATGGCGATACCCGGAACGCCACTACCAGGAAGCAACCAGTAATAGAAACTGTGGCAAGTTGATTGTACACCCAGAAGTTGGTAAGGGCTGGGAGGTTGTCGTGGATTCGACAATTGCCCAGCTGGGGAGACCCTGCATCACTATCACAAGGAGGCTCTATGAAACTTGGTGTGACTATGTTTGCGACCGACTACGCGATGCGTCCCGACGACCTCGCGCGTGAATGCGAAGCGCGCGGATTTGAGTCGCTGTGGTTTCCTGAACACACCCATATTCCCGCCAGCCGTAAAAGCCCATGGCCGGGAGGCGGAGACCTGCCGAAAGACTACTGGCACACGCACGACCTCTTCGTCGCCATGATGGCGGCCGCTGCTGTCACGAAGAAGATCAAAATAGGCAGCGGCATCTGCCTGGTTATCGAACGCGACCCGATCTTGACGGCAAAAGAGGTCGCTTCAGTCGATCAATTATCCAACGGACGCGTCCTCTTCGGCATTGGCGGCGGCTGGAACGCCGAGGAAATGGAGCATCACGGCACGCCGTTCAAAAAACGTTGGAAGGTGCTGCGTGAACGCATCGAAGCGATGAAAGAGATCTGGACTAAAGAAGAAGCCGAGTATCACGGCGAATTCGTCAACTTCGATAAAATCTGGAGCTATCCCAAACCTGAACAAAAGCCGAACCCGCCGATTCTGCTGGGCACGATGTCAGCCAAGGGGATCGACCGAGTCGTACGTTATTGTAACGGCTGGATTCCGGTCGGCGTCACTCCCAAAACGCTGCCGGATGCGAAGCGAGATTTGCAAACTCACGCCGAACAAGCTGGTCGTAAAGCATCAGAATTTCCGATCTCGATCTTTGGCGCGCCTGCCAAAGAAGATACGTTGAGCCAATTCCAAAGCCAAGGGGTAGATCGCGTCGTGCTCTTTTTACCCTCGGCAGACAAAGACAAGGTCCTACCGAAACTCGATCAGTACGCTACATTGATTCCAAAGCTTGCGTAAGAGCAAATGAGTTTCCCACGCCTCATCACGGCGCGTCTCCGTTTTCAGCCGTTCACCTTGGACGACGTAGACGCGCTGCATCACCTCTGGACTGACCCCGACGTCCGCCGCTATCTGTGGGATGACAAAATCATCTCGCACGAGACGGCAGAAGAAGTTGTGCGCGCCAGTCTCTTCTCCTTCCAGGAACATCGCTTCGGCTTCTGGACGCTTCGCTCCCTGGAAAATGAAGCAATCATTATTGGGTTTTGTGGATTACGTTTCTTTGCTGACCTGCCTGAGATCGAGATCCTGTACGGAGTCACGCCGGAGCATTGGGGACAAGGGCTCGCCACGGAAGCCGCGAAAGCAGTGTTGCGCTACGGCTTTGAAGAACTTCAGCTTCCCAAGATTTGGGGCGGAGCCGATGCTCCCAATGTCGCCTCAATACGCGTGCTGCAAAAGCTAGGGATGACTTACGAAAAAACAGTGTCGATGCCGTTGGGAGAAGGGCCTTACTACTCCCTGAAACGCGAAGCCTTTCACCCGGGCCAAGAGCTCTACCAATTATTCTGGACCTGACAACCACTCCTTTCACACCATTCTTTCACTTCGCACTCCCAAAGGGAAAAATCTGCCGTCGCTTTACATTGCATCCTCGCCAAGGAAGATAGCAAAGATTGCCATCGCAGATCCCCATCAACTTCATTATTGTTCGAGCACAGAAAGATCAGTCTTCACCCAGTAGAGCCAATACAAAGTATCTCGAACTGGAGTGTTGCAAAGAACTTCTCCCTAAAGCGGAGATGGGCAGAAAAAAGATAAATCCTTTGGCGGATCAACTTGAGGTTGCCGATGTTCCCTATGTGTTTGGTAGAGTGCCGACTTGTACCGACAGGAAAGGAGAGCACAGCATTCACGATGTGGTGACTAATTGATTTCGAGAGGGAGGAGAATGAGCACGCACGGAAGTGGGATGCGCTATGCGAGCCTTTTCCGCCGACACCGTAATCGGTACCTATTCGGAGTTACCCAACCCTTGCCAATTCCAATCGTCCCGCCCAGCGGTCTTCGAGAATGGCGCGGAGCCAGCGGGAAGAAGGCGCGGTCAGATCCGGATCTTTCGCAAGCCAAGCCTCCGCTTCTTCACGAGCGATTTCGAGAATGCGACTGTCGCGTACGATATTGGCCACGCGGAAGTCCGGCATGCCCGATTGCCGCGTACCAAGAAACTCGCCCGGACCACGAAAAGTCAGGTCTGCCTCGGCGATTTTGAAGCCGTCGTTGGTTTCGACCATGACGCGTAAACGGCGGTGCGATTCATCCGCTGGTGTGTATTGCGCGAGCAAAAAGCAAAATGATTCTGCTTGTCCGCGCCCTACCCGTCCGCGCAATTGATGCAATTGCGCTAAACCAAACCGGTCGGCGTGTTCAATAAGCATCACTGTCGCATTCGGCACGTCGATGCCAACTTCGATGACGGTAGTCGAGACAAGAAGATGATGTTCGCCGGCTTTGAAGCGACGCATGACAGCGTCTTTCTCATCGCCTTTCATGCGTCCATGCACCAGACCAAGCGAGTAGCCTTTGAAAGCCGTGCGCGACAATTCGTCAGCCATGTTGGTCGCCGCTTTCAGGTCTAACTTCTCCGATTCTTCCACCAGCGGATAGACGATATACGCCTGATGGCCCTTGTCAAGTTGTGCTTTTACCGCCTGATAGGCTTTTTGTCGTTCCCCTTCATGAAACACACGAGTGGTGATCGGTTTGCGTCCCGGCGGGAGTTCATCGATAGCAGAGACATCCAAGTCTCCATATATCGTTAGCGCCAGCGTACGCGGAATGGGCGTCGCGGTCATAAGCAACATGTCGGGATTCACACCTGATCGCTTCAAGGCGGCGCGTTGCATGACGCCAAAGCGGTGTTGTTCGTCAACAATCGCGAGACCGAGGCGCTGGAAACGCACCTTTTCCTGAATTAAAGCGTGCGTGCCGACGATAATTTCTATTTTTCCTTGTTCAAGCAACACGTGGACTTTTTGCTTCTGCTGCGGTCGCATCTCTCCGGTCAGCAAGGCAAGCGAGAGGTCCAATTGGTCGGCCAGCGGCTTGAGTGTGCGAAAATGTTGCTCCGCAAGCAGCTCTGTCGGCGCCATGAACGCTACCTGATATCCACTATCGAGCGCAGCCAGCGCGGCGCAAAAGGCCACAATCGTTTTTCCTGAACCGACATCACCTTGCACGAGTCGGTTCATCGGATGCGGCGCAGCCATGTCACGGAAGATAGTTTCCAGCACGCGCTCTTGCGCGCCGGTCAGCTTGAACGGCAGAACCTCGTGCACTCGCATGACCAACGGTCCCGGCACGATCGACAGTCCGTCTTCCTTCACTACACTGCGGCGACGAATCGCCATGCCAAGCTGTAAATAAAACAATTCGTCGAACACCACAGTGCGGTGCGCGAGCGACGCGGCATTGTTCAGCGCCGACACGTCTGTGTCTAACGGCGGCATGTGAAGGTCACGCAAAGCGGCGCTAAGATCCATCAGCCCAAGACGCTCGGCAATTTCCGCCGGGACGCCATTCTGCACATGTTGGAGATTGTCATTCACGGCGCCGTGCACCAAGCGACGCATAGCGCTAACGGTCATTTCCGTCGTTTTGTTGTAAATGGGGAGGAGGCGCGCGGTATCCTCTTCCTCTTCCACCAGCTCCATGTCAGGGTGAATCATCCAGTTTCCACCCTTGAGACCAACTTCGACTTTACCGAACAAGAGGACACGCTGACCGAGCTGATATTTCTGTTCAAAATAGCGATGCTGATTGTACCAGCGCAGGAAGAGAAAACCGGTCTCATCGCGAACGACAGCCTCTAGCACCCATCGACGGCTCCGGGTCACAAAACGGCGGCCCATGCGCGCGAGCTGTCCGACGGTGGCGCCTTCTTCACCACCGATCAAATCACGAATTTTCCGAATCTCGCGACGATCCTGATAACGAAACGGAATGTGATAGAGTAAATCCTCAACAGTAGAGATTCCCAACCTCGCCAGCTGCTCCGCCCGCTTCGGGCCCACGCCTTTGACATACTGAACGGGTTTTTTCAGAGGGGGCGGAAAAGATCGAGGCATCCGTTCTGGAGAGTCTTGGGGGGAAGAGACGTAATCGTTCATCTTATCGTCTTGGCGCGCAAGCGCACCCTACAACGAGCTTAGCTTTTAGTTTTTCGCTGCTAGCTCTTAGTAAATCATTTCTCACAATCCATAAGATTCATAGACCTTGTCCGGCTAATAGCTACAAGCTAACGACTAATCGCTCTTCTGATGGTATTCCTGCAACGGCTTGACGTTGAGAAGTCCCTTGCGCAATTGTGCGATGCCTTCGGCGGCGGCGCGGGACCCGGCTATCGTCGTACAATAAGGAACGCGGCACTCCAAGGCAGTACGACGAATCGAAAATGAGTCCGCGAACGATCGGGCGCCGTCAATCGTGTTAATCACCAGTGCAACTTTCCCTTCACGGATGGCATCCACCACATGCGGTGATCCCTCCGCTACCTTTTTCACTGCTTCAACTGCAATGCCGGCTTTGCCAAGAAACGCCGCGGTTCCCGCCGTCGCCATCAAGGAAAACCCACTTTCTCGCAAAAGACGGGCAATGGGAAGCGCCGCAGTTTTATCGGCATCACGCACGCTCAGGAGAGCGGTTCCCTGTACGGGGAGTAGCGTCCCCGCCGCGATCTGCGACTTCGCGAACGCGAGAGGAAAAGAATCATCGATGCCCATGACTTCGCCCGTTGATTTCATTTCCGGCCCTAAAACGGTATCAACGCCGGGAAATTTGATAAAAGGAAAGACAGCTTCTTTGACACAAATATGCCGAGGAATAATCTCCTTGGTAAAGCCGATTTCGCGCAACGTCTTGCCCGCCATCACCCGTGCGGCGATCTTCGCCAAAGGCGCGCCGATCGCTTTGCTCACGAATGGCGCCGTGCGCGATGCGCGTGGATTGACCTCCAATACATAGACGAGGCCGTCTTGAATCGCGAATTGGATATTCATCAACCCCACCACGTTCAGTTCTTTTGCAAGCGCAACAGTCTGACGACGAATCTCCGCTTGCGCCGCCACGGAAAGGCTTCGCGGCGGTAGCGAACAAGCGCTATCTCCCGAATGCACTCCTGCCAGCTCAATATGTTCCATGACACCACCGACGACGACCTCGTGACCGTCGCTGACCGCATCCACATCGACCTCGGTCGCATCATCAAGAAATTTATCAATCAGTACAGGATGTGCCGGAGACACGGACACCGCTTCACGCATGTAGCGCCGTAAATTCGCCTCATTGTACACAATCTGCATGGCGCGTCCGCCGAGTACATAGGAAGGACGCACGAGCACAGGATAGGTCAGCTCTGCTGCGATGCGGATCGCTTCTTGCGACGAGCGCGCCACGCCGTTTGGCGGTTGACGAAGACCGAGCTTGTCGAGCACTTCTTTGAAGCGTTCACGATCCTCGGCTCGATCAATAGAATCCGGCGAGGTCCCAAGAATCGGCACCCCGGCGCGTTCAAGCGGCACCGCCAACTTAAGCGGGGTCTGACCGCCAAATTGTACGATCACGCCAAACGGTCGTTCTTCTTTTACGATGCTTAACACATCTTCGAGCGTCAGCGGTTCAAAGTAGAGCTTATCCGAAGTATCGTAATCGGTGCTCACCGTCTCCGGGTTGCAATTGACCATGATGGTCTCGAACCCATCCTCTTTGAGCGCGAACGCCGCATGTACGCAACAGTAATCGAACTCAATCCCTTGGCCGATACGATTAGGGCCACCGCCAAGAATCACGATTTTCTTCCGCGCCGAGGGCTGCGCTTCGTTTTCCCCCTCATACGTGGAGTAGAGGTATGGGGTGTGAGCCACAAATTCCGCAGCACAGGTATCCACTGTCTTATAGACCGGCTTGATTCCCCACTGCTCTCGCTGTTGACGAATCTCCCCTTCACTGCAGCCCAACAACCGGGCAAGGCGCACATCAGAAAACCCCATCTGCTTCGCTGCGCGAAGCGCGTCTGGCGTCAAGCGTCTAGCATCTAACGTCAAAAGTTTTTTCTCAGATTGCACGATTTGATGAATGTTCTCCAAAAACCAGGGATCGATCTTGGTGAGCTGGTACAATTCATCAACGCTCATGCCTGACCGCAGAGCGTCGGCTACGTACCACAGGCGTTCAGCGTTCGGTCTGCGCAGGCGGTCCGTCATCAGCTTTTGTTCTTCATCAGCGGTCAGAGGCTGCGGCCCGTTGTCTTCGTCATCATCCTCGGATCGCCACACTCTTTCTTCGAAGCCGTAGCTGCCAATCTCCAAGGAACGCAACGCTTTCTGCAAAGCTTCCTTGAAAGTACGACCAATCGCCATCGCCTCCCCGACCGATTTCATCTGTGGACCAAGGGTATCCTTGGTCTGAGGAAATTTGTCGAAGGTAAAGCGAGGAATTTTCACCACAACGTAATCAATGGTGGGTTCAAAACAGGCGGGCGTCTCTCGGGTGATGTCATTGGGAATCTCATCAAGCGTATAACCAACGGCCAATTTGGCGGCGATTTTAGCAATAGGGAATCCGGTTGCCTTACTGGCCAACGCCGAGGAGCGTGAGACGCGCGGGTTCATTTCGATGATGACCATACGTCCGTTATCAGGGTGTACGGCAAACTGGATATTTGATCCGCCGGTATCAACGCCGATCTCGCGAATGATGCGTAACGCGGCGTCGCGCATAATCTGATATTCTTTATCGGTCAAGGTCTGCGCTGGCGCGACCGTGATCGAGTCGCCGGTATGAACGCCCATAGGATCGAGGTTTTCAATGGAACAAATGATCACGACGTTGTCTTTGCCGTCGCGCATCACTTCCAATTCGAACTCTTTCCATCCGGCGATCGATTCTTCAATAAGCACCTCGTGCGTCGGCGATGCTTCCAGTCCCCATGAGACCAAAGCTTGGAATTC
>JBFWZL010000268.1:0-8854 GCA_050185455.1 Binatia bacterium | reverse complement strand
CTTGTCCCGAGTGCACAACGGAACGATTGATGTGCGACCCATCACGACCGCGCTGCAGGGACTTTTTCCCTCTGCTCGCATCGTGGGTGATAAGTGGCCTGACTACGTTTTTATGCTTGATGCTTTTGTTTCGCTGCCGGAAGCGATGTGCGTGATGATTTATCGCGATTGTCGGGATGTTGCGAGTTCCCATCTCAAGCTGGCGCGAACCAGCTGGCGCCATGAGCCATGGATTAAAAACGCCGATACAGCTGAGAAGATTGCCAACCGTTGGGTGCGGTCGATGGAACTGATCGAGTGTTACCAAGACCGCATCCACGCCATTCGCTACGAGGATTTAGTGCGGAACCGGCAACAAACTTTCGAAGCTCTTGGCAGTTGGTTGAAAGTGGATCCTAAAGGGTTTCGGCAAAGTATCGTGCGGGAGACCAACATTGGGAAATTTAAAGCCGGCCTTTCAGCAGAAGAAGTTGACCTCATACTGAAAATTGCCGGTCCGACGATGCGGAAGCTTGGATATCTATAATGAATTCTCGGCCAAGTTTTTCAACCTTATAGAACGTGCAAGAGAAGCGTGAGGAGAGAAGCGGTGATTTTGCTGATTGGCGGGCATCAGCGATCTGGAACGACATTGTTGGGAGAACTGTGCAATCACCATCGTGACATCATCATAACGCGCGAATTCGGTAATTTTCTCGCGCTTGGCCGACCTTACCAAGCATATAGTCGTCAGATATTGAATCGTTGGTGGACTGTTCAGAGTAAATGGGCTTTTGAACCTGCATCTGAGCGGCATCGTCTGATGAGGTTGCACAATTTTCTTTTCGTCTTGCGCTACCTGCTTAAGGTGCATCGAGTCCGTCAAGGACATGTTGACCTTGGCGCTATTGAAACCGCGTTGCGTTCGCTCTTTCCTGCTGCGCGCTTTGTCGGTGACAAATGGCCTGGTTTTGTCTTCTCGTTGGACAAATTCGTTGAGAAAGATGGGATCTATCTGTTGATGATTTATCGCGACTGCCGAGATGTTGTCAGTTCCACTCTAGAGCAAGTTAGAACATCCTGGCGGAAGTCCGCCTTTGCAGAACAAATGAACACCGCCGAGAAGGTCGCAAGACGCTGGGTTCGTGCTATCGAGGAGATGGAGCGCTACCGAAACCGATTACATATCATTTGTTACGAAGATTTGATTTGTAAAACTCAGCAGGAACTTCACCGCCTTGGAGAATGGTTAGGCGTAAGTCCGCAGGAGTTTTCTATACAACCGGTGCGAGATACCAGCGTTGGCAAACATAAAAAAGGACTTTCTGCTGATGAGTTGTCGGTAGTGTTGGAGATAGCCGGTCCAACAATGGCGAGGCTGGGATATCTCTGAGGAGAGAGGAGTTTTCCTTGACTTGGTTCTTTGGGCGACGGCTGCCACGACAACTTCAGGAAAGGATGCCAGAAGCAATTGAGGAAATTTCTGCGTAAGGCCATAGTCCTGTTGAATGTCGAGCCTTTCATCACATTTTTTCATGCGGTGTATGACTGGGGAATGCGACGGACGGTGGCAACTCTGGCGAGACATCCGGCAATGCGGGCGATTGCTGGATACGGCTCGTTCTTTGAGGGCAATTGTCTCTATGGCGTGTCCGACATCGACTTTGTTTTCCTTCTTGACGAGCGGTTCTCACGAGCCGATGCGGTACACCACGAAATTGCTTTTCTCTATAATAGCTGGCGGCGCTTTTTCCGCTTCTTGGCGCCCTGGCCGGAGAGCGCGGAAAATTTGATTTTCTTGTCTGAAATCAAGGCGGGCTTTCCACTGCCGGCTTCTATTGCACTCCGCGCGAAGCAACACCGACTGAGATGGTTACACGGCAATCCCCTAGCGGTCATGGTGGAACCAGATACGGTGAGCACGGGTGAGATCGCTGCGGAGGTCGATACTTTGTTGCGGATCGCGCTGATGAAGGGCGAGGCGCAAGCAAAAAAGCAGCTATTGTGGAAGCGTTTATTCAATAAATTGATCGAATTGGCTAACCTCGCCGGACTGCAGTCACTGGCGGTGGAGATGCGGTCTCTCTCGGCACTGAGATTTCTAGAAGAGAGTGATCGCCTGGCCTACATTCGCCCCTGCGACCCAGACGCGTTATTCACGCTCATGCTAGAGTTCGCGAAACGCATCTGCCATTCATTGCAGCAAAGAGAGCCTGCTATCGACCTGGAGTGCACTGTGCTTAATGGCTATCAAGCGAATTATCACGGGAATTCTGCTAGTAATGAGGCTATGTCGGCCACCGCGCACGCTATCCGCCGTCAATACAAAGAGGCTCGCTTCCGAACCTTGCCTTCTGCTTTGTATGGTTTGACCCCGCAGTTTCGTTATCTCCCACTGGATCGCTCCTTTTTAGCGGTTGCTATGGACGGAGGAAGTTACAAAGTTCTTCGCTCGATCGCTCGGCTCTTGGACGAATCCGGAGATGAAGGTGAAAGCGTGCTCGTGCGACTCCAAGACCTCCCGTTTCTCATGTCCAAACTCCCTTCTTACGTCGATATCCTGCCGCTTAACCCGCTTCTCTCTGCGAATCTGTACGCACGTTTGTCCGACGAGCCGCGACGATTTTCCTTGCTTACCTCAATTGACCAGGAGCAGCGAGAGATCGCTGGGAACATGTTCTCAGCCTTCGCTCATATTTACAAAAAGAGCGCCGGGTGGATCGAAAAACTGCGTTTCCCTTGCGTCTATGCAGAGGACGACCTCACCGTTATCCAGGATGCGTGGCATCGCATGCGGGTGTTCCTTCTGCACTCGGATCACGTTGATATCAGCAGCTCACGCGCTCTTGTCGAATATGTGAGCGACAAATATCCATCATGTCGCTCTTTCCTTGATGACTTATTGACGTACTATGAAAATCTCTTAACCTCCGCGAATCCGCGCGCGCCAGTGAACACCCTTTACCGCTGCCTCTTGCAATTCATGGCGCAATTTCTTTCTAGCGCGGCGCATATCGAACTCGATGGTTACCAAAAACGCTTGGGAATTACTGTGGGGATTATTACCCGGAACCGGGCGGGTGACCTCCAGGACGTGCTCGAATCATTAACGCGGCAGCTGCGTCCCGCGGACGAAGTGCTGATTATTGACAACGGTTCGACTGACGGCACGAAAAAGGTGATCGAGAGCTTTCCAGTGCGGTTGCCCATTGCGTACCATTTTTTACCTGACGCTAGCATTCCCAATGCACGGAACATGGTCGTTGATCGAGCTCAACATGAAATCATCGCGTTCACTGATGACGATTGCATTGTTGAGCCTGGGTGGTTGGATGCGGTGGAGCGAGGATTCTTACGCGCCGACAACGTCGGCATCGTCGGCGGCTGGGTCAAACACGAACCGGCGATCGAACCTTCACTGCTTGACACATATTATAGCTTCTTCCATCACAATAAATCGTAACAAGGGAAAGCGTTTTTCACTATGATAGTTCTTCTTCCTGGGCAAGCCTCGGATCATACAGTGTGGGACCATTCCGGGGCTCCACTCAAGCACTATAGAATGGGCTTCTTCCATTTTTCTAATAACAACCTGGCAATTCGGAAAACGTGCGCGCAGGAAGTGGGTCAATATGACGCGCGCGCGACTAAATCCGAGGACGTCGATGTGTGCTTTCGTGTCGCACGTAGCCCTCAGTGGATCGCGTTGCGTGAAAAAGGAAGCTTTGTCCGCCACAAAGCCAGGAAATCTTTTCTGGCTTTCGTCAAACAAATGTGGGGGTGGGGATATCATGTTGGTTATCCGTACGCCAAGACCAATATCAAAGGAATCTATCTCTATTGGCTCAGTTCAAAAGATCATCGTATTAAGTTTGATCTTGAAATAGAACGTTTTCCGCTGTTGGTGTGCATGTTCTGGACGGATTTTCACCTTGCGCATATATTCCTCGGCGGCGCGTTATTAGTTGGCGTATTAGGACATTTATGGCTTGCCTGGCTGGGCGTTCTTGTCGCCTCCGTGTTCTTTTGGCGTTCCCTTCACGATGACCGTCAGGTGCAGTTAGGAGTATGGCGCAGATGTCAAATCGCCGCCGTGCACTACCTCGCTAATGTCGTTTTTATAACCGCGACGCTACTTGGAGCTTTACGACATGGCGTGATTTTATTACCGTCATCGATATTTCGCCCGCATGGACCGGAGGAAGATCGGTGACGATGGTGAAGGAAATTATGAAGCGACCAAGTTAGTCAACTAACCAACTTGATCCTTCGTGTAGTCACGTACGCGAGAGAAAGAAACGAGACATTATCACCCGTCGGCGACATCGGCATTGAGAATGAGACTTTCAGCAGCAATCGCTCTTATATAGAAGATCAATATCGTGACTGAAAGTTTCAGTTTTTACGACCTCACTCTTGCCGTGCACAGCGCCTCGTCAGCGTTGGTTGAAGAAATCCGGCGCGACTTCTCTTATTTTCATTCATCGCAGGGAGAGCCTCAGGTACAGATACAGGCGCACCTGCGTCCTCCTCCTTACGCTGACTTGCCGTCCGCGCCAGCCTTTCGTTTTACCTTGCGTAGCGTCTGTTTTGTGCTTGGAACATGTGTTTACATAGACTACTTTGGCCAAGGGCTCGCTATCTTTGATCGGCAGACACAACGGTGCGAAGTGTTCAGCACTGATCCCGATCGCCTCCACGAAATCGTGTATCTCTTTATGCTCTCAACTGTAGGCCAGTATCTGCGAAGTAAAGGAATTCATCGAGTGCATGCGCTAGGCGTCAGCTATGCGCAGCAGGGCCTGCTCATATTGCTTCCTTCTGGCGGCGGAAAAAGTACGATGGCGATGCACCTTTTGCATCGACCTGACTTTCTTCTCTTAGGAGAAGACACACCTTTGGTCGATCGTAGCGGAATGCTTCTGCCTTTCCCTTTGCGTCTTGGCATGCTGCCTACCCGCCAGACGGACATCCCAACCGCATATGTGCGCACCATGCAACGCATGGAGCTGCCGCCGAAGATGCTAGTTGATGTTGAATATTTTCGTGGCCGCATTGCTGAACCAGTGACGCCGCGGTTTCTCTTCGTAGGGCAACGCGATCTTGGTGCGGTGTCTGAGATTCGCCCCCTTTCTCGTTATCGAGCGGGTAAGGCTCTCCTCCAAGACCTCGTTGCCGGGCGGGGCGTGTATCAGGGGAGAGAGTTTCTTGGAAAACAGGGACAACAAGAATGGTTTGATAAAGGAAAGGTTGTCGCCGCGCGTATGCAGACCAGCCTCCGCTTGTTGGCCCGCGTCTTTCCATACCGGTTCATACTGGGACGCGACATCGAGAAAAACTGCCAGACTTTACTCGAGTTTCTGCACAAGAAGTTGAACGAGTTGAACAAGTCCGGAAACAAGTCACAGCATTTCACAAGGAGGACGGAATGACGCGGGTCATAGGACTCGGACATATTGGCCTTTACGTTCGTGATCTGGAACGGATGGCGACATTTTATCGTGATGTCCTGGGAATGCAGGTCACTAAACAGAACCGCCGGGCTGGCGTCGTGTTTCTCAGCGCAAACCCTGTGTCTGCCGACCACGAAATTGTGCTTGTTCGGGGACGTCCCGATGGTGAGGAGCCACGGCTGTTGAATCAGATATCTCTCCGAGTCGCAACGTTAGAAGACCTGCGCAGCTTTTACCGTCGTCTAGTCGCCGAAGGCTACCGGATCGACATGATTTCTAACCACGGCAGCGCCATTGGGTGTTACTTCTTTGACCCGGAAGGAAATCGGACTGAAGTGTTCTGGGTGACGGGCCGACCGTGTTGGGTTCCTCACGATGACCCAATCAACCTTGAACAGCCGGACGAGGCTATACTGGCCGAGGTAGATCGAGTCTGGAAACGCATTGGTGATGTACCACTTGGTGGGCGGCTCGCGCACGAATCCGCAACGTTTCAGGAAGAACACCACTGAATGCAGAACATAGAATGAATCATGCTACACTCACGTCGCCTCAGCATTCTTTTTATCGGCACCCTCCCTCCACGGGTGGGTGGGTCAGCCATCGCAAACTCCCAGCTTCTCCTGGGCTGCGCGGCGTTGGGACATAGAGTCCGTGCGCTTGCGCCGATGACGACCGAAGCCATGCAAACCGGCGATGTCTTTGCCGCTAGCCATCCTGACATTGAAGTGACTCGGTACTTCGTCCCTTCCTTTGAAAACTCCCCAAACGTACCTGCGTCTGACCACCATCGGCAGGTAGAGGGACAACAGATTCAGGAGATGCTTTCTGCTCTTATCGCTCGTGAGCGACCAGACATCCTTATCATCGGCAGGGAGGCGTTTGCCTGGTATGTCCCAGCGCTAGCCGCCACCTTTGCTCTTCCCTGTCTTTTGATGGTCCACGGCGCCACAACTATAGGAATCTTAACCGGCTCTTATCCGGAAGATCAGGCTCGGCAATTACTTGAGCAGTATCGCCGGGTTGATCTCATCGTGACTCCGGCGAAGCATATGGCGGAGAACCTGCGACGGTTAGATCTGACAAACATCAAGGTCATTCCCAACGCGATCGATTTGCAACGTTTCTCACCCAAGCCAAAGAGTGAAGTTCTACTCCGACAACTTTCTATTCAAACTGACGATATCACCATCGTGCATGCTTCGAACTTAAAATCATTGAAGCGGCCATTAGACCTGGTTCACTCGGCGGAGAGAACCTTGCGGCAGAATCCTAATCTTGTGTACCTCATCGTAGGAGACGGACCCTGTCGGAAACCTATGGAAGAAGCTTGTCAGATTAGCAACATTGCTGAAAGATTCAGATTCATTGGTGAGGTCGACCACGAGCGCATGCCGGAATACATCAACCTGGCGGATATGGTGGTGATGCCGTCCGCGGCTGAGACTCAGGCCTTGGTGTATCTGGAAACTCAAGCCTGCGCCCGGCTCTTACTCGCGAGTGACATTCCTGGAGCCCGCGAAGTGGTCGTGGATGGTGAGACCGGTCTCCTGTTCCGTACTGGAGATATTGAGGATCTGACCTCTAAAATTCTTCTTGGCGCAAGCGACGACGGGCTCCGCGCTCATATTGGACACAAGGCATGGGAACAAGTGCAATCCCACTCGTTGAGTGAGGCTGTGGCCACGTACGCCGCCACATTGGCAGAAGTTGTCCGGCGGCGACAAAAATAGCAGAAGTTCTCATGCCTTTGTGGATGCCCAAGCTGGAAACGCAGCTGTATCGATTCCTCGCCCGGCTTGCGGCTGGGCGTCTCGCAAAAGGTGCGCCTATCCTGAGTGTATACGCGCGCCGCAGCGTCGCCTGTGGTGAGGTGGTCTTTGGTCATAGCGATATTGACCTCCATCTTTTGGTAGAGCCTTTTACGTCTATAGACCAGGAAGCGCAGGTTCTGCGGGACTTAGCTATTCGCCATGCCCAACTAAAACGGCTGCTTCCTTGCGTGGGAGATTGTAATGTCAGCACCAGAGCTGAGCTGGCAAGCTGGTATCGAGAGCGACCTTATACCTGGTATCGGGACCGGGCGTGGCTGAAGCTGTATGGCGAGGATTGGAATCGGCCCGAAGTCAATTTGCGTGATGAGGCGGTGCGCGATTCTCTATTATGGTGGTTTTTTTGGGCGTGGGAACGTCTCCCGAGATTCTTTCGCGCCGGCAATGTCCGCATCTGTGGCAATCTCTTCCTTGACATGGTCAATGTATATGGACTCTACACGGGAGCCTTGAAGACCTCCACGACGAGAAGAGCGGCGTTGCAGTACTGGCGGACCTTTTGTCCTCCATCAAGGGAGTTAGAAGCGTTCGTCAATGGACTTGCTACCGGTTTCCGCGGTTGGGATCGGCCTCCGCTCCGCTGGCTCTACCGTGAAAGTCTACGGTTAGGCGACGCCCTTGCCGAGCGTGTAGCGCGGACTCTAGAAGGAAAAGGCTGCGCTGCCGAAGCGCAGAGCAACGTCCCTTTCGATTTTTCCGTAAGAGTCTATCTGTTAGTGGACTCTGAGCGCGAGGAACAGACCATGCAGGCGTTAGACGCCATGCAGAGAAAAGCGCATGTCTTTGTCAC
This sequence comes from Binatia bacterium, assembly GCA_050185455.1. Classification (GTDB taxonomy): domain Bacteria; phylum Desulfobacterota; class Binatia; order Bin18; family Bin18; genus SYOC01. The sequence goes on along the minus strand of JBFWZL010000268.1, from coordinate 800 downwards.
CACGGAAAAAACGCTTAAGCTCTACCTCTACCACCGTAATCCTTGGGAGTACTACGCCTTACGGGCGAACCATTCTCAGTTCCCTTTGTGCCTTCCTCCAACGGAAACGCTGCATCAGTCAGTACGGTATGCGCTTCACAAAGAAGTCCCACGGAGCGCTGGATTCTCGATTGGGAGACGAGTGAACCGAGGCGTCACGGTTGGCTTTCAGTATGCTCAGTATCGATTGTATGCTGAACATGGCCGAGTGGCGACAAGCGCAGCGGAGCTACGACGACAATATCAACATCATTATGGGGTATGGCCTTACGTCGATGTTTCTTCACGCGACGATTTCTTCTTGCGGAACTATCCTGTAACGTGCGAAATAATAGAAGACCTGCAGAAGCGAGTTCTCTCTAGAGAAGCATCGTGGCCTTGATTAACTTCTCTTGTCGTGCTCAGTAGGCTGATAACTCTTTCCCATTGTTCCTTAAGGTGGCGTGATGCACGAGTGTGAGGTTATCGATGCGGACGGTCATGTGTACGAGAAAGACCAAGAGCTTTTTGCCTACATAGAGGGTTCGTATGCCGGAAAGAAAACGCTCCTGGGGTTTCCCTTCTGGCCGACCATTGACGGTTTCCAGCGTGGGGCGATCTATGCCCATCTCAACGTGCACAAATCCTTCGAGACAAGCGCCCAAATTTGGCTGGATTTTCTCGATCAGACGAACATTGCGCGGACCATTTTGTATCCAACTGCGGGATTGACGTGTGGGTTTATTAGAGATCCGGAATGGGCAGTGGCGGTGACGCGGGCG